>JAHRAZ010000015.1 GCA_020027475.1 Microthrixaceae bacterium
CTGTGGCCGATGAACCTCTGGACACCTCTGGTGGTGTGAGCGCCACCCTGGACTTTGGTCCCATTGCCTGTATGGGGACATTCAACCTCCAGATCTCGGTTTCAGGCAAACCTGCAGAATCATCCGAACGCTTTGAAGTCGGTCAGATTTGGGTTGTCGAAGTGATCGGCTGAGCTTCAGCGCGGGAGTATCAACGGATCTCCGGGGAAGATGAGATCCGGGTTGTCAGGGTCTGCGAGTCGGTCCCGATTGAGGTCGATGAGCCGCACCCAATGCAGTTCTGTTTGTTCAAACGTTGGTTCGGCACCGAAGACATCCAACAGGTCTCTGTGCGCAATTGACCACAGGTGATCCCCCGGTGCCACGATGACCGTGGCAGGCAGGACCTTCTGTTCCACGGGGGCCGGTGCTTGCTCGGGCGGCTGTTGCGCGGGCGGCTGTTCGGCTTGGCGCATGGTCGGGACTTCCTGGGCGACCACGCGCATCACGGGTGTCGCGTCCCGAGGCTCCACGACCAGTTCGGCGGCACCGGCGGGAGCCGATCCGAGCACGGCAGTGACCGTGAGGGTCGTGACGATGCCCGGGAGCACCTTTTCCATCCTGTGGCGTAGAGAGGAGGGCAGGTAGATCTGGGCCAGAGTGCTCAGCGTCAAGGCAACGCATATGTAGCCGGCGCTGACCAGGGTGATGACCCTCGCCGCAGCTACGACGAGGTCCATCGGATCATGGGAGGACAACCACTCGTTCCATTGCGACGGTGCAACTGGCGGGGTGGGCAACTGGGCATTCCATGCAGCGATGAACGCTGCGATCGCCCCTGCGGTGACAACGACCAGTCCGATTCGTGCAAACCATTTCCGTGCAATCCCCATCCGTACAGCGGGTTTCATGGATCTTTCTCCTCAAACTTGTGGGGACCCGGCAACTCCAGCGTCATCACCGAATCCTCGGCGGTGAGCAGTGATATCGAGCCACATTCGAGGGGAAGGGTGAGTGTGGAGGCTTCTGGAGCATTGCCGACGATCTGCGCGGATTCTTCCCGTCCAGACTCTTCGGTTCCATCAGCCCAATCGGGGAATTCGTACACCATGGCGGTGGATGGTCGCAGCAGGGCAGCCGTTGCCGACCCGTCACAACGCCAGTCAGCCACCAGCAGCTCGTCACCGGGCTCACCAAGCTCGAAGGACTGATGTCCGACAGAGATGGTTTGACCGTGTATGCGGACTTCCTCGGTGCAGACTTCAGCACCGTCCGGACCTCTCAGGCACACCCGCGGTGTGGCGTCAGGGAGCGGCGGAGGTGACGTGACCTCGACCGACGCTTCTTCCGCGGCCGCAACTTCATCATGTTCGCGCGTCGGCCGCTCGCTGGTCTGCTGGCGCAGCAGTGCACTCCCTGTCACTGCCACCACAGCCATGACGGCGACGAGCACCACTCGGCGGTTGGGCAGCCGAGGAACACGTGGTCGCGACCTGGACCCAACGTCGGCAGTTTCGGGTTCCGTGAGTGTCTCGGGACCCAGGAGCGCACTCAGCTCCTCCGGCGTCGGGATCCGTCCGATTCTGGCCAGTCGCCGTCGCGCCAAGGCCGAACGAATACGCCACCGCAAGCGTTCGGCCCGGCCGCCTAGATCCGAGTCGCACTCCAGGACCATCGAAGCCACCGCGGCGACATCACAGTGGTCTGCGGTGACCTCATCCGATGAGTTGCGGTCCGAGAGCGAATCCAGTCGCTGCTGTTGGTCATCGGAGCTCAGCGGGTGTGCTGAGCCGAGTGAACAAAGGCGGACATTTCCTCGGCGACCGACCAGTACGTGATCGGCGGAGATTCGGCCGTGTGTCCATCCGAGATCGTGGAGATCTGCGATGGCCCGGCACATCGAGCGAACGGCGGCCGTTCGTTCTCCCGGGGCCATCAGGGGAGCATCGTTCAGGGTGAGTGATGAATGCCTGGCAGTGATCAATTCGGTGTGATCCGGGCCTTCGAGCAGATCCACGAAGCGTGTAACCCTGGCGTCGGCCAGTCGTTGGAGAATCTCGGCTTCGCGCCTCAGTTTGTCCCGGGCGGCGCCCGAGGCAGCCTTGATCACCACATCGACTCCATCCAGTCGGGCGTAGGAGATCTCCGTACGTCCCGTGGCGGGTGGGATCCCGAGTTCACCCCGGGTTCGATCTGGAACCGACAGCGTCCGGAAATCGAGGGGACCGGTCACCGTGCGAACCTTCCGATTGCAACCACGCTCACCTCGGTCGAATCGGGTGACCCCGGAACGGCCTTCATGAAGATGTGTTCCACGGAGACCGTGGCCGTGACGGTCACACTGTCGGTGGTGACCAATACCGAACTGTCGATCAGTTCGTTCGTCGGATGCGCCCCCGCCGTGTCTGCGCCGAGGTTCGACTCGACCAGTCCGAGATGCGTCCTGGCCACCCTGGTCGCGGCGTCTTGATCCAGACGAACCGAGCCGTCGACCTGGTGTGCGCGGGTGTCCACCATGGAAGCGGCGTCGTCGGCGGCGGCCGAGAGCGTTCGGTACAGACTGCGCTGTGCGGAGTACGCAAGGGAAAGGTCCACTGCGATCCCGCCGAGCACCATCACCACCAGCAGCATTGCCGGGACAAGCATGAGGGCGGTGCCTGCCTGTGATCGTCTTGTGTCAGCCCGCACAGGCTGTGTTCTCCGGTCTGTAGCCGGCCCCACTACTCATCTGCTTGTGGGCATTGATCAGTTCCACGTGGCGTACTTCCATCTGATGCGCCCCGAAGTCGCCGACGAACGGCATCCGAATTGAAGGGACGTCAACCGAGAGTTCAAGAAGCGCCGGTGCGCATGGTCCGAATGATGCCTGATCGGGCTCCTGCATTCTCAGGCCCTCCACCAACGCGGCCCGGCCGTCGATTACCCGCAACAGCGCAGAACGGCCACGCGTCGTGGCGGTGTACGGATCCGATGCCTCGGTGTATGACCTCAGGTATTCGCGCGCAGCAGCGTCGAGTGTGATGCGACTGTCCACCATCGACCACGCGTTCACGATGAGGATGGCGCCGGCGACGAGAATGAGCATGCCGAATGCCAGAGACTCGGTTCCCGCAACGAACCCACTCTGGTTGAGGTGCCGCGAGGTGATCATGAACGCTCGCGATACATCACGATTCGTCTGTCGAGGCCACCGACCATCGGAGCGGCGGAAATCATCCGGGGCATCAGTGCCACTCCAGGCGATTCCACGCGGAGTTCCACTTGGTCATCCCCGGGACGGGAAGTGAACTTCATTGACACCTCTGCTGCTCGTGAACCAAGCAGGCGGTTGGCGCGCTCCAGAGCTTCGGCTTTGACCGTTGAATCATCAAGGTCGGGGTCTGCCGTGGCGACGTATCGAGCGGTGTCATAGGCGATTGCATCCACGGTGCTTCGCGACCAGAGTCCGAGTGCGACATTCACTGCCAATCCGAGCATCACGAGTGTGGCGGAAACCCCGAAAAGCGTGCTCAGGAGGCCACTGCCTGTCTGAGCCCTGGAGCGTGTCACCCGCCGATCTGTTCGATTTGTGTGGCGGTCTTCTGGCTGGCGTCCGTCATCATCGTGGAGAACCCGGTCCACATCGCAACTCCGAGCAGCGCCACGATCAGCACGGCGATTGCGGTGGAGATGATTCCTTCACCCCGTTGGTTGCGGGTCCGCTCCGTATGTTCCCGTTGGATTTGTTCCTGTTCCATGATTTCTCCCATTTCGTACGATCTGTGTGTGCCGGTAGATGTTCAGGCCCCGGTTACCTGTGACATGGCTGCCGTGAATGGCACGGCAAGCAGGATCAGTCCGGGCACGAGGGTGGCCACAGTGACCGGAATCCAGACGAGCTGGCTTCTGCGCTCGATCGACTCGATCGTGGTTCTGTGCGCATCCGAACGGATCGATTTGGCTTCCTCGCTGATGAGGGCTCCGAGATCCGAGGCGTCCTGATGCAGTGCCAGCACGGACACCAGGCCATCCAGTGATGGCAGGTCCACTGCTGTCGCCCAATTGAGCAGCGCCTGGATCTCCCCGCTTCCGCGACGAATGTCCTGTACCACTGCGAGAAGTTCCTTTGCCATCGCCCCGGAGCTGCGCAGGGCCAGACGATTGAGTGCAGCCGGTAAGGAGTATCCGGCTCCCAGGAGGATTCCCAGCTGCTCGGTGACCACCGGCAACTCGGCCTCGATTGCCTGTCGGCGGTGGGAGATTTCAGTGTCGAGTCGGTGTTCTGGGGCAAGGGCCGCGAGTAGCGGTGCACCAATGAGCATCACCAACACGAACAGCAGAGGAGGCGACGTCATGAACACCGCCGCAAGCGCCGCCAGAAGGGCGAGCAGCGCCCGGCTGAACTGCCTCATTCTGAATTCAGTGGCGGACTCCGACCGGCCGGCCCGGGCCAATCGGATGGCGAGTCCCTCCTTCACGCCGAGTGCGGAGGACAGACGATTCCCAGCGGACTCTGCGATCGGCAACAGCATTGCCCTGAGGGCGTTTCCCGATGCCTGCGTGGGTGCCCCGGCCGGACGGTAGGGGGCTAGTCGCGTGGCCAGCGGAGTCCGACGAAACCAGCGGACCTCGGACAACACGAATCCGGATCCGACGAGGAGCAACAAGAGAGCGGGAACCTCGAGGATGTTCATGAGACGAACACTCTCTGCTCGGGAGGAATCACCATGATCCGACCTGCCCACCACCAGCACACGGCAATCAACAGCACAGCGGCACCTGCGGCCAGTTGCCCGGTGCCGGATCGGAATGCGCCCGCACCTTCGCCCATGTTCCAGCCGGCGAACGCCATTCCGAGGGGAACTATCACCACAAACCAGCGGGCGAGTCGGGCACCTGCCTGTCTGGCGTCAGCTTCCTTGCGATCACGCAGGTCCACGCGCCGATCCTCTGCCAGTTCGGCGAGGCGTGAGTCGATCGGCCCGCCCACTTCATACGCGGTGAGAAGGGTCTCGCAGGTGGCATCCGCGCAGGGATCGTCCAGACGGGTCTTCAACACCGAGATCATCAGTTCGAAGTCTGTGCTGAGGGCCCATTCACGTTGAGCCGCGGTGAAAGCCGGTCGCAACTCCTCCGGGCCCCTCAATCCGACCTCGATCAGTGCCTGTGGGATTGGTCTACCCGCGGATCCCACGAGGACTCTCAGTTCCTCTATCAGCCTGGGCCAGCATTCACGGGCAGCGCTGCGGGCGGCGCGGTGTCGGGCTCGCCAGAACGCGCTGGGTGTGCAGGCAGCGATGAGCCCGACGAGTAGCGCGGGCAACCCGATCCCGACAATCGCGGCCGTGACCGCTGCACCGAAGACCCCCACACCGGCGGAGGCAAACAAGTACTGGGTCGGGCTGACACCTTCGATGCCGGTTCGGCTCATCCAGTCGGTCAGTTTCGCTATCAGGCTTCTGGTGGAGAATCGGGCCGGACCGGGCGGAGGGGATTCGCCGTGAGCTCCCCTGAACACCAAGTGCTGCAGCAGCAGATGAACACCCAATGCAGCACACCCGGCCAGCAGGAGACCGTGAGTGTGTTCAAACACGGTCGAAGCTTCCGAGTAGTGAGCGGATGTCCACTCCACCACGTTCCATCCGGGTGGAACTTCTGATGGGAATGTCCCCGCTCCAGCGAAGCTCGCCGGCCTCATTCTTGCGGTTGAATACCTCTGTGATCGTGAACTGCACCGACTCGGGCCCGGCGGTGAGGTCCTCAACGGCGACGATCTCCGAAATCTGGGGACCGTTGGGACCGCGTTCGGTGTGAACAACGAGGTCTATGGCCTCACTCACCAGTGAGTTCAGGGCTGCCACCGGCAGGTTGGCTGAGGTTTGCGAGAGCTGGGCAACAAATCTGAGCCTGGTCAGCGCCTGGCGTGCTGAACCTGCATGAATCGTCGTGTATCCGGTGACGCCGCTCGAGAGAGTCAACAGAAGCGGCAGGGCCTCGCGATCGCGAACTTCGCCCACGATCGCCACGTCGGGGGCCATCCGCAGAAATCCTGAAACGAGACGGCGCAGGTCGATCTCGGGTCTGTCGGCTCGGGGTGGTCTGGTTTGCATCTGTGCGACGTTCGCCACGGGAATGTCAGCCTCGAAGACTTCCTCTGCAACCACCACTCTCAGGGCCGGATCCAGTTCCGAAGCACAGCAGTTCAAGAGGGTGGTCTTGCCTGCTCCGGGCGCGCCGGCGAACACGATCGAGTGACGGGTGTTGACTGCCGCAGAAAGGAAATCCGCCGCGGGTTGACTGATCGAACCCAGATCCACCAGTTCGGAAAGGTCGGTGATCGTGACTCCGGTGAACTTTCGGATGTTCACCATCAGGTGGCCGCCCCGACTCAAGTCGCCGTGAACGATGTGGAGGCGGGCGCCATTGTCGAGCTGAGCGTCTTGCAGTCCTTCGGTGGGATCAAGTTTGCGATGCGAAGTGGACGACTCGTCGAGGAGTTTCGTGAGCGTGCGCGCCACATGGTCGTCATCGTGGAAAACCTCCGCGTGGAACCCACTGGGACGCGAGTGGCGTTTCGCGAAGATTTCGGTGGGCGAGTTCACCATGATTTCCCACACGTCGGGATCCGTGAGCAGCGGGGTCAGCGGTCCGGATCTCGCAATGTTGCGGAAAGCTCGCTCAGCCACTGCTTCGGGATCGGGAAGTGAGTGATCCCGAAGACCTCTGCTGTATTCCTCTTGCCAGCTGTTGACGGCATCTTCGATCAAGGACCGAATCTGCTCCTCGCCGTCGAGGGTGTCCACATCCAGGGCGAGTTGGGTTGCACGCCGCTGGACCGCGAGTTCAATCTCCTGAAGCGGTGACATCTCGTTGCTGGTGCGGTCCATGGTCATGCCGCCGACGGATCGAGACGCGTGCCGAGTTCCGATGTCGCCACCAACGCCGGCTCGACCGAGGCCGTTTGCCGCTCACCGTGGGTTTCGAGAACATGAATGGCCGCGCGGGCGAGCGGCGCACACAGGGAGTCGGGGAGCGGGGAGGCGTCGCGATGGATTGACTCGACCGCTCTCCCATCGGGCACGTGCATGGCCGTGGGGGCGGGCGCGAGGTTCTCGAGTGCGGCCAGTCGCGCCCAGGTGGCATTCAACCGACTGCGGTTCACCGGCGATCTCTTGCTCCGATTGAACACGGCGATCACACGCGCTGAGTCCACTCCCATCTGCTGAAGCTCCATCGCCAGATTCGCCAGGTCATTGAGACCCTTCATCGTGGGTGTGGTGACCACGAAGAACACGTCCGCATTCCTTGCCAGGTGCAGGGTCAGTAGATGACGATCGTTGATGTCCGCCGAACCCGTGGTCTGTTCGGAGTCCGTGTCGGGATCCACTTCCGCCACCAGCTTCGAATAGGAGCGCGTCAGGCCCTCGATTGCGGCGACGGTGGATGGCGGTCGGAGGGTGGCCCAGTCACGCGGCCGCCTGAGACCGAGCATCAGGTCGTATCCCCGAGCCTCGATAGTGAAAGTGAGGGCTCTGATGTCGTCGGGATCGCAGGTGCCGGTGCGGAAGGCGTCAACCAGTTCGGGCAGCCCCGGCAGTATTTCGCCGACATGGTGGTACATGGCCATGTCGGCCCTTCGAACTCCGTCGAGTAGTGCCACCGAGGAATCGGTGGCGCCCAAACCCTGAGCCAGTGCCATCGCGATTGTGGTGGAGCCTGATCCACCGGTTCCCATGACGGCGATGAGGTCTCCACGAGCACTGCGGTCGGCGCGATCCAGAATGGCTCGCTTCACGGATGGGATGTCGTCAACCGGTCTGGCATGTCGCCTGACAGCACTGAGCAGATCATCGCGATCGAACTCCTCGTTCAAGACCGCATCGCAGTTGAGCGAGTCCCAGTCTCGTGGCGAGCGGTTGGACTCGACGCCGATGGGGGAGACTCCACTCGATCGAATGGCAGAAACGAGGTCTCTGTCGAGGTGTGTGGAGGAAGCATCCAGCAGGACTGCCGACACCACACGGCCCGCCATCAGCACTGCCCTCACCTCATCAGCGGTGAGGCACGCCACATATTCGATGGGTGCACCACCGTTGGTGGCCAGGCTCGAAAGCATCGATGGCCACGGAGTTCTCGGGTGTGCGAGTCCCAGAAGGGTGTACCGATCACTCATTTCGTTGGTTCCCGCCGGCTGGAGACCCCGAATCCGCGGACAAGGGACTTGGTACCACGAGTGTGATTTCCTCCCGCACCGCCGCATCCACGACTGACGTGGCAGTCTCAACATCGGGAAGCCCAAGTCGAACCGACACACCGAGTGCGGACCCGATGCCGGCCGAGTCATCCTCATCCGACACTGACACCAGGCGAACATTCTCCGACAGAACACGACTGCCCTTGCCGTTGGGGTCCGTGGAGAGAAGGTGGACGGTCTCACCCTCAGCGATTGCATCCAGCGGAGTCCGCAGGGGATCGAGGGTGATTGTCACTTCGACGTCGCCGGGATCGAGAAGTCGGCCATCTTCGAGAAGCTGTCCAGTGCTCACAAGCGAGGATTTGCCGATGTTCGCGGCTGCCACCCGCCCCACGATCTCGCTTGCATCCGACTCCGGTGTTGCAGACAGCGCCGTTGGCAGATCCACTGCCACCGACCCCAGGTGGTCCCTGGTGACGACCTCACCGGCGGCAACATCGCGTGTTGCCACCAGGTATCTGCTCGACGGTGGTTGCTGGGCACTTCGGTGCGCCACCAGCACACCGGCGGCAGCGCAGGTGATCAGTGCGGCGCCGAGCACGGCTCGCCACGGTACGCGGCTTGTGATGCGACTGGAGTTTTCCTGTTTGGTTGACAACAGCTCTGCCCTCTCCCAAAAGCTAAACCGTGTTCAATATTCACTATTAGTGAAACGATGTCAAATGGGCTGAAAAGCATTGGAGTGTACTTTCAGTTGATATCGCTGACTCAGGCACATGGAGGTACTACAGTCGATGAGGTGAGCACGGCGGACATTGAATGGTTGAACACGGCGGAAACGGCGCGGCGTCTCGGGGTCACCCCGAGGACCCTGTATCGCTTCATCGACGATGGGCAACTGCCGGCCTACCGGTTCGGTCGGGTGATCCGACTGAAGGAGGCGGAGGTCGAAGAGTTCATCGAGCGCTGTCGGATCCAGCCCGGCACCCTCGACATCACAACTCCGGCACCGCAGCACGATCTGAGCGACGTCTAGGTCCTCCTCGACAACCAGGCGATGTTCCAGGCGTCGCAATAACGGCGGACTCCACGGTCATCCAGCAGCTGTACCGCGCCGCCGACACCAACCAGTTCTCCGAAGAACCGCGTTCCGTCAGTGAAAACGACCGTGTTCAGCGATCCACAGAGATCTCCGAGCAATCCAAGCCAGGATCCCGACTTCGCCGATCCGGCACCCGGCACCTCTGATTCGAGTTCGACCCACGAGATGCACGCTGCGTTCACCCAGGTCACGGCTCCATCAGTGGACAGCTCGATCACTTCGGTGTCGACCGCCCGCACGATCTGGCGCAGCTCTCCAGCCGGGCCGACGCTCAGGCGCACTCGTTGACCGATTGCTCCCAACACCATGCCTGCCAGGTCGGACTGATCGATCAGGCGGTCCCTGATCCGCTGCTCTGACCTGCGCGCTGCAATGGCCGACTCGGCTCGCAAACGTGCGAGTTCCGAGTCCGGGTCATGCGGGCCCGCGGCGCTGAGATGACGGTGATTCACCAGTACACTGTGCCCAACGATGTTCGAAATTCCTCACAGCGCTGTCGCTGATCACGTGTGAACACCCAGGAATGGCTTCAGGTCTCCGTGCCTGACAATCAGTTGATGACGGATCTGCTTGGCGCGCGCGACGAGTATCTCAGGCTTATCGAAGACGCATTCGGCGACACCTCGATCGTGGTGAGGGGTAGCGAGATCTCGGTCAGTGGGCCAGCCGCTGGGGACCTGTTGGACTTGTTCGGCGAATTGATCACGCTGATCGGCAGGGGCCACAGACTTTCAGCGGGAACTGTTGAACGGACCATCGACATGATCCGCGCCAACGAGAAACCCTCGGAGATATTCAGCACCGAGGTCCTTCGCACAGTCAGCGGCGCACAGGTACGCCCCCGCACGGCGGGTCAGCAGCGGTACATCGATGCCATGGCAGCCAACACGGTGACCTTCGGAATCGGCCCGGCCGGTACCGGGAAGTCATGGCTGGCCGTGGCGATGGCAGTGCAGGCACTGCAGCGCAACGAGGTGGAGCGAATCGTCCTGACCCGACCGGCGGTGGAGGCCGGCGAGCGGCTGGGATTCCTGCCCGGGGATCTGATGGAGAAAGTGGATCCGTACCTTCGGCCGCTCTATGACGCCATGCACGACATGGTGGGGCCAGAAGCGGCCCACCGCCACATGGAGCGGGGATCGGTTGAGGTCGCTCCGCTGGCCTTCATGCGCGGCCGCACATTGAACGGCAGCTTCATAATCCTGGACGAGGCCCAGAACACCACGCCGGAACAGATGAAGATGTTCCTCACTCGGATCGGATTCGGTTCCAAGGCCGTTGTCACGGGCGATGTCACCCAGGCCGATGTTCCCGGCGGCAGGTCAGGTCTTGGCGGCCTCGAGAAGATTCTGACCGGGATCGAAGGTGTCGAGTTCGTGCATCTGGGCGCCCGCGACGTGGTGCGGCATCGAATCGTGCAACGGATTGTTGATGCCTACGCACAGGCGGACGTGAGCAAACCTCAGTGATGGTCAGGGTCGATGATCGTCGCCAGGACGCTGTGGTGGATCTTCCGGAGCAAGTCAAAAACGAACTCGCGAATTTGCTTGGCGCAGTTCTGTCTGCCGAGGGGATCGGCGACGAAGCCGAAGCCGGACTGGTGTTGATGGACACGGCTGAGATGGCTGAACTCAATCAGGAACACATGGGCCAATCCGGGCCCACAGACGTGTTGTCGTTTCCGATCGACGGCGTCGGCGGCGGAGCTGACTGGATCGTGGGAGATGTCGTTCTGTGCCCGGAGCGGGCGGAGCAACAAGGCGGTGACCACGCCGGAACGCTGGATGCCGAACTACGCCTCCTCGTGGTGCACGGTGCTCTCCACCTCTGTGGATGGGATCACGCGGACACCGATCAACGCCGGCGGATGTGGGCCAGGGAGCGGGAGTTGATGGATCAATTCTCCGTGCTGCCGCCACTCGATCCATGGAGTGGCGGGTGAGCAGCTCGGAAGTGTGGCTGTCGGTATTGACATTCATTCTGGTGCTTGTGGCCGCTGGTCTGGCAGTGGCCGAGACCGCTATCACCCGCATGACCAAGGCCCGCGCGATGGCACTGGTGGAGCAGGAACGCCGGGGGGCTGATGCGGTTTGGCGGGTCACCAGCAATCTGGAACGGGACCTCAACGCCGTCTATCTGGCAGTCAACATCGTGCAGGTGTTCCAGGCCGCTCTGGTAGGTCTTCTGGCTGCCAGGTTCTTCGGAGCGCTGGGTGTGGTCGTTGGTGTGGTTCTCAACGTGGCGGTGTTGTTCACGTTTGCCGAAGCGGCGCCAAAAACCTGGGCACTGCAGAATCCGAACCGGGCGGCGCTGCTCACGGCTCCCCTCGTGGAATGGACTGGATGGGTCCTGCGCATCCCGGCGAGGGCGCTGATCGGAATCGCCAACGTCGTGTTGCCGGGAAAGGGTCTCAAGCGAGGACCGTTCGTGACCGAGGAAGAGATCATCGCGTTGGCCGAAGAGGCTGCCAAGGCGAGGGTGATCGAGCCGAGCGAACACCAACTCATCAAGTCGATCATCGACTTTGGCGACACGATCGCCCGCGAGGTAATGGTCCCGAGGCTCGACATGGTCATGTTGGCTCATACGGCCACCATCACCGAAGCGGTGGAGCTGGCAATCGACAATGGCCGCACCCGGATTCCGGTCTACGGCGAGGACGCAGATGACGTGGTCGGCGTGGTCAACGTGAAAGACGCCGTCCGTCATGAGCGCGAAGGCAACGGTGCCGAGGGTGTTGAGGCTGCAATTCATCCGGCCGAGTTCGTCCCCGAGACGAAGCGCGTATCGGAGTTGCTCGCCGAGATGCGTGCCAAGTCGGTGCACATAGCGATCGTGGTGGATGAGTACGGAGGCACTTCCGGGCTGGTCACGATGGAGGACCTGCTGGAGGAGTTGGTGGGGGAGATTCACGACGAGTTCGACACCGACGCTGATCCGTTGCAATCTCTGGCGAATGGTGATCTGCGAGTCATGGCCACGTTCAACGTGGGTGACCTCAACGAGGCGCTGGGCACGGACCTGCCCGAAGGAGACTGGGATTCACTCGGCGGCCTCGTGTTTTCCAGTCTTGGACGGATTCCGGTGATCGGTGACTCCGTTGAGGTTGGATCACTGGAGCTGGTGGTGGAAAGGGTGGACGGCAGGCGGATCCGAAGCGTTCGGATCAAGGGCGCAGCGTCGATGTTCGACAGCGATAGCGATAGCGAGGGTGAAGATGGTTGACGAAGGCCACGGTGAAGATCAGGAAGCGGCGGCCAGCCGGCTGGAACAGATGCTCAGCGAAGCAGGGCTGGGCGGAGGCACGGTGGAAACCCCAGAGGGATTTCGTTCGGGATTCGTCGCTCTGGTCGGTCGTCCGAACGTCGGCAAGTCAACGCTGTTGAATCAGATCCTGGGCCAGAAGGTGTCAATCGTTTCGGACAAACCCCAGACCACCCGGACACAGATCAGGGGAGTGCTCCACCGTGGCGATGCCCAAGTCGTGTTCGTGGACACCCCGGGAATCCACAAGCCGCGGACCCTGATGGGTGAGCGACTCAACGAGCGAGCCCTGGACTCGGTGTCGGGTGTGGACGTGGTGTGTCTTCTGGTGGATGCCGCCGGCGGATTCGGACCCGGAGATCGACTCGTGGCGGAGAACCTTGGAGGCACAGCAGTGCTGGTGCTCAACAAGTGCGACCGTGCGAAACCTGCTCGGATCGCCGAACAGTTGGCTCAGGTTGCGGATCAGGACTTTGCCGAGTTCTTCCCGATCTCGGCTCGCACGGGCGAAGGTGTCGACGATCTGGTGGAGTTTCTGGTCTCTCGAATGCCTGAGGGCCCGCGCTGGTATCCCGAGGGTGAACTCAGCGATGTTCCGGAGAAGGCTCGAGTGGCCGAGTTGGTACGCGAGGAACTTCTTAGAACTGCCCGCGAGGAGTTGCCGCATTCCATCGCAACGAAGGTCACCGAGTGGGAGTGGCCGAGGATCCGTGTGGAGATTCTTGTGGAAAGGGAATCCCAGAAGCCGATCGTGATCGGCAAGAAGGGTGCAGTGCTCAAGGAAGTGGGGACCCGTGTTCGCAAACAACTCCCCGAAGGTGCCTACATAGAGTTGCACGTGAGCGTGGACAAGAATTGGCAGTCCCGGGCCGACTCCCTGGATCGGCTCGGGTACTGATTCTGTCGGGTACCGTTCAGCAGTGGACTTGGCGAACCTGGATCCCCGGCGAATTCCCAGACATGTGGCGTTGGTCATGGACGGCAACGGCCGTTGGGCGGAGCGTCGCGGCCTTCCTCGTACCGATGGCCATGCGGCCGGGGAAGAGGCGCTGATGGACACGATCTGGGGTGCATTGGACGCCGGGATTCGCTGGATCACGGTCTATGCATTCTCAACCGAGAACTGGAAACGACCTGTTGAGGAAGTTCGATTCCTAATGGGATTCAACGAGCGCCTCCTTCTGACCCGTCGCGACGAACTCAACGAAGCCGGCGTGAAGGTGCAGTTCATCGGCCGCCGGAACTGGCGTGTGCCGAGGCGTGTGTTGAAACACATCGCCGACACCGAGGAGCTGACCGCCAACAACAAGAGGATGACCCTTTCGATGGCGTTCAACTATGGCGGCCGCGCGGAGCTCGTGGATGCCGTGTCGGCGATGGTTGCCGAGGGAATCAAGCCCGACAAGGTTTCGGAGAAGGCGATCCGCAAACACCTGTATGACCCCAAAATGCCTGATCCTGAACTCATGATCAGGACCTCGGGTGAGTATCGGATCTCCAACTACCTCCTCTGGCAGATTGCCTACTCGGAACTCGTGTTCACCGAGGTGCTCTGGCCGGACTTCCGTCGTGAGGATCTCTACGACGCGGTCCGCGAGTATCAGAACAGGGAACGCCGTTTCGGTGGACTCGACACTGAGTGACTCATGAGCCTCTACCGCGAGGTCGCCGTGGTGTTGCGAACATACAAACTCGCCGAGGCAGATCGGATCGTGGTCCTCCTGACTCGGGAAAAGGGCAAGGTTCGCGCCGTGGCCAAGGGAGTCCGACGCACCGGTTCGAAGTTTGGCTCTCGACTGGAGCCCGGGTCACATGTGGAACTCCAACTGCGCGAGAGCAGGGGAGACCTGGAGTTGGTGACCCAGGCCGAGACGGTTGAACCGCATGTGAAGTCGCGTTCGGATCTCACCCGACTCGGTCACAGTGCGGCGCTTCTGGAGGCTGTTGACCAACTGTCTCAGGTCGGCAAGCCGGATCCCCGCTTGCATGACATGCTGGTGGGCGGCCTCCGCGTGATCGAGGACCGTGATCCGCCGCTCGTGGTGGCAGCGTTCTATTTGAGGTTGCTGGCTCACGAAGGTGTGTCACCGGAACTGGATCGGTGTGTGGGCTGTGGCCAGGTTGTGGAGCGTCTCTACTGGGCCCCCGAAGTGGGCGGCGTTCGCTGCGGACCGTGTGGCGGCGGACGGAATGTCTCCCCGGAGTCGTTGTCGGTGACAAGGGCGACCCTCGGTGGAGGACTCAACGCGGTGCTCGACCTGCCGGACTCCTCCAAAACGCATGATGTGGAGTCCCTGGCATCAGAGATGCTGGAACTCCACATCGAACGAAGACTCAAAGCGTTGCGAGTGATTCACAACAGCTGAGGAAACTGATCAGGTGGCGGCCTCAGGAGGCGTCGATCACGATCGTTTCACCGAACTTGTCCCACGGGACCTGCCGGAGCGGATCGGTGAACAGCGACACCAGGCCCCAGATCACCAGGATGAATGAGGCGCATCCACCCAGGATCGGGAAGATACCCAGCAGGAGCCAGGAGGAACGCTTCATCGCCTGCTCCATGGTCACATCGCCGCCATTTTGGTCTTTCACCTTCAACTTCATGACCATTCCGCCGACTGTGGTGCCGGTGTTGGCGATCATCAAGGCGAAGTAGGCGAAATAGATCAGTGCGGTGATCACGCCGCCGATGATGCTCGCGACGTTCAGTGTGGTGAGGCTGGCTGCTGAGCTGCTGCCGTCGAAGAGTGCCGAAGCGATGAGTGACAGGGGTATGCCCACCACGATGTACAGCAGGATTCCGTCCAGCAGCGTTGCGACGATCCGCTTCCAGGCCTCGGCCAGAACCGCTCCACCCGGAACGGGCACCGGCGCACCGGCGCTGTAAGCCGGAGGTGGTGGTGCGCTCGGTGGTGGGGAAGTTCCGCCGGGAGGTGGTGGTGTGCTCGGTGGTGGGGGAGTTCCGCCGGGAGGTGGTGGTGTGCTGGGTGGTGGGGGATTGTTCTCCGGGTTGGAATTGCCTGGGTCGCTCATTGCGCTCCTTGTTGGTGTCTGTGCATGACGGTAGCCCTCACGGCACCCCAGCCGGTACATTTGTCGGCCATGCCTGCCGTTGCTTCGCCCGAATTGTTCGACAAGATCGTCAACCTCACCAAAAGGCGCGGCTTCGTCTATCCCTCAGCGGAGATTTATGGCGGATTCCGCTCCACATACGACTACGGGCCCCTAGGGGTTCTCCTGCTCCGCAACGTGAAAGACGCGTGGTGGCGCTCGATGGTGCAGTTGCGCAGCGATGTGGTGGGCCTCGACGCCTCGATCCTGTCTCCGCCGGCGGTGTGGGAAGCCTCCGGTCACCTCGCGAACTTCACGGACCCGCTCGTGGACTGCACCAGCTGCAACTCCCGCCTGCGTGAAGACAAGTTGGATGATCCCGACGTTTGCCCGGTTTGTGGAGCCGAGGGTTCCTTCACCGAGGCACGCCACTTCAACCTGATGTTCAAGACTCAGGCCGGCCCTGTCGAGGACGAGGGCGCGGTGGCCTACCTGCGTCCGGAAACGGCCCAGGGAATGTTCATCAACTTCAAGAACGTGATCGACACCACCCGGGTTCGTCCACCGTTTGGAATCGCCCAGATCGGCAAGTCGTTTCGAAACGAGATAACACCCGGGCAATTCGTGTTTCGCACTCGTGAGTTCGAGCAGATGGAGTTGGAGTACTTCGTTCATCCGGACGAGGCCCAGGAGTCCTATGAATACTGGTGCAATGAGCGTTACCAGTGGTACCTGGATCATGGCATTCCGGCTGACCAGCTTCGCCTTCGGGCGCACGACAGTGATGAGTTGTCGCACTACTCATCGGCTACCTCCGATGTGGAGTACCTGTTCCCATGGGGTTGGGACGAACTCGAAGGGGTCGCCAATCGGGGCGACTATGACCTCACCCAGCATGCGGAGGCTTCCGGCGAGAAGCTGGAATGGTTCGATCAGGCGGAGAATGTGCGCTGGCGGCCGTATGTGATCGAGCCTGCGGCGGGTGCGACCCGCACCGCAATGGCCTTTCTGATGGCCGCGTACCACGAAGAAGAAGTTCGCGGAGAAACACGGGTGGTCCTCCGGTTCAATCACCGGATCGCGCCCTACAAGGTTGCCGTGTTGCCACTGTCCAAGAAGGCGGAACTGGCTGGCCCGGCCTCTGAACTGGCAGCCGACCTTCGAGGCAGTTTCATGTGTGACTACGACGCGACCCAGTCGATCGGCCGCCGTTATCGCCGACAGGACGAACTGGGAACGCCTTACTGTGTCACCTACGACTTCGATTCCCTGGAAGATCACGCAGTCACCATTCGTGATCGCGATTCGATGGAACAGGAACGGATCGACATCAGCCAGGTCAGGGGCTACCTGACGCAGCGATTTACCTGAGCCGTGGAGAGGGGAGTGCTGCGTGGGCATCGTCGATGAGGACATAGCCCGGGTTCGTCAGCAGACGGATCTGGTCGCGCTCATTTCGCAGTACACCCAGCTCAAGAAAGTCGGTCGACGCTGGAGCGGGCTTTGTCCGTTCCACTCCGAGAAGACGCCAAGTTTCTCGGTGAACCAGACCGATGGTCTGTATTACTGCTTTGGTTGCAAGGTCTCGGGCGACGCCATCACCTTCTTGCGCGAAATGGAACATCTCGACTTTGTCGGATCCGTTGAGACACTGGCAGCCCGCTGCGGAGTGCAACTCCGCTACACCGACAAGGGCGGAGGAGAGGAACGCAAGAAGAAGGAACACCTCCACGACCAGATGGAGCGTGCGGTTCAGTGGTACCACGAACGACTGCGGACCGGTCCCGATGCCCGGGCCGCTCGGGCCTACCTACGTAGCCGTGGATTCGATGCTGACGCCGTGGCTCGTTACAAGATCGGCTGGGCGCCGGACGCATGGGAGGAACTGACCCGAGCTCTCCAGTTCTCCAAGGATGACCTCGAGGGCACAGGTCTGGGAATGCTCAACAGGCGAAATCGGCTTCAGGATTTCTTCCGCGCCCGCATCTTGTTCCCGATCTTCGATGAGCGAGGTCGCCCGATCGGATTTGGTGGACGCAAGCTGCCCGAAGCCGAAGGACCCAAGTACCAGAACTCGCGGGACAACAAGCTGTATCACAAGTCACAGGCGCTCTACGCGCTGAACTGGGCCAAGGCAGACGCCGTTCAGTCGGGTGAGGTCGTCATTTGTGAGGGCTACACCGATGTGATCGGATTCAATCGAGCCGGGGTGGACCGCGCCATCGCCACATGCGGAACTGCCCTCACTGAAGATCATGTGCGGATGCTTGCCCGGTTCACGCGCCGGCTGGTGTTGGCTTATGACGCAGATGAGGCCGGCCAGGCTGCAGCGGAGCGCGTATACGAATGGGAACAGAAACACGAGGTTGGTTTCTGGGTCGTGGATCTGCCTGCGGGAACCGACCCGGACGAGTTGGCCTCTGAGGATCCGGCGGCACTGCGGTCTGCACTCCAAGACGCTCGACCCTTTCTCGAATTCCGGGTGGAGCGCGTGTTCCTGGCCGCTGACCTGGACACCGCTGAGGGTCGCGCAAAGGCGGCCAATGAGGCTCTTGCTGTGATTTCGGAACACCCAGATCCCCTTGTCGTGGACCAATACCTCATGGATGTTTCGCAGCGAAGTCGCATCGATGTTGATCAGCTTCGAACCGGTCTGACCCGAGCGCGCCGGACCGCTCGGGCGGAGGTGGCCCCGCAGCGTTCCGAAGAGGAGTATCGGCACGAACCGTCCGATGAGGACTACCGATCCGCAGGATTACCCGAACTTCCCGAGGGAGCAGAACGCGAGGCCTTGAGGTTGCTCATTTCGGAGCCGGAGAGCATCCACGACCTGGATCTGAGTCTTTTCAGCCATCCGACGGCCCGAGCGGCATTTGAAGCTCTCGAAGACTCGGACAGCCTCTCTGAGGCGTTGGACTCCGCCGATCCGGCGGTGGCGGAGGAATTGAGGAGAATCTCTGTTGAACAGATGGAGGTCGACGCCCTCGACGCCCTGGGGAGACTCGCAACCGAGGTTGCTCGTTCTGAACTGGTGGAACTGGAGCACGACGCACGCCAATCGCCGAACCCGCTCGAGTACGCAGAGTCGATTGGTTACCTCAAACGCACGCTCGACGATCTCAGGCATGCAAATTCCGGGATGGAACCGCTGGGTGAGTTGCTAGATTGGCTGAAGATTCGCCGCGAACCTTGACCTCGAAGCTCGAGCTGGGGAGCGGAGTACGGGAGTACGGGAGTACGCATGGTGACAGTCTGGGATCGCGTATCTGATGCGGATGTATCGGAGCTTCAGTCACTGGCCGATTCCAACGGTGGTCAGGTGTCACTCGACGATGCGCTCAGCGCCTTGCGAATGGAGATGACACAAGAGGTCGTCGACGACACCCGAGTGTTCTGGGCGAGTAGGCAAGTCACGGTCCGCGTGGACGTGGAACCGGAAGCGGATCTCGGCGCCGAGGTCACCGACAACAACTTGTCGGGGGCGGCAGAGCCAGACGAGGCTTCGGCCAGCGTGGAGGTTCGAAGTGGGGTTTCAGGAGAGGAGGAGGTGCCCGAGGAGCCGCCCGCTTCGACGATCGATGGGATCGATGACGAGGCAGTTCGACAGGAGCGCCTTCGTGGTTCCCGAACGCAGAGACTGCGCGGCGGATCTGCTGCGGAAGGTATTGGATCCACTGCCGACCCGGTGAAGATGTATTTGCGTGAGATTGGTCGGGTACCGCTGCTGAGAGGGACGGAAGAGGTTTCACTGGCGAAACGCATCGAGGCTGGCGTACACGCAGAAGAGGGGTTGGCGGACCTCAACGCATCGGGTGAGATCGAGAATGTGAGTCCACGCGAGAAGGCATCCCTCCGCCGGACCATGCGTGATGGCGAGCGAGCACACAGCGAGTTGACCCAAGCCAATCTCCGTTTGGTTGTGTCGATCGCCAAGCGATACATGGGCCGTGGAATGCCGATGCTCGATCTGATTCAGGAGGGGAACCTGGGTCTGATGAGAGCAGTGGAGAAGTTTGACTACACGAAGGGATTCAAGTTCTCCACCTATGCCACCTGGTGGATTCGCCAGGCGATCACACGTGCGATTGCCGATCAGGCCCGGACGATTCGGATCCCGGTTCACATGGTGGAGTCGATGAACAGGGTTCATCGGATCCAGCGTCAACTCTCCCAGGAACTCGAGCGTGATCCGACAGTTGAGGAACTGGCTGACAAAGCCGATCTAACCGTGGCCAAGATTCGCGAGATCCTTCGCATCTCACTGGATCCACTTTCTCTGGATTCCCCGGTGGGCGAAGAAGATGACAGCTTCCTGAGGGATTTCATCGAGGATCAGCAGGTTGCGATGCCGGCGGACGTGGCCACAGCCAACTCCTTGTCTGAACAGCTCAGCGATGCACTCGACGAGATGTCGGATCGCGAAAAAGAAGTGGTGCGCATGCGGTTTGGCCTCGATGGAGGTAGGCCAAAAACCCTGGAGGAAGTCGGTCAACGTTTCGGCGTCACGAGAGAGCGAATCCGCCAAATCGAATCCAAGACCCTTGCCAAGCTTCGTCACCCGCAGCGCCGACAGAAGCTTGAAGATTACCTCAAGGCTGATTGATCCGGCAGTTGAAATCCGATGTGGAGAACACTGCTGCCCGATTCGGTGAGGGGACTGTCAGATGGGGGACTGTCGAATGGGGGACTGTCAGATGAACGGTGGTGAGGCTGACTGCGGCGGGGACTGACTTTCGTCGGGGCGCGCGGGTGCACCGAACCGTGTAGGGGTCGGTGCTTCCGCTGGTCAGGTCTGGTTGTTTCAGGCAGCGTTGTGGCGGCCTGGTTGTTGGGGCGGATCATCGCGCCGGGTGTTGCTGGGGGGAGTGTCCGGGGGTCGGTTCTCGCTGGGGTTGTCCGGGTGTCCGGGTTCAGGACCGGGTTCGGTGGTTGGCGGGGTGGGTTTGCCGTGGCGTTGGCTGGCGATGTTGTGGCTGGTGGGGGTGGTCCAGGTGAATGTTTGGTCGGCGTTGGTTTTCATGGTCCAGTTGTTGGTGTGGGTGATGCCGTGATGGTGTGGG
>JAHRAZ010000020.1 GCA_020027475.1 Microthrixaceae bacterium
CCCTTCGTCGAAGTTGTGAGCGAGGATAGACTCCGAATCTGACACGTGCGTCAGGTATGGGATGAAAATGACCAGCGAACAGACACCAGTGAACGGATCGGCCAAGAAATGACGTCTTCCGAGCACGCCTCCCGATCAAACGATGACTCGGTGGAGAACGCGTCCAGCGGAACCGGCACTGTGGGATCAGGCACAGTGGGATCAGGCACAGAGGGATCAGGCGCAGTGACTGTCGGAATCGACATCGGCACCACCTCGGTGAAGGTTCTGGCCGCCGACGAAGCCGGCTCGACAGTTGCCAGCACCCGCGTCCCCTACCCCATTGACACATCGGTGCCCGGAGCCCTTCAGCACAACGCCGCCCATGCCTGGCGAGACTGTGTGCGCTCCGCGCTGAGCGAGATTTCCGACCTCGTTGCCAAGGAGGGTTACCGGATTGCGGGAGTCAGTGTTTCGGCGATGGTTCCGTCAATGTGTGCAGTTGACGCTGCCGGTGTGCCGATCTCTGCGGGCATCATGTACGGCGACCCGAGAGTTGGGGCACCACCACAACGGGGCCTCGCACCTTCCGACGATGGCGAGTTCCTGCGGATGCTCACCTGGATGGCGCAGCGATATCCGCACGCCGCCGCGTACTGGCCCGCCCAAGCGGTGGCCAATGCGGCTCTGACCGGAGATGGCGTCATGGACACGGTCACGGCAATGACCTGTGTTCCGGTTTTCGACTACACCGGATGGGATCCGGGGGTTGTGGCCGAGATCAACGTGGATCCCGGTCAGTTGCCACGCCTGGTTTCCGGTCAGGATTCAGCTGGAACCATCTCGGGGCTTGGTGCTCACCTGGAGGGGATCCCTGTCACGGGTGGTTCGATCGATGCGTTTTGTGAACAGCTCGTGGCCGGGTCCAACCGCGAAGGTGATGTCCTGGTGGTGATCGGGGCGACCCTGATCGTGTGGGGAGTTGTGGGCGAATGGCGAGAGGTGCCCGGATTGTGGACCGTGCCTCATTCCGCTGAGGGCAAGACACTCATAGGGGGTCCGTCCAACGCCGGTGGCATCGCCATGGACTTCGCCCGCAGTGTCCTCGCTGCCCGGGAAGGAAATGTCGATGACCTCAGCGAGGTGCCGGTGTTCCTTCCGTATCTACGGGGCGAGCGCGTACCACTGCACGATCCCGGCAGACGGGCGGAATTCCATGGCCTCACCTCCGCCACCACCCCGGCGGCGATGTGGAGGTCGGTACAGGAATCCAGCGGTTTCGTGATCCGGAGAATTCTCGGGTTGGCCAACATGTTGGGGCCGAACGCCACCACAGATGCAAAACGCCTGGTGATCAGCGGCGGTGGCGCCATGGATCCGGACTGGCTCCAGGCGATTGCCGACACAACCGGAGTCGAGGTGCATCCCGTTGCAGAGCCAAAGGGGGCGGCATTGGGTGGAGCCTTCCTGGCGCGCCAGATGGTGTCAGAGCAGGATGTGGTGCCTTCTGCGGGAGCGTGGGAGGCGATGGGCACTCCCATTGAGCCCCGGTCGGAGTATTTCGACGCTGCGCAAGACCGGTATGAGACGTTCGTGTCACTGTCGGGCGAGCCGTTCGATGCTCATGCGGATTCCAAGTGAATTCACATGGGTTGAGTCTCGATCGGCCCGGTACGAGGCCCACAGAGTGAGCACCGCGCCATGACTGCGATCAGTGCGGAACAAGCGGTGCTGAGCAGTCCACTGATCTCCGTGGATGATCACGTGGTGGAGCCCCGCCACCTGTTCGAAGGGCGAATGCCCCGTCACCTGGCCGATCGCGCCCCCTACGTGAAGGAAACCTCTGCCGGAAACGAGATCTGGGTATTCGACGGCCACGCCTTCCCTCAGGTCGGACTGAACGCTGTGGCCGGTCGATCCAAGGACTCAGAACCGATGGAACCTCTTCGATTCGATCACATGCTGCGTGGTTGCTGGGATCCGGCAGCCCGGGTCCTCGACATGGACCTCGGTGGAATCGATGCGTCACTGAATTTCCCGAGCCAGATTGCCGGATTCTGCGGTGCTGTCTATTCCGGGTGCTCCGACCCGGAGTTGGGTCAAGCCTGCGTTCGAGCATGGAACGACTGGTATTTCGAGGAGTGGTTCACGCCTCATCGTGAAAGATTCCTGCCGCTCGGACTGACCTACTTCGCGGAGCCGGAGCTGGGTGCGGCTGAAATACGACGGAATGCCGAGCGGGGATTCGTGGCGGTGTCCCTTCCGGAACAGCCACAGCGACTGGGTTACCCCACTCTTCATTCCGGCTGGTGGGACCCGATCATCGAAGCCTGCGTGGAAACCGGGACGGTGGTGTGCCTGCATGTCGGATCCTCCGGCATTGCCGGTCCCGAGTTGCCGCTTGACGGACCAATGGTGGAATACACCGCAACCCTTTTTTCATCGCTGTCGATGGCTGCTTGTGCTGACTGGCTGTGGTCCGGGTACCCCGCCAAATACCCGGAGTTGTCGATAGTGATGGCTGAGGGTGGGCTCGGCTGGGTCCCGATGCTGGCCGATCGCCTGGACTACATAACCGAGGTTTCAGGCCATGGGCGAAAGGCGTGGATGTCGGACGAGCTGAGCCCGACCGACATCCTCCTTCGGAACTTCTGGTTCTGTTCGCTCGACGATCCGTCGATCTGGCCCATCCGCGACCGGATCGGCGTGGATCACATACTGCTGGAAGTTGATTACCCGCACGCTGATTCCGCCTGGCCCAGGAGTCGGGAACTGTTCGCTGACCGAATGGCGGATCTGGACGAACGTGAAGTCTCCTCGGTGATGTACCGCAACGCAGAAACGCTGTTCCGTCACGATCTCGGGAGTCGAAATGCAAGAGCTGATGTCCCCGGTGGGGGCGAACCAACCGAAACTCAGGTGGACCGATGACAGGATCCGGAATCACATCGCACTCCTCTCTGGCCATCGATGCAGATCGGACAGTCCTCGCCGAGGTGGCACGCGACTGGCTCGCGGACAAGAGTCCGATACAGGTAATGCGGACGATGCTGGAACAGTTGTCCGACAGCGGGTCCAGCAGTGCCGGCCACTCCGACACGGGGTCGCTGCCCCCTTTCTGGCGCGAACTGCACGAGATCGGCTGGCCCTCGTTGGCAGTCCCAGCCGAGCTGGGAGGCCAAGGTGCGGCGCTGGCCGAGCTGTGTGTGGTCCTGGAGGAGTGGGGAGCTGCTGCTGCACCGGGCCCATTTTCGGCAACCGCCTTGTTCAACACCGTGCTCGCCCTCTGGGCTCCCGAGCAGCTTTGCGAAGTGGTTGATGGAGAGTCGGGAGCCGTGGCCGTTGGCGGTGTCGGCCATGTCGTTGACGGTGCGGTCGCGGCGCAGTGGCTGATTGTTGCGAGTCAGCGTCGGGAGGATGCTCACCCGGATACCGACACCGAGTTGCCTGATGCCGACCACAACCTGGGTGATTCCACGACGTGGTTGTTGATCGACAGCCGTGGCTTTGAGACGACGGGAATCTCGGGTCCGGATCCCACCCGCGGGACCGCCATGCTGGACTCCGTCGACGAGGAAGTCGGCATCCCTTTCAGCGCGCCCACTGGGGCGATCGAAATGCTGTCGCATCTGTTGTGGTCGGCCGAAGCTCTCGGTGTGGCGCGGTGGTGCGTGGAAACGGCCGCCGAATGGGCCAGGGAGCGCGAACAGTTCGGTAGGCCCATAGGGCAGTTCCAGGCCGTCAAACATCGCTGCGCCGATGCCCTCTGCCGACTGGAGGTTGCCCGCGCCGCGGTGTGGGATGCGGCAAGACTCGACGCGAATGACCCGCAATTCTCTCTGGCGGCCTCGGCGGCAGCTGCCTTGGCTCCAACTGCCGCTTTCGAGTGCGCCAAGGATGCGATCCAGGTACTCGGCGGAATTGGCTACACGTGGGAACACGACGCGCACATCTATCTACGTCGGGCCACTTACCTGAAGTTCCTCAGCCGGCCATCCACCCATTGGTATGAGCGGATCGTTTCTCAGGCATCGGTGGGCACCCGCCGTGAGATGGGTATCGACCTGCCGGACGACGCCGCTGGTTTGCGGGACAGGGTGGCGAGCGAGGTTGCGGCGGTTGCATCCATTGACCGCTCGGAGCGAGACCCGGTCCTTGCCGACGAGGGTTGGCTGAATCCACATTGGCCCGAGCCGTGGGGACGCGGCGCCGGCGCGCTGGAGCAGCTTCTGATCAACGAAGAGCTGCGTGGCGCCAAAGTGAGGAGAAAGCATCTTGGGGTAGCGGGGTGGGTGCTTCCAACCCTGATAGCTCACGGATCCGAGGATCAGCAACAACGTTGGATTCCTGCTTCGCTTCGCCAGGAGATCACATGGTGCCAGCTGTTCAGCGAGCCGGGAGCCGGATCGGATCTGGCAAGCCTCACATCGAGGGCTGAGGTTGTCGACGGTGGTTTCGTGCTCAATGGCCAGAAGGTGTGGACCACGATGGCCGATCAATCCGACTTCGGGCTTTGCCTTGCGCGAACCGACCCGGAGGCCGACAAACACGAAGGAATTTCATGTCTGGTGATCGACATGGCATCACCCGGGGTTGATGTGAGGCCGTTGCGCGAACTGACAGGTTTTGCGATGTTCAACGAGGTCTTCTTCGATGACGTGTTCGTGCCCCTGGACTGCTTGGTCGGCCCATTGCATGGAGGCTGGAAATGCGCCCGAACCACCCTCGAAAACGAAAGGGTGTCGATGGCTGCCGGATCAAGCTTCGGCCCCGGTGTGCTTGCGCTGCTCGCCTTGGCCGAAACCCGGGGACTTCTGGAAGATCCCATCGTGCGGAGCCAACTCGGGGCACTGCTCGTGGAATCCCAGGCGCTTGCCGCGCTTGGAGTGCGCACAACGCTGCGTGCTCTCGAACGTGACGCGGGCGGGAATGCGGCAAAGTCGGGATCGCCCGAGTCAAGCGTTTCGAAACTCGTGGGAGTCGAACACGTGCAACGGATTCAGGAAGCCGCGCTGGAGATGCTGGGTGACGAGGTTCTCACCGATTCAGACGCCGCAAAGCAGTGGTTTGCCGGATTCCTGGGCAACCGTGCCCTGTCGATCGCCGGTGGTACTTCTGAGATCCAACGCAATGTGATTGCTGAACGGCTACTCGGTCTGCCCCGGGACTGATGATGGCTGTCGCGCAGGGGACTCCTGATCCGCGCACCGCCCACGATCAGCGGGTTTCGGCTCTTTGAGATCCCACACGATGTGCAGCTTCGCCAGTCCTCGAAGGATGTAGTAGCTCATGTCGATCTCCCACCAGTACAGACCTTGGCGAGCCAGGTGTGCGTAGCGATGGTGGTTGTTGTGCCAACCCTCGCCCATCGTCAACAGGGCGAGCCAGAAGTTGTTGCGGGAGGTGTCGGTCGTCTGGAAACGACGACTTCCCCACACGTGGGCCATCGAATTGATCAGGAACACCGAGTGCCAGAGGCAGACGGTGGAGAGGAAGAAGCCGATCACGAGCCCGGACCAGCCGCCGATGAGCAGGCACAGGATGGCCGAGCTCCAGGGCGCGACCCAGTCGTGTTTCTCGATCCAGCGGATTTCGGGGTACTTGGCAAACTCCTTCATGGTGCCTTCAGGCTGCTGATTGGCCTCGTCGCCGAGAACCCATCCTGCGTGACTCCACCAGAAACCCTTCTTCGGCGTGTGCACGTCTTGTGGCTGATCCGAGTAGCGGTGATGCATGCGGTGATTGCCGGCCCACCACAGCGGTCCTTTCTGGGAGGACGCGGCGCCACCGAACGCAAGCAGGAACTGGAAGACGCGTGATGTTTTGTAGGACCGGTGTGCGAAGTATCGGTGGTATCCCGCAGTGATGCAGAACATGCGGCCCCAGAACATCACGAGGAACAGGATTACAGCGGTCCAGGTGACTCCGGTGAAAATGGCTGCGAGCGGAATGAGATGAAACAGCAAGAATGGCAACGAAGTTGAAAGGTTCACCTTGCCGTGCGAGTAGTCACCCTGAGCGGTGTCGACCGCGGATTCCGAGGAGCCGGGGGATTCGGTGACGGTGATGATTCGACCTGCCATTTGGGTTGGACCCATTACGGCACGGCCGCAGTGGAGCTGCTTTGCGAGTATGTGATCTGCTTCACAAGCAGCGCACTTGACTTACAGTACTCGGCTTGCAGCCGTCACTCACAGTCACCGGCGAGAAATGTGGCAGCTGTCACAATTGAGTGTCGAATGTTACAAAAGCCGTACAGATCTGTAACAATGTTCTCTGCTGTGAAGGCCGGTCGACCCATCGTGCGATATACGCAGATCGGCCGCCCAACCCCCTGGAGGGAAAAGCATGTTCTCATCAACGAAACGAATGCTGGGCTTGGCCCTGGTGGCCGGGTTTGTCGCAACAAGCTGTCTCGGTCCGGTAAAGGACTGGGTTCCGGATTTCGACAACAACGGGACCATCACTCAGGACGAGGTGGACCGTCAAACCGCTGTCATCGCCGACGTGTTGGCCAAGGTTGACGCTGAGCGCCGCAACGTGCAGATGCATCCGTTCCTGGTCTGTGTCCGCGGGCATGAATCAGATCCCGGTTATCCGCACACCGGTGGATACAGCGCACAGAACCCCCGCAGCTCGGCTTCGGGTGCCTACCAGTACATCGACAGCACATGGCGCACAGTGTCAGTTCGAGCCGGTCATCCCGGATACTCCCGGGCGAAGTACGCACCTTGGTGGGTCCAGGACGCAGTAACGCTCCATGTCATCAACAACGGCGGCCGCGGCCACTGGAACGGCGCCGGCTGCTGAACCACTTTCTGAATTGCGAATGGGTCGGACACAGTCCGACCCGACAATGTGGTGGTGTGTGTTGGGCTACTGTCCAGCACACACCACCATTTCTGATTTTCAGGCATTTCTGATCTTCAAGCCACGGAAGGACACCACAATGGCTTTCGAACTCCCCACTCTCCCTTACGCGATGGATGCACTGGCGCCCCACATCTCCGCCGAGACACTCGAGTATCACTACGGCAAACACCATCAGACCTACGTCAACGCCCTGAACAAGTTCACCGATGACAACGCTGCCGGTCAGAGTCTTGAAGAAGTGATCATGGGCTCCAGTGGCGGGTTGTTCAACAGCTCGGCCCAGGACTGGAACCACACCTTCTACTGGAACTGCATGACACCCGGCGGCGGAGGGGTCCCCGAAGGTGCGGTGGCGGACGCCGTGAATTCCGCCTTCGGCTCATACGACAGCTTCAGGGAGAAGTTCGCGGCCGCTGCCGCCACCCAGTTCGGCTCCGGCTGGGCCTGGCTGGTCGATGCCGGGTCGGGACTGGAGATCATGGCGACCTCCAACGCCGACCTGCCGATGAAGCACGACGCCAAGGCTCTGCTCACCATCGATGTCTGGGAACACGCCTATTACATCGATTACCGCAACGTCCGTCCGGACTACATCAGCACCTTCCTCGATTCCCTCGTCAACTGGGATTTCGTGGCAGCCAACCTCGGCTGACGTCAACCCCGGTGGTATCTGATCCGGCACCGACCGGGCAGTTGTCGCAGGGTTTCCTGCTCGTAGGACTCCTATCACTGGTCACCGTCGTTGCCACAGAGGCAATGGCGGTGGCCACTGTCATGCCAGCGGTCGAAGATGATCTTGGCGGCCTCTTCCTCTATGGCTGGGTGTTTTCCGCCTTTCAGTTGGGAACCCTCGTCGGAATCGTTCTGGGTGGGATCTCAGCAGACCGGTACAACCCCGCAGCGCCGCTCGCAATCGGGTTCGTGGTGTTCTGTGCCGGACTCATGGTGGCGGCTCTGGCGCCTTCGATGGGGATCGTGGTGCTCGGGCGGATGCTCCAGGGATTCGGTGCGGGAGTCATCCCGACTGTTGCCTATGTCTGTGTTGGCCGAGGGTTTCGGCCCGTGGACCGTCCACGTGTGTTTGCCTACCTTTCCGCGGCCTGGATTCTTCCTTCCCTGGTCGCCCCGCTGGTTGCATCACGGGTGACGGAGATGTTTGGCTGGCGCTGGGTATTCGCCGGACTCGTACCCGTGGCGCTGATTGTCGGGGGAGTGGCTCTGGTCGCCGTTGCTCGGCTCGGGAGGCCGGGCGAGGCAATCTCCAATGAGGGATCTGTGACCAAGGTCGTGGTCCTGGTTGTGGGTGCGACGGGTCTGCTGGCAGGTGCAACTGCCGAGGTCTGGTGGATAGCGGTGCCGCTGGTGGTGATCGGGTCGGTGTTGCTGGTGCAGTCCTTTCGTTCCCTCACTCCGCCGGGAACCCTCAGGCTCGCCCAGGGCATGCCGGCCGCGATTGGGCTTCGTGGGGTGTTGACATTTGCGTTCTTCGCGTCGGATGCCTTCGTGCCCTATGCGCTCACGAGTGTGCGCGGGCAGTCGATCGGATACGCCGGCTGGGTGCTGGCCTCTGCCTCCTTGACATGGGCCGCAGGTGCCTGGCTTCAGGCCCGGCTGGCTCCGCTGTGGAGTTCCGCACGTATCGTGAGGCTGGGTGCCACCTCACTGATCTGTGGCTTGGTTGTGTATCTGGTGTCAGTTCCCGACACCGTGCCGGTCGGTTTCTGGTTCCTTGGTTCGTGCCTGGCCGGTTTCGGCATGGGCACGGCGTATTCACCGCTGTCGGTGGTAACCCTCGACGAGGCCGAGCCGACCCGGGTGGGAGAAGCCGCCACGGCACTGCAGTTGAGTGACGTCCTCGGTATTGCCCTCGGCACCGGAATCGCCGGGGCGATCGTGGCTGCAGCTGAGCGAAACCGGGAATCCGTTGCGCTGGCGGCCGTACTCATAATGAGCATGTCCATCGTGGTCGCGGTGTTCCTCTGGCTCAACTCGTGGCGTGTGACTACCCGTTCGGTGCCGCAGGCTCAGGCGACGGCAGCGGACTGATCCTCAGCAGCCGGTTGCGCATCTGGCGCGGAATCGGCTGCTTCCGAGTTCGATTCCGCCTTGGCGGAGGAAGTGGGACGGTCCTGCGATCGGGTGGAGTGGGCTGTCTCGTTGAGCCTGGAGTAGAGCTTGTCGAAGATCCGTGTGGTGTCCTTGGCCCGGTATCCGAGATCATGCAGCGGCAATCGGTGCCCAACTGCCTCGTTGATCACCGTGCGCTGGGGGATGAACGGGGACCACACGCTTCGGCGACCCATGTGACGGGAGAGCTCCTCAACCTGGCGGTCGGCCTCGATCGAGATTGCCGGAGCCCTGTTCACCACCACTCCGAACAGATCCAGAGTGGGGTTCAACCCGTCTTCCAGATGATGCAGTGTTGCCATCACGGCGTCGGCGCCGCGAATGGACAGGGCCGACAACTCCACCACGAGCAGCACACCATCAGCGGCAGCCAGTCCGCAGCGGGTGGTGGGTCCGAGCGACGGTGCGCAATCGATCAGGATGTGGTCGTAGCGATCAGCGAGGGGTTCGAGTGCATTGCGCAGCCTGCGACTTGCAGCGGGATCAGTGCTGTCGGCCTCGCGTTCGATCAGGCCCAGACTCGAGGGCAGCACGTCTACACCTTTGCCCCACCCGGAGATGACAACAGCAGCCTCGGCAACTCGCGGATCACCGGTCCTGAGCACATCTCCGACGGCCAGATGGTCGTCGTCGGCCTCGACACCCAGGGCCCACCCGGCGCTTCCCTGGGGATCGAGGTCCACCACCAGAACGTTGTCACCTCGTTCCTGGGCAGCGGCAGCCAGACCCAGGGCCAGAGTGGTCTTGCCGACTCCGCCTTTTTGGTTGAGGATCGCCGTGACCGTGGACATGCCAGCCATCATCGCGCAACGTGGGTCGCGATACATGTGCGGAACGTGACAACCTTGTTTCGTGAGTGAACAATCGCCGGCCGGTGCTGCCTATCTGGTGGTTCCTGATGGGGGACCCGGTTCCGGAGTACTCGTTCTGCACTCATGGTGGGGTCTCACCGAGGGCATGAAAGCTGTTGCCAATTCTCTGGCGGACGCCGGTTTCACTGCTCTGGCACCCGACCTCATGGGCGGCAGATTGCCCGCCGGCCCGGTTGAAGCCGCCAGAGCCCTTGCCGAACAGCCGGCGGATCAGACCGCTGGACTGATCCTGTCGAGCATCGCTGCACTGCGCGCCAACTCAGATGACCCCGAAGCGACAGTGGCAATCCTGGGTTACTCCATGGGAGCTTCCTGGGCGCTGTGGGCAGCCACGCGTCAGCCGGAGTCGGTGCGGGCTGTGGTGGCCTACTACGGAGTGACCGATCTCGACTTCAGCGACCTTGAAGCGTCAGTGTTGTGCCACGCTGCAACCGACGACCCACTCGTGGATTCCGACGACATGGTGGAGATGCAGGCCCACATGCTTCTTCTGGACAAGAGCATCGAGGTTTTCCCTCACCCGCATACCCGGCATTTCTTTGCCGAGTCCGGAGTGCCTGCCCTCGACTCGAATGGCGATTCAGGTGCCCGCACAGCCCCCGAAGATGCTGCGTCCGAAAAAGCCTGGGCACAGACGTTGCAGTTTCTGAGGCATCACCACAACTCGTCGGTGTAGAGATCCGTGCCCGGAACTGTCGGGATGAAGGGAGCCACCAGAACCACGCTGGCGAGTCCCGACTCGTCGATCGTCCTGGCCGCTTCGCGGATGGCGTCCCAGTGATCACGGGGATCTTCGCCGAGGAACAGGAGCTGCAGGCTTCGCCGGCGTGTCCCGGGTCCCGTACCGAGCTTCATGGGAGCTTCCCCTTCTGCACCCTTGGGGATGATCGGGCGCCAATCCAGCACAACATCCACCGGACCATTTTCGATCAGTGACGGCGCGATGCTCTCATCGAAGAACGCCGCGTATTCCTCGTGGGGCACTCCTTCGGCGCGATCCAGGTGAATGCTGACCAGGCCGGAGTATGGGTGATCCAGAGCCAGGTGTGCCGGAACGCTGTCGCCGGCAGCGCTGTGTTCGCCCACATGGAAGTAGAGCGAGGTATGGGCGTGCTCGCGGCCCTCGAAGCCCCGATCATGGTCGTACAACTCATAGACCTGCTTGTTGGCCCAGGCGAAATGTTCCGCCTCGTGAGCACCGTGGATGAAGTACGTGGCCAGGTAGGAACCGGAATCGATCGGGTCGGCCACAGCGGATTCCGCGGGAACCCCGGCGGGAAATCGAAGATCTTTCAGGGCCCGGGTGCAGACCCAGCGTCGCCCGGCGAAAAGCCATGGCCCGACCATGCAGCCCGAATAGAAGTGATCCCGTTCATACCAGCGGTTGTACGCAACCTCCTCGCCCTTCGAGGGATCTACGAGTGTGTACAACATTGCGCCGACCCTGACCTCGGCGTCTGCTCCGTATGGCTCCATGGCCACCCACGCTATGTCGCCCGAAGTGCGGGTTTCATCTCGGCGCACGCGCCGTGCAGTGTCCGAGGGGTGCTCTAGGATCGCGATCTCCATGGCTTCGGAATCTGCTCCCCCGACATCGAGACCAACGCGGATCCGGCTCCGGCACTGGCAATCCGTTGCCCTCGACAAGTTCTGGGCCAGTGAGCGAAAGAACTTTCTGGCCGTGGCCACTCCTGGTGCCGGCAAGACCACCTTCGCTCTGGTTGCCGCAGTGCAACATCTGATGGACGAACCCTCTGCACCGATTGTGGTGGTCACCCCGACTTCCCACCTGAAAGCCCAGTGGTCCTCCGCAGCCTCAGCACTCCGACTGCATCTTGATCCCGACTGGTCACCGCGAGACGGGGTAGTTGCGGCCGACATGCACGGCATTGTGGTCACCTATCACCAGGTTTCATCATCCGCTTCGGCACTCCGGAAGGTGAGCAACGGCGCATTCGTGATCCTGGATGAAGTTCACCATGCCGGCGATGACCGCAGTTGGGGTTCGGCACTCCTGACGGCGTTCTCGGGAGCCGAACGCCGGCTTTCGTTGTCGGGGACTCCGTTTCGCAGTGACAGCTCGGCGATTCCGTTTGTCGACTATCACCTCGACGAGGCACACGCGGACTTCGAGTACGGATATTCCGATGCGCTGTCCGACCGTGGGGTAGTGAGACCCGTCTACTTCCCCCGCGTGGGCGGCTACATGGAGTGGGTCGCGCCCGATGGTGGTGAGCATTCGGCGACCTTCTCCGACGACCTTGGGCGGGAGAAGGCCAACCAACGGCTCCGCACAGCTCTCTCACTCGAAGGTCAGTGGCTTCCCGAAGTGCTGCGCAAGGCCGACGAGCGATTGCAGGCCATGAGGATCGGGCACCCCGCCGCCGGTGGTCTCGTGGTGGCCGGCGATCAGGACCATGCGCGTGGAATAGGTGATCTGCTCCGCCGGGCTGGTCGCGAGGTGGTGGTGGCCACGTCGGATGATCCCGGGGCCAGTCGGCGTATCGCCGATTTTGCCGAGGGAGACCAGCCGTGGATCGTGGCCGTGCGGATGGTTTCCGAAGGTGTTGACATTCCTCGGCTGCGGCTCGCCGTGCTCGCCACGACGATCACCACGGAGCTGTTCTTCCGGCAGGTTGTCGGAAGGGTTGTCCGTTGGACCAAGGGAGAGGGCGTACAGAAGGCCTATGTGTTCGTCCCCGACGATCCTCGGCTGCGCCGCTACTCCTCAACGCTTGCCGAGTCACGCCGTCACTATCTCAAGAGTCGGACCGGAAGTCGCCATGACGAATTTGCCCCGGGGGATGACGCGGGATTCGACTCCACGGCGGGGCCGGTCCGGGAGGAGCAGTTGACGATGTTCGAAGTGATCGGGTCTGTGGCCACTGATTCTTCCGAGACAGCGCCGGCAGATGCCCTCGGTGTTTTCAGCGACTCGCATGATCAGCTTCCCAGGCTTGCGGCGGTCAACGAGGGAGCGGGGATGGACTTGATGCTCGCACCGCCCACGCTCGCCGCTCGCCGCGGAACCGGGTCTGCGGGATCAGCTTCGATGGGCGACTCATCAGAACCCGGGGAGTCGCGCTCGGCAGCGAAGGCACGGCTTCGCCGGGCCAACTCCGCAATCGTGAAAGCCCTCGTTGAGTCGACCGGTCAGGGACACTCGGGGGTGAACCGTGAATTGAATCGACTCAGCGGAATCGACAAGGTGTCAACCGCAACGGTTGCAGAGTTGGAGAATCGCCTGGTTGCCGGACGCACCTGGCTTCGGTCCTGCTGACGGAACTGTTCGGAGGTTTGCCTTCGGAGGTTTGCCCGTAGCTGCGGTTGGGGGTTGGTCCTCGGAGGGTTTGTCCGCTGCTGCGGTGTCAGGACTCCCAAGGCCGTTCAGGCCACGAGTGTTTGCGGTAGCGGGACCGCATCTCGGCCCTGACCTCGCAGTAGCTTCCCCGCCAGAAGCCGGGCAGGTCCTGGGTCCTCTGCACCGGTCGGTTCGCAGGCGAGAGCAACTCCACTGTGATGGGTGTTCGCGTGGAGCCGACTGTGGGCTGTACGTCCACACCCAACAGGAGCTGCAGTCGGGCTTGCATCATCACGGATCCGGGATCGCCGTCGACAACTCCGTATCGAAGCTCCAGCTCGGTTCCGCTCGGCGTGACCCAGCTGGTGGGTGCTTCGGATTCCAGGAGTTGACGGGTCTGCCAGTCCACCATCGCCCAGACAGCGGACGCCACATCAATGGTGTTCAGGGAGTTCTTCAACTTCATTCCCTGAAGCTGTGGAAGCAGCCAGTGATCGGCGGTCGCCTGCAGGTGTTCTGAACTCGGATCCGGAATGTTTTCGAATCCCGCCGAGATCAGGAAGGCCAACCGGCTGCGGATGCGGTCGGCGGAATGCCAGCGCGGCAGCCATTCACAACCTCGGGCCTGAACCTCGTCGGTGACAGCTCGGGCCACGGCTGCAGATGGTGGATCCCGCCATGGTTGACGATCAACCGTCATGGCGTCGACCTTGCGGACACGTTCGGCAACGAGGTGGCCATCGGAATCCAGCTGGACCTGTGCAACCTCCTCGATGTGCTCGACGGTCATTTTCGTGGCGTCGGCGGCCGACAGTTCAGCACCGAGATGGAGTCGGCCGGTTCGCCCCGATCCCGATGCAGAATCAAGATCCAGCGCCAGGATCCACCTGTGGCGGGCCAACGGCGAACCCGGGGATCGGGATTCGACTTCACCTCCGTGCCGCAGCTGGTACACAGCGCGGGCCTTTCCGTGTTTGTCCTTGCGTCCATCCCTGCGTATGGCAATGCGGTCTGCGAATCCGGCGGAGGCAAGTCGCCCTACGAGTTCATTGAACTGCGTTTCGCTGGTGACCGCCCCGGCGGGTGAGCCGCTCTCGGCTTGCTTGGGGTTCACTCCCACGGCCCGTTGCCATTGTTTCAACGAACGGGCCATTTCTCTCGATTGGCCACCCGATCGCGAATGGGAGCCTCCACGCAGCGACCTGACCCTCTCGGCCAACTCGATGTCGCCAGGACCGGAGACATCGAGCACAGCGCAGATTTCGGCGGCGAGAGCTCTGTGGGACTCACCCGCTGCGGAGGCAATCGCCCCCAACCGTGGGTGGAATCCGTAACTGGCAATGGATTTGCCGTGTTCTGTCACTCGGGAACGGGTGTCCAGAGCGCCCAACTCGCGAAGTAGACGCTCGGCTCTTCCAACTGCGTGCAGCGGTGGTGGATCGAGCCATTTCATTTCTCCGGGATCCCGGGCGCCCCAGAGTTTCGCCTGCAGTGTCAGTTGGCTGAGGTCTGCCGAGAGGATTTCCGGCTCGTCGTGGTCATCTCGATGCTCTTCGTCAGCGCGTGACCACAGGCGATAGCAGATTCCCGGGGCGGTACGGCCGGCCCGGCCCCGTCTCTGGTCGGCTCCGGCCATCGAGACTGCGGTTGTGCTCAAGTAGGGCAGACCCGTTCGCGGGTCGGTCCTGAGCGTGCGTCTCCTGCCGGTGTCCACCACGATCCGCACACCCGGAATCGTCACCGAGGTCTCGGCGATCGATGTGGCCAGGATCACCCGCCGGCGACCGCCAGGATCCCCCCGCAGGATCCGGTCCTGTTCGGATGGCGGTACCGATCCGTGGAGTTCCTCTATTTCGGCTACCAGACCCGCAGACTTGCGCAGTCGGTCAAGTCGGCGGTGCGAGCGACCAATCTCTGCCCGGCCGGGAAGAAAGACGAGTACGTCGCCTGACCCCTTGGCGAGCGCCTCGGTCACGGTGGACGCGACTTGATCCTCGATGGATTCATGTCCGTTCGGTGGCCGGTGGATCGTCTCGATCGGATACAGAGGCGCCTCAACTTCGATCACTTCTGCGCTGCGTCCTTCTCCCGCGATGAATTCGGCCACCTTCGGTGCGTCGATGGTGGCCGACATCACAAGAATGCGAAGATCCTCACGCAGCGAGTCGCGGGCCTCGAGAAGGAATGCCAGTGCCATGTCGGACTCGAGGGACCGCTCGTGAAACTCGTCCAGAATCACCAGTCCAACACCGCTGAGTTCCGGATCCCGCTGGATCCGGTTGGTGAAGATGCCCTCGGTCACCGTTTCCACGCGAGTGGATCGGGACATGGATCGATCGTGGCGCACGGAATAGCCGAAAGTCTTGCCCACGGACTGGTTCGCCAGATCCGCCATGCGGGCAGCGGCCGCACGGGCTGCCATTCGTCTGGGCTCCACCATCAGGATTCGTTGGTCTGCGAGCCATTCCTCGTGAAGCAGCGCCGGGGGGACAGTTGTGGTCTTGCCGGTGCCGGGGGGAGCCACAAGCACGAGGCTTCCCGCCTGGCGAAGTGTCTTCGAGATCGCTGGCAGTGCCGACTGTACCGGTAGTTCAGCGGATCGCATTCAGAACGGATCGGGGACTGGTCGGATGTCGATCGCCACGATGGCCATGCCCGGTCGAGCATCTGTGGGCTCGTCGCCGGTGACCGTTTCAAAGCCGGTTCGGTCTGCCTGCAGGCCTGCACCAGTGACGACATCGTTGATCATGGGGGAACTGTAGATGGACAGGAGTCCGCTGTGTCGGCCGGGTGTCCGGTACGACTGCCGGATTGGGTACAACTCGCAGGATGAGTACGAATGCCGGGTTGGACCCGCCTGCCGGGTTGGGCACGCCTGCGCGCACATGCCGCGGTTGTCTTCGCCCGATGTAGTCGTCAGCCTCCATGCTTCCATCTACGACCGAACACTGCGTACCTAGCTTCTGTGATGGTCAGGTCGCGGTTTTGCGCGACCTGACCATCACAGAACGGAACGCTGGGTGGGGTGGTGCGCCTCAGCGTATTTGGTGCGCTGTTGATTCTCGGTGTCTCGGCCGGGTGTCCGTTGAGCCGACTGTCGAAGTCCTCTCGATGAGCGATAACTTCGGGCGTGGCCTGCTGGAGGCCTGGGAGCACTGGTACGAAGGTGAGGGCATGAGCATTGGCTGCTGAACATCAGGATGAGCCTCGCTACGGTCTGCGACGACCGTTCTACCTTCGAGTCCCTGCGGTGGCACTTTTTGTGGTCTTGAGTGTCGTGTTGGCTGCCCTGCTGAACAGTTGGGGAACAGCTGGGGACACAGATGACGAAGCTGGGGACCGAACCTCCGACGTGGCCGCACCCGCGGCAGAAGTGGAAGAAGTATCAGGTGGAACCCGCGAAGATTGCCCCGAGGCGGACGGGGATGTGGACGTTGCTGCTGCGACCGCCGTTCGCGACTTCATGGCGACCGCTGCAGGGCTTCCACTCGGGGATCTTCGCGTCTCCCCTGAGGTGGCCGAGCAACTCGAGGTTGTCTCAGACGAAGCGGCCGTCGACCGGATGACCCGAATTGAGGGCTACGCGGTCAACGCAGACCAGGTTGCCACGTGCACCGTGAGTACGTGGTGGGATGGCGCGGCTTATCAGAAGAGTCTGGATCTTGTGGTGTTGGAACCCGTCGAAGTCGATGAGGGCGAGGATGCCTACTCGATATCCACATGGGTCCAGGGTGAGCCAGAGCCGCTTGGCGTGTCCACCGTTGCTCCGTTGGCCTTCCTCGAGGAGGGCCGAACCTGTGTTGAACCGGATCAGGTATCGTCGGTTCCGATTCAGCTCGGTACTCCGTCGGATCAGATTCGGTACGCGATCGAAGAACTGGCTTCCGGAACTGCCACCCGAACCTTGGGATCGGAATCGATGGTGTCACCGGACGTTCAGGTGGTTTCGGTGGAAGTGGAAGGGAACGCGGCCACCGTTTCGGTCACCGGCACCGATGAGGACATGTTGCGGTGCGAAGGTCGAGCCGGCTTCGACCAGATCGAGCGCACGGTTTCGGAAACCCTGAAGGCCACCCTGCCGGAGCCCGACCCGGCGGAGAGTTCCAGTGACAACCGTTCCAGAGCATCCACCGAGGTTGAGGTGAAGGTGACGGTTCGAGTTGATGGTCAGGAAGCTTCGACGATCCGTCGCTGAGAACTGCCGACGACCACCCGCACGACCAGACCCACGGTGATGCCACAGACCACAGCAGATCCGAGGCGTTCGAGTTCAACCGGAGCCACGCTGGGGATCACAGCGGCGGAGAAGTAGGGCCAGCGGAAGACCCACCACCCGGTCAGTGCGGCGACCGCTCCGAGGAAGAACGGATCAGTGAGGACCGAGATGGTCCTACTTTGTTCCCCGGGAGCGGCCACCTTCCCTTGCGGGGACAGCGATTTCCTCCACTGGGCGACGGCTGTGAGAACCAGCGCCCCCAGTGCGAGTCCCAGCGGCCACGGCTTGGCCGCCGATTCCACCGGGTTGACCGTCCAGGAGGTCCAGGACAGAATCACGGCGATCAGCCCGGAGGCCCACAGAAGGTTCAGCGCACCCAGCACCGGAACCAGGAAGTAGGTCGCAACGGCGAGTGCAGCTGCAACGAGGTAAGCCCAGGGAAACGGGTCGTCCACGAGCAAGAGTCGACCTTCGGCAAGAACTCGCTCGCCATCGACCTCCAGAGGTACGTCGAACTCCTGGATGACTCCGTCGGGGGCGGCGACCGGATCAGACTCGAGCATCCAGTGGGTCCGATGGTCATGCCAAGCTGTTCGGCCACCATCTCCGATCACCACCCATCTCGGTTCTGCACTTGAGTCCGCCAAGACCCCTATGTCGCCTCCATAACGTCCCTCATTGAGTCCGACTGCCGGGGACAGGGAGTTCTGCTCCACTGTGCCGTCGGGCAGTACCCGCAGATACGGCTCTTCGTCGTAGCCGAGAATGACGACCTCGCGGCCGGGATCCACGCTGAGTTCAAGGAAGGCGTCACCTGCGATTGCTGTCAGGGAGACACCATCAGGTTCCGGAACCAGGCGGTCGATCACAGATTCGGTTCCGCCGGGTTCAGCCGCGTCAGCGGCAGCCGGCGGTGGCGAGGCGTTCCAGATGGTGACAGCAAGCAGGAGCATCAACGCCAGTCGAAACCGCGTGGATTTCGTGGCGTGTTGTTGCCTGGTGGTGTTGCGTCGATGCGGTCGCCCGATTGGGTGCGACTCCCGCGTCGGGTGCGACCCTCGGGTTGGGTACAACTCGCAGGATTGGTACGAATGCCGGGTTGGGTACGGCTGCACGCACATGCCGTGGTTGTCTTCGCCCGATGTGGCCACACCAACCATGGTTCCATGCGCGGCCGAATGGTGTGTACCCGCGATTTCCGGTCGTACCTTCGATTTCCGGTCGTACCCTCGATCTCCCGTTCCATCCCATCCCCAAACCCTTCCAAACCTGCTTCTGTGATGGTCAGGTCGCGCTCTTGCGCGACCTGACCATCACAGAACGAGATGTTGGGTGTTTCGGTGAGGCTGGGATTCCTGGTGCGGTGTTGATTCCTGGTGCGGTGTTGATTCCTGGCGCGGTGTTGATTCCTGGTGTCGGTGCGGCGACGATGTTCGGATGTCGGAGACTGGATGTTCGAATGTCGGAGACTGAGAGCCTCAACGCTGCCACGCTGGACCTGACTCCCCGTGTCTTTCCGCTGGAGTTGCCAAGAACTTCGCGTCGGGACGTGTTGCGCCGGGCGCGACAGATTTCGTTGGTGACGGCCAAACACTTCACACCGCTTGCCATTCGGTCGGCGCTGACGCGGCGCCTTGACGCCACGGCCTACGCCCGACCTCTTCGACGTACGTTCGAGGAACTCGGCGCCACGTTCATGAAATTCGGACAACTGATCGGCTCCTCTCCGGGTGTGTTCGGGGAACGTGTGGCTGCAGAGTTCCGGTCCTGTCTGGACACCGGCCCGTCTGTCGCGTTCGAGGAGGTCCGGGCCGCGGTCGAGTACGACTTGGGGATGCCGCTGGAAGAGGCGTTCTGGAGTTTCTCCGAGTCGCCCATCGGGACAGCTTCGATCTCCGTGGTCCACAAGGCGACCACAACCGATGGACGGCGGGTGGCAGTCAAGGTGCTCCGGCCGGGAATTGAGCATCGTGTCGCCACTGATCTCGACTTGTTCCAGCCGATGCTCGAAGTGGTCGCCAAGCAGACAGGTGAGTACGCGGCCGGCCAGATGCTGGCGATGTTCCAGGGTTTCCGGGTGCAGATGGCGGAGGAGATGGATTTGCGCAACGAAGCCAGAGCCATGGCGCACTATCGGACGTTGTTGAGCGAGGTGGACCTGAAGAGGGTGACTGTTCCAGAGGTGATCGGGGAGTTGTCGGGTCCGCGTGTGTTGACCATGGAGTTCTTCGACGGTGTCCCGGTGGATGATCTGACCACCGTGGCCCGCTACGGGTATGACCCCGCACCTGTGGTCCACGAGGTGATAAAGGGCTTCCTCCTCACTGCCATCAGGTGGGGCACGTTCCACGGTGACGTTCACGCCGGCAATCTGCTGTTGCTGCCGGACGGCCGGGTGGGAGTCATCGACTGGGGCATCGTGGGAAAGCTGGATCCGGGTACACACGGGTTCTTCCGGAATCTGATCGAGGCGGCTCTGGGCGACGAAGACGCCTGGGCCCGGCTGGCCTCGTTTGCGCGCGAGATGTACGGACCGGTGCTCGAGCGGCAATTGGGAATGGACGACGAACAGTTGGAGGCGTTCCTGCGGATCACATTGGGTCCGGTTCTGACCCAGCCATTTGGCGAGGTGAGTTTGGCCGACCTTCTCAACGCACCGCAACGCGTTGTTGCCGAGGCCCGGGGACTCGAGGCGGAGGAAGCGTCCCTGCGTTCCATCGTGCGCAGATTCCGTGAGCAGAGAAGGATTCGAGCGGAGGCAGAAGCGTTCGGGGTCTACGACTCCGACTTCGACCGTGGGATCTTCCTGCTTTCCAAACAACTCATGTATTTCGAGCGATACGGGAAGTTGTTCCTGTCCGATGTGGGGCTGTTCGAGGATGAGGAGTTCTTCCGGGCTGCCCTCGATGCACCGACAACCGCAGAACCGGCCTGAACACGCCGCGCGTTCCCTGGCCGGTCGTTCTTTGGCCGCGCGTTCCATGCGCGACCGTTGGTCAGGGAATGATTCTTCCGAGCACCACTTCGCTCGTGAACCAGACAGTCCCGGCGAACCCGACCACCAACACCGCAGCTTCGGCCCATCGCCGATTGGCCCACTGCGCCAGGGCGATGGTGAAGGGTGCTGCGACCACGCAGTAACGACCCACGGAATCCATGTTGTTGCCACCCACGGCAACGACCCATGTGACCGCCATGTAGGCGATCCACGGCAGCGGCTGTTTGTATCTCCAGGCCACGATGATCAGCAGCAGGAAACCGATGGCGAACGCCACGTTGTAGACGTCGTGCAGGTGGCCTCCGGTGAAGTCCAGCACAGCCTGGCCGATCCGGGTCACTGGATCGCGAAATCCGTCGCGGAGCTGGCGCTGCACGTCGATCGGCGC
>JAHRAZ010000038.1 GCA_020027475.1 Microthrixaceae bacterium
GCCGGCGACCGCGATCACCTGCGCCGCTCCTCTGCGGACACCCTTCGAGGCGAATCCCAACAAGCAGTATGCGATCCCTGTGACACCCATGGCGGTGATGACTCTCCACCACTCCAGCAAGTAGGGCGCCATGATGCCGGACATGCGGCTGGTGGTGAGCAAACCGACTGCTGCCGCTGCGATCGCCATCACAATCATGGTTGGCGCGGCTCGGGATCCCCGCCGCCAGCTGACCGTTGCGAGGATTGCCGCGCCCGACACTGCCAGTAGTGCGGGTATGGAACTGTTTGTGCCCATCAGCCCCAACGAGTTCTCGGCGTTTCCGGTGATCCACGGCAGGGGAGTTCCGAGATGTCGAGCCGCGAAACCGTATGCCAACTCCCACCCCCAGGCTGGTTCCTGAGCGGACCGCGCGAACTCGAGGATCAGCGAGATGTTGCCGTCCTCCGAGGTGAGTTGCTGAACCAGCGGCGGAATCCACAGCAACACCCCGAGGCCGACCGCGGAAGCCACCCAGAAGGTCGGCGTGCCCCTAGCGGTGTCCTCGGCTTCCGTGGGAGGATCGCCGGAGAACCTCGGAACAACCCAGGTGACAATCGCCCGGTACAGGATCACCAGCAACACCAGTCCCGCCACCAACGGTACATACGCAATGTGGGTCTGCATGCAGAAGGCGCCGGCCGCAACCACGACGAGCCACATGGGATTGTCCCCGAGGCTGGCGCTCCACAGGGCGATGAGGAATAGCCAGAAAACCATGACTGGCACCATCGGGTTCCAGATGTTGACGACGTGCGAAAGGCCCAAGCTGCCGACCACCACGATCGACATCAGGCTGACCAACGTTGCCAGCAGCACTCCACCTCGCCGGGAAGCCACAACAACGGCACCTCCCAGCGCAGCGGCATTGATGGCGGCTGCTCCGATCAGCACTCCTGAGCTGCCGAACAGCGCTTCGAATGGCGCCAGCATCCAGAAGAGAATTGGACCCGGATGATTGAATCCCCATCGCGACCAGGCGCCCACCAACGGGGTGTGTTCGCCACCCGCGTCGGAGATGCGCAAGTACTCGAGTGCCCAGTCGCCGCTGGGATTCCAGAGGCTTCCGATCACGGACGCGGCTGCGATCAACGCAGGCAGAGCGGCGGCAACAGCGGCCAAGGTGATGATGCGCCTGTCGGTGAAGGATGACACCGCAGAGTTCTAGCACCGGCGGCCGTTTGGCGCGCTTGACCACTTGGTCAATAGGGTTCGTCGCATGCTGGAAATCAATGGAGCATCTGCACTCGTAACCGGAGGAGCCTCAGGTCTCGGAGAGGCGAGCGTTCGCGCCCTCGGAGCCCGTGGCGCCAAGGTCGTGATCATGGATCTGGAGCACCAGGCCGACAAGGCCGCCAAGATCCTCGAGGACGTCGACGGCGCATTCATGCCGACCGACGTCACCGACACCGATCAGGTCATCGCCGCAATCGAGAAGGCCAAGGACCTCGGGCCGCTCAAGGCGCTGGTGAACTCCGCCGGCATCGGCTGGGCCACCCGCACGATCGGCAAGGACGGCACCTATGAGTCCGCCCACGATCTGGACTTGTTCAGGAAGGTCATCGAGATCAATCTCGTCGGCACCTTCAACTGCATCCGCCTCGCCGCCACGGCCATGAGCCTCAATGAGCCCGACGAAGACAATCAGCGTGGCGCCATCGTGAACACTGCTTCGATTGCTGCTGTGGAAGGCCAGATCGGCCAAGCTTCCTACACCGCCTCCAAGGCCGGCGTGGTCGGCATCACCCTGGTGTGTGCCCGTGACCTCGCTCCGGTCGGCGTTCGCGTGAACACCATCATTCCGGGTCTGTTCGACACGCCCATCTACGGCGAAGGCGAAACAGCCGATCAGTTCAAGGAGCGTCTCGGCGCCGGCTGTCTCTTCCCGAAGCGTCTCGGCTTCTCCGAGGAGTACGCCTCGCTGGCCATCGAGTTGCTCACCAACAGCTACATGAACGGTGAATCCGTGCGCATCGACTCCGGCATGCGCATGCAGCCGAAGTGAACCCGGCGGTAGTCCTCGACCAGAGCGTCACGGGGTCGAGGATCATCGACGCCCCTGCGCAGAAGCTGTTCGACGTGGTGGCATCACCTTCGATGCATCCTGTGATCGACGGTTCGGGCACCGTGAAGAACACGACCAAAGGAGCCGACAAGCTCGGCCTTGGTGACACCTTCACCACGCGCATGCGCATGGTGGTTCCCTATGTGATCCGCAACACGGTCAAGGAATTCAACGACGGCCATCTCATTGCCTGGTCCCACATGGCCGGTTGGCGCTGGCGCTTTGAGTTCGAAGAGGTCGACGAGGGAACCCTGGTTACCGAAACGTTCGACTGGTCGTTCGCACATCCGCTGGCGGTGAAGTACGTGCAACTGGCCGGATGGCCGCAGCGCAATGTCTCCAGCATCGACCGGACTCTCGCCCGCCTCAACGACTACGCGGAACGCAAAAGCCTGGGCAGTTCGGACTCGACCGATACATGACCGACTCAGGCCGAACCCGCAAGATTGCGGCGTTCGACTTCGACGGCACACTCTCCAACAAGGACACACTCGTTCCCTTCGTGGCAGGAGTGGCCGGTTACCCGAAGGCCGTCGCTGCGGCAGTCTCCGCGGGATTCGCCGGTATCAAGGGCGATATCTCTCCGACCGATCGAGATCAGCTCAAGGAGTTCATGGTCGAGCGGCTGCTCGCGGGCCGCACACTTCGCGAGCTGGAACGCGCAGGCGGCGAGTACGCCACGAAACTCCTGGACTCGGGACTCAATCCTGTGCTGGTGGAGCAGCTCAAGCGCCATGTTGCAGCCGGTCACGAAACGCTGATGGTCTCGGCCTCGCTCGGTTACTACCTGCGGCCGATTGCGCGCTACTTCAACATGTCCGAAGTAATTGCAGTGGAGCCCGACACCGTCGACGGGGTGCTCACTGGCGCCATGCCGCCGAATGTTCGGGCCGCTGAGAAGCGCCGACTCGTGAAGGCATGGTTGGGACTTGGCGAGGAAGAGCCGCTGGAGGGCATCGAGATGTGGGCCTACGGCAACAGCTCCGGCGACTACGAGCTTCTCGAGATGGCCAACCACGCATTCTGGGTGGGCAAGGAATCAAAGCGCCCCACTGGATCGACTCAGATTCCCCCAATGCCAAGTTTCTAGCGGTCGGAGGCTGTGTCTCAGCGGTCGGAGACCTTGCGCCAGAGCGCCCGAGGCAGATTGCGGAACACGAAGAACATGTACGCCAGCAAACTTGGTACCCAGATGGTTTCGGTCCCTTTGGCGAGACCATCCACGATGGCATCGGCGACTTTGTCCGGAGTGGTGGAGAACGGCGCAGCATCCATCCCCGCGGTCATTTTGGTGTGTACGAATCCGGGGCGAATGACCATCACGGTGGCACCGGTTCCCACGAGTGCATCACCGAGTCCCTGTGCGAAGACATCGAGTCCGGCCTTGGTGGATCCGTAGA
>JAHRAZ010000051.1 GCA_020027475.1 Microthrixaceae bacterium
TGCTGAATGGCCGGATCATGAAGAGTCGTGCGATACCTGCGGCGATGGCTGCGGTGCTGCTGTTGGGAGTGGGCGCTGCTGCTTGCAGTGACGACGACGACGATGCAAGCAGCAGTGACAGCGACAGCACGGAAACCACTGAAGCCGCCATGGACGAGGGAGCGGTCGACGTGCTGCTCTCAGAGTGGATTGTGGAGCCCGATCCCACCTCCGCCGATGCCGGTGAGGTCGCCTTCACCGGAGACAACCAGGGAGGCGAGGTCCACGAACTGGTGGTCGTGGAGGCTGCCAGCGCCGATGACCTCCCGACCGATGCGGATGGAGCCGTCATCGAGGACGAGCTTCCCGAGGGAGCACTCATCGGTGAGATCGAGGACATCGATCCCGGGACGGACGCATCTGTGACACTGGACCTCGAGTCAGGCGACTACGTGCTGTTCTGCAACATCACCGAGGTAGAGGACGACGGCGAGGTCGAGAGCCACTTCGAATTGGGGATGCACAACACCTTCACGGTCAACTGAGCCACCGGTTTCCACGAGCGCAGGGCGCTGCCCTCTCCCCACCTCCCGGCTTCGGGGTGCTGGTGGGGGAGGGTTGGCGTCCTGCGGTCGCGTGCAACGAGATGCATGTAGCCTCCGTGTATGGCGAGGCCAAGGTTCCGCTACTCACCCTGGGATGGCACCCAGCGGGGATTCGATCTCGACGCGCTCGACATAATGGAGGAGATCACCGATGATCTGCTGTATCACGGTGATCCCAACGCTGCGCTGAAGCGGGCCCTCCAGGAAGGATTCTCCGGCCGCGACGGCGAGCGCATCCAGGGTCTTCGGGAGATTCTTGAACAGCTGAAACAACGTCGCGAAGAAACGCTCGATCGATTCGATCTCGGAGGCGTGTACGACGAGATCGCTGACGGCCTCAAGGACGTGATCGAGACCGAACGCAACGCCATCGAGCAACAGCGCCGGAGGGATCAGGAGTCTGGCGACGAGCGCCGGAGGGAACTGGCCGAGCAGGCATCTGCCGAACGCCAGCTGGAACTCGAGATGATGCCCAATGACCTCGCCGGTCAGGTGCGGAGTCTTTCGGACCATGACTTCCTGTCGGCGGAAGCCGAGCAGCAGTTCAACGAACTCATGGAACAGCTTCGCCAGAAGGTGATGCAGCAGTACTTGGAGGATCTGGGCGGAGCGGTGGAGAACATGTCCGCGCAGGACATGGCTCGAATGAAGGACATGATGGCGGCGCTCAACGACATGCTGGAGCAGCGTGCGGCGGGGAAGGAGCCGGATTTCGGCGCTTTCATGTCCGAGTTCGGCGACTTCTTCCCGGAGAATCCCCAGACTCTCGATGAACTGCTGGAGGTCATGGCCCGCCGCATGGCCGCCGCTGCGGCGATGCTCAACTCGATGACCCCTGAACAACGAGATCAGCTTCAGCAACTGAGCGAACAGATGATGCAGGACATGGATCTGCGTTGGCAGGCGGATCAACTGGGCCGGAACCTCAGGGACGCGTTCCCTGACATGGGATGGGAGAATTCCTACCAGTTCGAGGGTTCTGATCCCATGGACATGGCGCAGGCAATGGAGGCCATGGCCGATCTCGGAGACATGGATCAGCTTCAAGAGATGCTCGGGGGCAACCCGCAGCCAGGCGCCCTCAATGAGGTGGATCTGGACAGGGTCCGGGAGCTGGTTGGACCCGAGGCAGCGAACAGTCTGGAGCGGATGTCCGAGGTCACCGAGATGCTCACCGAGGCCGGACTGGTGGAACAGAAAGAAGGTCGTCTCGAACTGACTCCTGCCGGTCTGCGCCGCCTGGGACAGAATGCCCTGGCGGAATTGTTCGGAGCACTGGACAAGGATCAGCTCGGTGGCCACGAGCAGGAGTCCTTGGGCATCGGCCATGAGCGGGCATACCAGACCAAACCGTATGAGTTCGGGGATCCGTTCAACCTCAACATCAACTCCACGATCCGCAACGCGATCATGCGCGGTGAGACCGCGCCGGTGTCGCTTCGTCCCGAGGATTTCGAGATTGACCAGACCGAGCAGACGGTTCGCGTCAGCACCGTGTTGATGCTTGATCTTTCACTCTCGATGCCGATGCGGGACAATTTCCTTCCCGCGAAGAAGGTTGCAATGGCACTGCACTCCCTCATCTCCATGCAGTTTCCGCGCGACTACCTGGGGTTGGTGGGGTTCTCCGAGACCGGCAGGATTCTGACTCAGGCCCAACTGCCCGAGGTGAGCTGGGATTTCGTCTACGGGACGAACATGCAACACGGTTTCCAGCTGGCGCGGAAGCTCCTTGCGCGCCAGACCGGCACCAAGCAGATCATCATGATCACTGACGGTGAACCAACGGCTCACATCAACAGGTTTGGCGAACCAGAATTCCACTATCCGCCGATCCGGGAAACGGTCGACGCGACCTTGCTTGAAGTGAAACGTTGCACTCAGGATGCGATCCGGATCAATACGTTCATGCTGGACCCGGATCCCGGTCTGCAGCGGTTCGTGGAGAATCTTTCGAAGCTCAACAAGGGCCGGGCCTTCTTCACTTCTCCGGAGAACCTTGGTGACTATGTCCTTGTGGACTTTGTTCGGCAGCGTCGCGAGATGCTCAAGGGTCGGCGCTGACCTCAAGGGCCGACCCTGACGCTGAGCGGTTCCGTTCCCCTCGTTTTTCTGCTTCTGTGATGGTCAGGTCGCGCTTTTGCGCGACCTGACCATCACAGAACGGTGAGACGTGGGTGTTTGGGGTGAAGAATCGCCGGGAGTCGGTGAAGAGTCGGCGGCACTGTTGCGTTGAGGGTGAAGGTCACTCACCTGACGGGTCGGATCGTTCCGACAGCTACGGCAGACACGACATCCCCGCACATCTCGTGTCGATTGACGGCCCGGAACCGGCCGTTCGAGACTGGCCGAGAGGTCGGTCGCGGCCAACGCAACGGTGCCGCCTTGAGCCGTCCGTGGTCGCATTCGACACGATTGTTCGCGCACTGCTCGGTGTTGTGAAACGCGTCCGGCAACACCTTTTCGATGGCCTGCTCGAGCGCAGGTGCCAGATCGGTCACGATCTCGTCGGGTTCGCCGTGCGCGGCGAGTGCCGCTGCGAAGAACTTGCTGGCTGCTGCAATGTTGCAGCGCCGAGACACGAAGACGTCAACGACCTGGCCATCACACTCAACAGCCCGATACACATAGCGCCACCGCCCAGCGATCTTCACATACGTCTCGTCTACCAACCATCGGCAGCCGAGGGCGTGACGGCACGGACGCGCCGCTCCGATCAGCAGCGGCGTGAACCGTTGCACCCACGATACAACGTGACGTGGTCCACCTCGATGCCGCGTTCCGCGAGGAGCTCTTCCAGGTCGCGGTACGACAGCCCGTACCCGAGGTACCAGCGCACCGCCAACATGATCACCTCAGGCGGGAACCGAAACCCTGCGAACCCCGACACATCCTGGACGGTGGGCTGGCGGCGACGGTGTCTCATCACCGCACGCTCACCGCCCGAACACTACCCGTCAACGCAACAGTGCCTCCACGATGGGGGTGACCGGTCCTATCGCTCACCTTCGCCGAAGGTGCGTGGGGTGTTGGACCGACAGCAGTACCAGCTGGGATCCGACTCTGAGTCGAATGCACTCTCGTGGACAGTAGGTGCCAGCCCTGCTTCTGCCTCTCTAAGGAAGGCGCCGCCGACCTCGGGAGTCATCGTTGCTGGAAAATGGCCGTATGGGGTCTCATAGGCCACGCGGGTCTTCCCCGACGCGTTGGCCGTCACCGGCAACGAGGCTGTGTCGGGGTCGAAGGGCGGTGACCCGTAGACTGATTCCGGATCCGCAACCCCCACGCTCACCAGCCCCGTGCTCTGTGCCAAGTGGCGTACGGACTCGAATGCCACCTGTTCATCGAGTCGGCCGCCTATCGCAAGGTAGTGTGCATCGCTGGTGAAGTTCGCAGGGTCCGCTGCCTCGAGTCCGGTCTGCATGAGGTGAAGCAGTGGGCTGAGCTCTGTGAGATGCTCGATCTCGCCTGTCAGCTGAGATAGCAGGTCTCGCTGATAGGTGTGGCTGAAAAGGTGGTAGAAGGCGCCCGCCCCCGAAGAAGACACCACAGCCAGCAGGTCAGCGTCGTTGGCTGCCGTCATGGGCAGCGTCTCCGCTCCCTGGCTGTGTCCAGCAGCCGACACTCGGGAGGGGTCGACCGACACAGGTTGCGATTGACCCAGCGGCGAACCGGGAAGGTCAAGATCTCTGAGCACCTTGATCATCACGAGGTGGTTGGCGGCCTGTTGGATGAGATGGGACCTGGCCGCTGCTGGGTTGATCGCGTTGTAGAACAGTGAGCCGCGCACGTCGTTGATGCCGGTGGCTGACCTGAGCGCCTCTACCTCGATCTGCTGAGCCACAGGCAATGCGGACTGGTCGAAGGCCCCGTAGAGGGGTGGGATCTGCGCAACAATCCTGCCGTCATAGGTGAAGGGTGCCCCGAAGTCTCGGATCTTGCCTGCCGAGCCGGTGCCGTCGATGAATGCGACCGCTGGCCAGCCGGTTGTGGGTGGAGCCGCACAGGGAACGCTGATCTCGATGGGGACCGCAGCCGTGCCCTGCACTACTGCGAGTCCGTCCTCGCGGACTATCGACCCGCCGTCGAAGACGTAGGGGTAATCGCCAGATTGGAAGTGTGGCATGTTGATCGATCCGTTGACCAGAGAGCGTCCGGCGTTATCGCCGAGACACGGACCGACGTTCATTTCGTCTACTGAAGGTGTGGGGTAGTTGGCGATTGCGCTAGCCACCGCGTTCATCTCGCGATGCGGGTCCTGTGTGGTGAACACCGTGAACGCGGCGATGTCGGCCGATGGCATCGAAGTGTGTGAGTCGACTGCTGATTGCACCTCATCGCGTTGGGCCCGCAATGCAGTCCACTTCTCCTCGCTGGTGCCCGTGGCGGCAGACCACGGCTGGTCCAACTCGCCGATGAGAGTGGACGCCTCGAGCGGGTTGCCGGAGGTCGCGTGGACTGACTTGAACACCACTGCCGCGTAACGTGTCTCGGGTCTGAGGGGGTGCCCGGGGTAGGGGAGCACGATCAGGGAATTCGGGGGCCGATAGCGGTTTCCCCGGCTTCGGGTCTCAACGATCACGGGTGCCAGCACCCCCGACTCGAGATCCATTAGCGCCACCGAGCCTGATCCCCCGACCGTTTCCTCCACAGAAGGCAACGTCGCATCGTCAAGAGGTGTCTGTGAGCGGAAGAAGATGGCGGAGTTGACTCCGAAACCATCCGAAATCTGCCCGAGTGACCTCAACGCTGAGGGGAGAAGCGCTGCCCCGGGCGGCAGGGCGCCAGTGAGGATGTCGGCGGGATCGACTGCGGTGCCGGGAAAACCGGCGACGTCGACGGTTCCGCGTTTGGTGAGCCTGGAGTCGTTTGGCCATGGCAGTGAGAAGAAGCCGCTGGGGTAGGACGGGTCCATCCAGATTTGGGGCACATCTGGCAGTGGCGGCGGATCGGGGGTGCAGGCCGACGCGACAAGTATCAGGCCAGCTGCGACCCCCAGCTTCTGCAAAGACGTCAACTTCACGGTGGTCAGTCCTTTGAACACTTCGAGCGTGCTGATCGTAATGAGTTGACCCGAGCGCTGCGCTCCATGTCAGCAACGGCCCGTCGTCAACCGTTTGAAGTGAACGGACGTCAAACGGCAGGTCAGCGGATGAGATACCCCCCCCGAATGAGTGACAGGTGGCTGCCGAATGGAGGTGTTGGCTGCTGAGGAGGTGAGAAATCCCCCGCGACGTCATGACAGAAGGCGGTCGAACCACTCTCGCGACTCGCGGAAGATGTCATCGACCGAAGAACCCACCCTGGAGTGCCGCGCCATGACGCAGCGAACGAGAGACCAACGATTGGTTCGCTTCTTGCAGCCGCGACAATGGTTGCAGTCGTAGCCGGCTTCCAGAGGGCATGACTATTGGTCAGCTGTGGGCGCAGCTCTGTGGCGTCGCCCTCTCCCGCCAAGTCACATTGGCAGTCGCCAACGGCTTCTTGCCAGTAGAATCTGGACCATCCACGACACGGGAGACCCGATTGCGCGAGCAAGGATCAGCGGCTGACTGCGTCAGGTTCATCTCGATCGACGACCACCCCGTGATCAGCGAATCGCTGGCACGAGCAGCGGAGGACTATGACGACGTCGAGATGGTCGGCTCGTTCACCTCGATCGAGTCTGTTCCCAAGCCGTATCGAGCCCCCGGCGAGCTTGCCGATGTGGCCGTTCTCGATCTCAACCTCCAATCGCTCAGCGGTCAGGCTGGTGTCGAGACCGTCGCAGGGTGGGGGCTCCGCGTCCTGGTGTTCTCCGCAAGCGCGCAATCCCGGATCGCCGAAGAGTCCATTCGGCGTGGCGCAACTGGATTCGCCTCCAAGTCGGTGCCAACGGTCCAGCTCCTCGACACCGTGCGCCAAGTCGCAAGAGGTAGGCAGGTCATCGTCGGGACCGAGGTAGGCGACATCGCCCCTGAGCTCACGACCAGCGACCGACGTTTGCTGGAGGCGTTGACGGCGACGTCGAAGTCTAAGCAGCTCGGGGTGAGCCTCGGTCTTTCGCCTCGCACGGTGGACAACATGATTGCAGACCTGTATTGGAAGCTCGGGATCAAGGACGACGATCGGACGCGGGCGACCCTTCGTGACTGGGCTCGACGGAACGGCTACGGCGACATCTAGGTCCGGACGCCCCACGAACAGGTCCGACGGTAGTGCCCTCCAGCTGATCAGCGTCAGCCGTCCTGACCGAGGACCGTGAATGCCCGCCGCGGATAGTGTTGACTGGGTCTGACCAAGTCGAGTGATGTGATCTGAAGGTGATGGTGTGCTCCGGGTACGACATGTTTGAACAGGGAGTTGCTGAGACGTTCCACCTGTGTGACGGATGGGCCCACGAGCTTCGGGTACGGGCTCTGAAGGCCACTTGATGGCAGGCGAATCAGCACCGACGCGCGGCCGGGATCCGCGGCGTTTGTCGGCGGCTGCGCGGATTCAAGGCGCACTCCGGAGAAGCTACGGATCAAATCACCTGCGTCTGGCAGCTTTGTCGCTTCTGGATATTGCGCTGGCACGACGCAGAACCACCATCCCCCGGTTCTTGGCGCTTGCCGCGTCGAGCGCTCACGCGGGGTTTCTCGCCGCGTCCGCTCCTTCAGAACGGGGTGAGCGGGAGCTACACGCATGGACTCAGGCCGCTGCCTCGGTGTTGTCCACGGTTTGTTCGATAGCAGAGCTGGATACAAAGGACGCGTCCCGATTCGCCTATCCCCCTCAGCTCGAAGACGCTGTGCGGAACAGCCAGTTTTCCGTCGCTGGAACCGCGCTGCTGGGCAACGGCGGCAGGAGCCAGCTGGGCAGACAGCTTTTGATCGCAAGCCCCTTTCTACTCTGGCCAAAGGCCCGTCGAGTGCTCCAGTCCCGAGAGCTATACCAGAGTCACCTCCTGTCGCTGGTGGTCTACGTGGCGCTGGGTCACCAGATCGTCTCGAGGCTGCTCAAGGCGGCGGTGGATATCGACGACCGCATCGACCTTCTTATTCATGAGGCTGAGCGGGCGTCGCTCCGTTCTGAGGAGGACGCACTGAGGGGGTCTGTGATTCTCGATACGGCGTGTCGGCTGGAGGAGATCCGAGGCCTTCTAGTGGTAAGTAGAGCCGATGCAGCCGCCCGAGCGCGACCGGAAGAAGTCCGGCTTCGTAAGTGGTTGCATGAGGAAGGGGATGGACCGAGTCAGGAGCCGTCGAATCTGGATTTTGGTGAGGCAAGGCAGGTCGATCACTACTTGGCCGTTTGGGAGGCTGTTGCTCGCGTATTCAACGCAACGATGATGTCGCTGGAGTCGGTCGCAGCCAGCGGGCCTCCTCGCTTGAGGAGCCTTGCAGCAGTTGGGATTGCCACAAATTCGTTTGCGCTGCGCGAGCTGTTCGCCGCCGAGGAACCTAGGCGAGGGATGATACTCGTGGGCGATCTTGGCTTCCTCGCCGCCGCCGGGATCGCCCAGCGCCCGACGCCGCTCCCGGCTGGATCACGAGGGTGGACATCCGGTTTCGTAGAAGCGACGTCAGTTGCAGCCAGCGTCGTGCCATCACGTCGGTGGGCGGCGACTGTCGCTATCAGCATGGCCACTGTGCGAGCAGCCACCTCTGCCTTGAACGCCTCGGCACAGACTGCGGCCCGCGAGGCAACGTACGCATGGGCCGCCACCGCCTCATCCAGCTGGATCGCACATCGATTCGTGTCCCTTTCCGCTGACCAGGTGGGGCAAATGCAGCAGCTGAACCAAAAGATGACCGTCGCGGCTTCAGAAGCTGCCGCGGGTGAGGCGCGCCGCAACGCTCAGTACCTGGTGCACGACTCTGCTCTTCAGGTGCTGCTGTGGATTCAGAAAGACGATCTCGAAACCCATCAGCTGCTCGAGTGGATTGATCGCGAGACTCCCAGACTGCATGGGGCAGCGTCTGGGGGTGAAGAGCAGCCGCACACCTGGCTGGACGGGCTCAGCGAACTACTGGCCGGCTTTGGCGGTCTCGGGCTGGAAGCCGTTCTCTCTGGGCCCGAATCGACGGTCGACCTCGATGCGGACCAAAGCGCATGCGTAATCGACATCGTCAACGAAGGATTGGCCAACGTGTTCAAGCACTCAAGTGATCGGGCACCTCGGCTCGACCTGCAAGCTGCGGGTGACGAATTGATACTCTCCTTGACCAATGAGTGCGAGCGCCGGACCTCCGATGAGGAGACGGCCGCGCCAGGCACAGGCATCAGTTCCGTTGTGGCGCGCGTTGAGCGCCTCGGGGGGGAGACCAAATGGTCTCTGGCCGACAGCCACTTCCGTCTGCAGTGTCGGCTCCCGGTCAGAACAACCTGAACTTGGACCGGGAGCTGGGCCCATCCCGCCACGCCGAGTAGATGTCGACCAAAGCGGTCGACATCTACTCGGGTGTGGCGGCTGCCGGCCGCGACGAGATGACCCCGATCACGGCCGACGAGAATGACTGACTTCGGATACCTAGTTGAGGGTGAGCGCCTGCGATGACTCCACCGGTCGGCTGCTCCCGGCCGGTCCACTGACGGCCGGTCGCTCCCGAAGTAGGCGGTCACGGCTGTTGCGCGTCAACTCCGACTGTCACCGGCCTACCCGCGGCCACTTGGCGGACTCCATCAAGAACCTGTCGAGTCGGCACGGATTTTCCCACGAAGCCCGCAGCCCCGTTCTGAAGGCAGGCCTCGACGACTTCGACCAGCGTGTTGGCTGAGTATACGAGCACGGCTGCATCCCAGGCTGAGACCATCTCCACCCCATCCATCCCGTCGAGCCCGGCGAGATTGAGGTCGAGCACCACGACATCAACGCTGAACGGTCCGGTCCGCAACGGATGCGGGACGGACTCGATCGAGGTGAACGACGCGACCATCTCGACGTCGTCGTAGTCCCGCGCCGCCAGTGCCAGCGAATCGCTGATCGCCGGATGATCGTCGATCGACGCGAACCTCACCGACGTGACATCTGCCTGCGTCCAATGGACCGCGCTGATGGGTACCTGGTCGGGGAGGCCCTTTAGTTCCACTGGTCCGAGGGACTCGAAGTCGTGATCGCCTCGACCTCGGGCCAGAACACTCACGACGTCTGCGACGAGGATCTGGCCGCCGAGCGCTCTATCGCACAATCGCGCCGCTTCGACGACAGGCGATCCAAACAGATCACCGTCGTCCTCCACAACATCGCCTGCACTCACGCCGACCCGAACGTCAAGACTCTCGCCGCGCACTTCTCCGGTGGTGGCCATCTGCACCGACACCGCTGCACCCAACGCGTCTGCTGCGCCCTCGAACACTGCCAAGAGCCCGTCGCCGGTGCTCTTGACGCACCGTCCGTCATGAAGTGCGATCGCTCCAGCGACGAGGTGGTCGTGTTCGCGCCGAAGCTGCTCGGCGGCCTCCTCTCCGACTCTTGTGCGCTGCGCCGTTGACCCGACCAAGTCGGTAAACAAAAGGATCAACGTCCTAGCCTTGCTCACAGACGCAGCGTATCGAAGATCCAATTCGTTTGAGGGCGGCCCGGTGGCGACGCTGAACACCCGGTATCCGGTGTTGACCAACACCAATGGTCGGCTACCGAGGCGGCACAGATCATCTGCTCCAAGCAGGCGTTCGCGTCGGCGACCGAGATGACGGTGGCGGGGCGTGCTGGCTCCTTGCCTTCGTTTCCGAAAGCGAGTCGGACTTGGGGCAGGTGCAGCCGCTCGGGTGGCGGGCCTGCGGTCTTGGCGGTGTGGGACATCCTCTTCTCCTCATCTGATCCGGTTGGGGCACCTTCCCGGGGTTGGGGGTTGTCAGGCCGTCGCAGAGCCGGAACTCTCGGGCCTTCTTGATGAAGCAGTCACTACGGTAGAGCACCGGTGTGACATCCGAGCGTGCGGAATCGCTTCGGAGGAGACGAGGGCTACCTCTCCGAGGGACTCCACGGCCGGTTGTCACAGTCGCCGACGTTGGTCGATCGAATCCACTCTGGCAGTGGACTTTGTTCGGAAGCGTCGCGAGATGCTCAAGGGTCGGCGCTGAAAGCTCGACACTGAGGGCCCGACCTCAATGGGTCGATGTCGACGCGCCGCGTCAATGGATCGGGACTGACCTGCCGACGTTGATGGGCTGATACCGATGCTCGGGCGGTTTTCCCCCGATTGCCTCGTTCTGTGATGGTCAGGTCGCGCTTTTGCGCGACCTGACCATCACAGAACGGTGAGTGGCGGGGAATCGGCGGGGTTCTGGCGGGGAATCCACCGGGGAGTCAGCGAATAATCGTGGGAACTCGGCAGCAAAGTGGTCTCGATTCCCACGATGAGTGGCAATCGTGAGCGAAAATCTTGGCATGTCACGGTGAGTGGGCGAGAGGCCTTGCATCGCGCGATTTCTTCTTGACGGTGCACTGTTACGTGGTAAGGATGTGCTAACTCACAACCATGTAATTACACAATAGAGATGCCTGCGGTACAGATTCCGTCCTCGGCCTGCCTTCGCAAATCGCGAGTCGGCCGGGAGGAACAATCCGGATCCATCCCCAGCAAGCATTCGGGGTCGACCAGGGTCGCCCGCCGATTGCATCCGGGAGAAACTTCATGAGCGAAGCAACCGAGACAGCAGTGGCAATGGACACCGGCACCGAGCCGGAGGAGAGCTGGCAGCTTTACGCCAACTGTCTCGGTGTTGATCCAGACCTGTTCTTTCCGGAACGAGGCGCCTCCACCAAGGAGGCGAAGTCAGTCTGCAAGGCCTGCGTGGTCCGGGAGGACTGTCTTGAGTACGCCCTCGAGAACAGTGAGAAGTTCGGAATCTGGGGTGGACTGAGCGAACGTGAGCGCCGCAAGCTCCGTCGTGCCCGGGCAATGGCTCGTGCCGCTCAGGCCAACCGCAGCGCCTGAGCGACCTGGGCCGCCGGTGCCGGCCCGCGATTCGGATACTCAGCCGCCGGGGCGGATGACTCTTGTTTCCGTCACGATCAGATCCATGGGTACGTCCCACTCGGCTCGTTGAATCGGCGACAAAACCTGGGCGTCCCACGCGATCCCGATGAACACCGGCCGATCCACACCCGAGTTCCCCGAGAGTCGCCCAAGTGCGCGGTCGTAGTAGCCGGCGCCGAAGCCCACCCTGGTTCCCTCGAGGTCCACTGCCACACACGGGCAGATCACCACATCGAGTCGCAACGCCGGGACAACCATTCCGTTTGCGGGCTCATCGATTCCGAATCGTCCTGGAGTGAGGTCGGCGTCGGAGTCGAATCCAGCGAACTCCATTTCGTGATCGCTGATCGTCCTCGGCAGGAAAAGGGACCAGCCAGCGTCCCTCAGGTCGGACTCGTGAGATCGCAGATCCACCTCGCCCGGAAGCGCCCGGTGGATCGCCATCCGGCCGGGGGGCCGGACATCATCCAGTGCTGCGATGGCAATCGCCACTTCGCCGGAGCGAACCCGGCTTTCGCTGACGCCAACCAGCGACCGGATTTGCAGACCCGCGCGCCGCGCATCTTCGGGGTTGAGCTTCCTTGACTCCACACCAGCATCTTATGAACATGCCCCGACACCGGGGCCAAGCCGGAAATGGCACCTGCATGGGTATCGGCGGGTCCGAGGATGTACCCTGAAGCCATGTTCGGTGGAAGCGAATGGATAATCGTCGTCATCGTCGCTCTGGTTCTCTTCGGCGGCACGCAGATTCCAAAGCTGGCCCGAAGTCTTGGTCAGGCCCAGACGGAGTTCAAGAAGGGCATCAGCGAGAGTGACTCCGATACGGAGGACGCGGATTCCGAAGATTCCGGCGACAAGAAGGAAACGAACGAAACGGACAAGAAGTAGCCCGCCTGAGGGTCTCTCTAGTCATATCTCACGCGCCGTCGGAACTCACTCACCGTCAGATTGAAGATACCGACCCGGACCCGAGCGCTGGTGAGTCCGAAGGCGGCTCTGCTGGAGTTCCCGCAGATTCCGGATTGCCCTTGGCGGACCCCAAGCACTGGCCAGAGACTAATTGCTCTTGGTAGATCTCAGGCACCGGCCAGAATCCATCTCAGGCACCGGCCAGAATCCATCTCAGGCACTGGACAGAAACGAATTGCTCTTGGTAGATCTCAGGACCGGCCAGAATCCAAATGCTGGCCGCTCAGGACCCGCTGATCTGGAGCACCTGTTCGTGTTTGCCCCTGGATGCGTCCGAGGCTCGTCGCGAAGTCGCCGCACGCCGGGCTCGCACGATGCGTCGACGCTGTCGTTCCGAGGTGCCACCCCACACCCCGTGATCGATTCGGTTGGTGAGTGCGTACTCGAGGCAGGTGGCCTGAACGTCACATTGTTCACAGATGAGTTTCGCCTTCTCCACACCGACACCGTCGGAGGGGAAGAAAAGTGCGGGAGGTTTGTCGGCGCAAAGTCCGTCGGCCATCCATGTGGTGTCTGCGCTTGTTTCCATGTGTTCCACTCTGACGGGTTCGGGGCACCATGTCAGACTGGTATCCGGCCTCTTCTGAGAGGTACATCAGCAGACACCTCCCGAACGGGTGGAAATGGACCCCAAAGCACCATTTCGCTGAGAACCCTCTTGGCCAGCGGCGCATCGCGAGTCGGACTTCCCCTCGGTTTGTCGCATACTCGGACCATGAACAACGGCGATGCGCAGTTCCCAGATAATCAAATCCCGGTTGACCAGACACCGAACCCCACAGTGGGTCGCTCGGCACCGAACCCCTCCGGGCATGCGAACCAGCCAGCCAGTGATCCAGGGTCGGCGCAATCGCCGGCCACACCTCCGACGGCGCCTCGTATGGCGCCACCGGTCGCGTCGGGTGAGAGCGGTGGTGACACCCCCTCGTCTCCACCGCTCCCACCCACGTGGAATCAGGGTGCCTGGACTCCCCCTCGTTCCAGCGCATCTGAAGGTGCCCGCAGCCATGGCGCCACCGCACCGACTCCGGCCGTTTCGGCCGGCGGTGCGGGACTTCCTCCCACCGGGCCGCCGAGAGGACCGTCAGGTGCCGCAGGTGCAGGTGCCCATATGCCGGGCGGCAATACGACCCGGGCCGTTCAGCGCTCGAAGAACCCGAACAAGGGTGTGGGCATCAAGGCAGCTCTCATCGGAGGCCTGGTGGGTGCTGTTGTCGCCGGCGGTACAACCGCGGTCGCCATGTGGAACAACGGTTCCGGATCCACTCCGACCGCCACTCCCATCTCGATCCCGCAGCGCCCATCCAACGGTGTTGCTGGTGAGAACCTCGACATTCGAACCCTGCTCGACAAAGTTCAGCCCTCGGTGGTCTCCATTCACACTGGAACCCGCCAGGGTGAAGCAGCGGGCTCAGGAGTCGTCCTCGCCTCGGATGGTCTGGTGCTCACCAACGCCCACGTTGTCGATGGTGCCACCAGCGTCGAGGTGGACTTCTTCGACGGCCAGACGGTTGAAGCCCGCATCGTGGGAACCGTTCCCGACGCCGACGTGGCTCTGGTGAAGGCAGAGGGCCTGACCAGAGACGTGGTTCCCGCAGAGCTTGGTTCGTCGGCGGACCTCCTCGTTGGTGACGAAGTGGTTGCCATTGGCAACGCCTTGAACCTGGGTTCTGAACCGAGCGTCACCACAGGCATTGTGTCTCAGACGGGACGGTCCATCTCGGCTCCCGACGGCACGGTTCTCGACCGGCTCATCCAGACCGATGCCGCCATCAACCCGGGGAACTCCGGCGGGCCACTCGTGAACGCCGCCGGTCAGGTTGTGGGCGTGAACACAGCGATCCTCGCTGATGCCCAGAACATCGGCTTCGCTCTCGAGATCGACTCGATCAGGGACATCATCGAGGACCTCCAGGCCGGTCGCGACGCCGCAAGGGAACGAGCCTTGTTGGGTGTTGCAACCCGCGATGTGTCCCTCATCGACACTGATCTTGCCCGTCAGTTCTCGGTGACGGCAACCTCTGGCGCTTTCGTCCAGGAAGTGAGCGAGGGTACAGGCGCCGCAGTCGCTGGTCTGGCGGAAGGCGACGTGATCATCGAAGCCGACGGTCGGCGCATCCGAAGCAGTGAAGATGTTGTCCAGACAGTGCGTGCAATGAACCCCGACGATGAGATCACTCTGGTGATCGAGCGTGAAGGCGTCGAGCAGACAATCACGGCAACGCTTGGCTCCGGTGGGGGCTGAGGGTGTTGGTTCCGCAGTTCTGTGGTCTAGGATTCGCCCAATGTCTGATGAGGTAATCACCGAAGAAGGGGAGGAAGAGCTTCCTCCCGTGGCCGGCTCGACGATCGCGTATCTGGGGCCTGTCGCTCCGCATTGGGACATTCGCGCAGACTCTGGCGATGTGACCGTGGTTGATGAGTTCAGGACGCGTGTCAACGCGCGCCTCATGCTCCTTCCACCACACGATCCGCAGTTTCGCCGCAACAAGGAACGCGTCAACCGTGATGCCGAACGTGAGCGGATCGAACTCATCTGGGACTTGGGTGACGACCCGAACACAGAAGACACATCCACACGTCCCCTCGCGCCGATCACCTGAGCCGCGCGGGGAACGCCCCCGGCGGATGCCACCCGATTCCGCAGTGACCGCGTTCGGTGAGCTTGCGTCGCTTCGTAGACTGGTGAAATGAGCACTGGTGGAATGAGCGAGGCCGATCAACGGCGACCTCTGGAAGTCCGGGACCGCTACCTCAACCGCGAGTTGTCTTGGCTGGACTTCAATGAGCGTGTCCTCGCTCTTGCTGAGGATCGCAACGTTCCTCTTCTGGAGCGGGTCAAGTTCCTGGCCATTTTCAGCGAGAACCTCGACGAGTTCTTCCAGGTGCGGGTGGCAGGCCTCAAGGATCAGGTCGCCGCCGGAGTTCGAACAAGAAGTCCCGATGGCCGAACCGCGGCCGAGCAACTGGAACTGATCAGCTCCAAGGCTGCCCGCCTGGCTGCACATGCCGACGAGATATTCCTCGGTCCCGTCACGCAGGATCTCGCCGCCGCCGACATTCATTTCCCGACCTGGTCCCAGCTGAGCGAGGAGGATCACGAGTGGCTCTCGGGGGAATTCGAGAAGCGCATCTTTCCGGTTCTCACGCCGCTTGCGGTTGATCCCGGACACCCGTTTCCCTACATCTCGAGCCTGTCGCTGAACCTTGGTGCTGTGGTTCGCGATCCGGTCACAGGCGAGCGCCGATTCGCCCGTGTGAAGGTTCCATCGCTCCTGCCGCGCTTCATCGCCATGCCTGACGGCACGAGGTTTGTCCCTCTGGAGCGGGTGATAAGTGCGCGTCTAGGGGTTCTGTTCCCGGGTATGGAGGTCGAGGACAGCGTGGCGTTCAGGGTCACGAGAAATGCCGACCTCACGGTGGAGGATGAGGAAGCCGACGACTTGCTCGAGGCGATCGAGATGGAGCTTCGTCGGCGCCGATTTGGCAAGGCTGTGCGGCTTCAGGTGGAAGATGACATCTCTTCGGAATCTCTCGAGCTGATTCAGACCGAACTGGAACTCTCTGATGAAGACGTGGTGGCCCATTCCGCCCCAATCGGCCTGGGAGGGCTCTGGTCGGTTCATGCCCTGGAGCGCGACGACCTGAAGTACGACGAGTTCCAACCGGTCACGCAGCGCAGGTTGCAGGCCGACGAAGAAGGAGTCAAGCCCGACATCTTCAACGTGATCAGTGAGTCAGAAGTCCTGCTCCAGCACCCGTACGACAGCTTTGAGTCCTCCGTGGGGGAGTTCGTCCGTCAGGCTGCCAGGGATCCCAAGGTTCTGACGATCAAGTTGACGCTCTATCGAACCTCGGGCGACAGCCCGATCGAGTCGTTGGTGAAGGCCGCCGAAATGGGCAAGCAAGTGGTGGCACTGGTGGAGCTCAAGGCCCGCTTCGACGAGGAGAACAACATCGAATGGGCACGACGCCTCGAAGACGCCGGGGTGCACGTCGTTTACGGCCTGGTCGGACTCAAAACCCACACGAAAACGTGTCTGGTGGTTCGCTCCGAAGGTGACGGTGTGTCGCGCTACTGTCACATAGGAACCGGCAACTACAACGGACGAACCGCCAAGATATACGAGGATTTCGGTTTGCTGACCGCAGATCAGGCTCTCGGGTCGGATCTCAGCCAGATGTTCAACTACCTGACCGGTTACAGCCGCGATGTTCACTACGAGAAGCTGCTTGTCGCTCCACACCAGTTGCGAAACCGATTGGTGGAGCTGATCAGAGGTGAACGGGAGGCTCCCGCGGGCGAGGGTCACATAGTGATGAAGATGAACAGCCTCGTGGATCCCGACATGATCGACGAGCTGTATGCAGCGTCGGGGGACGGCGTGAAGGTCGACCTCATCGTGAGAGGCATTTCCTGCATCCGGCCTCAGGTCCCGGGACTCTCGGAGAACATCCGGGTGCGCAGCATCGTCGGTCGTTACCTGGAGCATTCGCGCATATACCGTTTCGCAAATGGAGCGGGACCGGGTGCACGAGTTCAGTTCATTGGATCCGCGGACCTGATGCCGAGGAACCTTGATCGACGTGTTGAGGCGATGGTCCCGGTGGAGGATTCCGAACTTCAGGATCGTGTTGACGAGGTCCTGGAAATCGCTCTCAACGATGTGGCCCTTGCCTGGGAACAGTCGGATGATCGCTGGTACCGGGTCGAGGGGGCGGACCGCGACGAGAGCCATGTGCTTCTGCAGGAATCGGCGCACAAACGTGCTGAGGTGGAGTTGCGTTGAGGCTGGTCGAAGCTGCGGGAGGAATCCCCTGGCGGATTGTGGAAGGCAGGTTGCAGGTTCTGATTGTCTACCGGGACCGGTACGCCGACTGGTCGTTTCCCAAGGGCAAACTCGATGAAGGTGAGAGCCACGAGCAGGCGGCTGTGCGCGAGGTCGAAGAAGAAACCGGCCTGTTGTGTTCCCTCGGCGGTGAGTTGCCCGAAGTTCGCTATGTAGTGACAAAACCCCGAAAAAGTGGTGGGGGGACCAAATCGCGTTCCAAACGCGTGCGTTACTGGTCGATGGAGCCGGTGTCGCCCGATGCCGGACTCTCTCCGGAGGATCCCGATGAAATCAGTGCCGTGGAATGGGTCGAAGCCACTGCAGCGCCGGAACGGCTCACCCATTCCGCGGATCGAGCGCTCCTGAGATCCCTTCAGACCTGCATGGAGTGACCTTTGCCACAGGTGTGCGGGCCCAGTGTTCACCTTGCGTTCACCTTGGCGCTGTTGGGTGTCCACCCGGCTTGCCTACCTTGTGCACTGTCAGTTTGGACAACCGAGATGCGGTTGGGAACGACAGGGAGACACAGATGAGATTCGGTTCTCGAATGCGATGGATGGCGGTACCGGTTGCGGCAACCCTTGCGCTGATTGGGTGCAGTAGCTCCGACGACAGCTCCGATGATGATTCGGCACCGGCTGCGAGCGACGAGGCGATCTCCTCACTGAGCAAGAAGCTCACGGGCGGCGGTGCGAGCTTCCCGGATGCCTTCTACCAAGCGGTGAACGCGGACTTCAATGAGGTTCACGGTTCAGAGATCGTGACCTACGCGAAGAGTGGTTCCAGCGATGGCCGTAATCAGCTGGCCGAGCAGACTGTTGACTACGCCGGCTCCGACTCACTTCCCAAGGATGATGAAACCTTTGCCGGCGACATCCTTTTCTTCCCGACCGTGGCAGCACCGATCACGGTTGCCTACACCCTCGATGGCGTTGATTCCCTCAACCTCACTCCCGACGTGATCGCCGGAATCTTCCAGGCGGAGATCACCTCCTGGGATGACCCGGCCATTGCCGAAACCAATCCTGACGTCACTCTGCCCGCACAGGCAATCACAGTGGTTCACCGTTCGGATGGCTCTGGCACCACCAAGAACTTCACCAAGTACCTCGAAGATTCAGCACGCTATGTCTGGACCCTCGGAGTGGGCGACACAGTTGAGTGGCCAACGAGCACACAGGGTGCCGAGAAGAACTCCGGTGTCGCCGAGTTGGTTTCCCAGACCCAGGGTGCGGTCGGATATGTCGACCTTGCAGATGCGGTGAAGTCAGGACTGTCCTTGAGCAGCGTGGAGAACCTCAGCGGAGAGTTCGTCGCACCATCGGTTGATGGTGTTCAGGCTGCGCTCGACGGTGCGGAGCTCGCCGATGACCTTACTTACAATCCGCTCAACAGCCCCGGCGAAGGCGCCTATCCGATCACGGCTCCGACCTGGATCCTCACCTACACCACCTACGACGATGAGTCTCTGGTGGAGTCCCTGAAGGTCTACCTCGACTATGTCCTGACCACCGGCCAGGACGAGGCAGCATCATCGGGCTACGTTGGAATCCCTGAATCGTTCCAGACCAAGGCTGTCGCTCAGATCGACGAGATCACCAGCGGATGACTTGGGGCGATTCAACGGTTCGTTCGGGATTCGGTCTCGCGGGGTTGAACCCCGCGAGACCGTCCCGCGCCGGCCCTGATTGGCCCTTGTCTCGCGGGTTCTGCCCCATGGGTTCAGTTTCATGAGTTCAGCCGACCTCACACCGCTCACCGAGAAGGGCAGAGGTGCAACTGCCGACAAAACGTTCAGAGTTGTGACCCTGCTCAGTGGGCTCGCTGTCCTCATCATTCTGGCGGCAATCGCGATTTCAACTTCGGTATCTGCCTGGCCGGCGGTGCAGGACCAAGGGCTGTACTACTTCTTCGGCACCGAGTGGGCGCCCTCTGCGGGCAAGTACGGAATTGTTCCGCTCGCGTTCGGCACGGTCCTCGTCTCGCTGATAGCCGTGTTCATTTCGGTTCCGCTGAGTCTTGGCATAGCCCTGTTCACAACCGAAGTTGCACCGAACCGGTTGCGTCGACCGGTGGTCACCGTGATCGATCTGATGGCAGCCGTTCCTTCAGTGGTTTTCGGCATCTGGGCGTTCTACAACCTGTTGCCCGGATTCCAGAGCGTGTTCAACTCGATCGCCGACGCGGTGTCGGGTATCCCGATACTGAACTCGATCTTCGGACCCAGCTCCGGATCCGCCTACATGAGTGCAGGGATAATCCTTGCCCTGATGATCACGCCGATCATCACCTCGGTTGCCCGAGAGGTGTTCAGGACGGTGCCGGTCAATGACAAGAGTGGGGCGCTTGCCCTTGGCGCCACCAGGTGGGAGATGATCAAAGGTGTTGTGTTCCCCCACAGTTTTGGTGGTTTGACCGGAGCCGTGATGCTCGGGTTCGGGCGCGCACTCGGTGAGACCGTGGCGGTGGCCCTGATCATCGGGGCCGTCCCGAACATCACAACGAACTTGTTCGCCAAGGGTGAGACGATGCCTGCGCAGATCTTCAGACAGCTCTCCGAGGCCAGCTCCATCTTCCGGGCCGCACTCATCGGCCTTGGAGTTTGTTTGTTCATCATCACGATCCTTGTGAACATCAGCGCCCGCCGGATAGTTGCCGTGGTGGATCGGAGGGTCAAGGGTGACTGATCTGAAAACGGCCCCTGCAGCACCATCGCGTTCCGAGACCTTCGAGGCGCTCACCGGCGGCACCGGCTCCTCATTGAGCGGAGGGCGCCGATTCAAGGATGGTTTCTCAACCGTCATGTTCGCAATGAGCCTCGTGCTGGTGACGGTTCCGTTGCTCTGGATGTTCTGGGATGTGCTGCGCCAGGGTCTTGAGCCGGTGCTCAACCTCGACTGGTGGACCGAGCCGATTCCGGGCGATGTGGTCCGTAGCGACCTCGCCGGCAACGCAGACCTGAGTGACCTCGGATTCGACACCGGCGAGACGGTGGATCCTGATTCGGTGGCCCTCGGCATGCAGCCCGCAATCGTTGGAACGATACTCACGGTCCTGGGTGCCTCGTTTCTCGCGATACCGATCGGCATTCTCGGTGCGGTGTACCTCAACGAATACGGCAAGTCGGGTCGCCTCGCGAGCCTCATCCGCTTCATGTCCGACGTGATGACCGGTGTTCCCTCGGTGATCATGGGCGTGTTCATCTACACCGTCTGGGTGATTCCCAACGGAGTTTCGGGCAGATCAGCCTGGGCTGCCAGCCTCGCGTTGGCGTGTTTGATGCTGCCGATCGTGGTTCGGGCCACCGAGGAGATGCTGAGGCTCGTGCCGGACTCCCTGCGTGAGGCCTCTGCTGCGCTTGGCACGCGAACCTGGAAGACCACAATCACGGTGACCATCCCTGCGGCGATGGCCGGGATCGTGTCCGGATCACTCCTCGCTGTTGCCCGCGCAGCCGGAGAGACAGCACCAGTGCTGTTCGTGATCGGTTTCACCACTGCCACCAACTGGAGCTTCCAGGGAGGCAACACCACCCTCTCCGCGCAGATCTATTCGCAACAACAAAACGGCGGTCCGCTGGCCACACAACTTGCGTGGGGTGCAGCCGTCACCCTGATCGGAATTGTGCTTGTAACTACCCTCGTCGCTCGCTGGATAGCGAAGCGATACACGATCGACTGAGTGGACTCGATGAACCATGCAGCTAACACGAAACAGGATTGGCGATGATGACTGATTCGCAAGGACGTACCCTTGCATCGATGAGTTTCCCCGACTCCGCGCGCAGAGCGACGGCGCCCACACCACAGGAACCAATTGCCCAGGAGTTGGATCCCGCCGAGGCAAACCCGCCCGTTGAGGTGTTCAACGTTCGAGACCTCGAGGTGTTCTATGGCGACTTCAATGCGGTCAAGGGAGTGTCCCTTGACATTTTTCAACACCAGATCACCGCGTTCATCGGGCCGTCGGGCTGCGGCAAAACCACGGTGTTGCGTTGCTTCGATCGCATGAATGACCTGATCGACGGGTGTCGGGTGAAGGGGGATCTGCTGTATCACGGCGTGGACATCTACGGCTCCAAGGTGAACCCGGTGGAGGTGCGTCGGCGTATTGGAATGGTTTTCCAGAAGCCGAACCCGTTCCCGAAGTCAATCTTCGAAAACGTCGCTTATGGGCCGAAGGTTGCGGGAACCCGCAAGAAGGCAGATCTTTCCGAGATCGTGGAGCGTTCACTGCGCAGGGCCGCCCTGTGGGATGAGGTCAAGGATCGGCTCGGCTCGTCAGCGCTGGGACTCTCCGGCGGTCAGCAGCAAAGACTCTGCATTGCCCGGGCCCTTGCGGTGGATCCCGAGGTCATCTTGATGGACGAACCCTGCTCGGCCCTCGATCCGATCGCCACTGCGCGCATCGAAGACCTCATGGTTGAGCTAAAGGAGCAGTACACCCTTGTGATCGTGACCCACAACATGCAACAGGCTGCACGGGTCAGTGACATGACCGCCTTCTTCACCACTGACGTAACCTCTGAGTCAGATCGACGAACCGGTCTCCTGGTGGAGGTCAACCCGACTACCAAAATCTTCTCCACTCCCGACGATGAGCGAACCGAGAATTACATTACCGGCCGATTCGGGTAAGTCCTTCGAGGGCCACCGAGCAGAATGGGGAATCACATGGGTGAACTCCGACGCGAGTACCACGAGGAACTGGATGAGCTGCGCAGCGGCATCGTTCGTCTCGGTGCCATGACAGCGGAGACAATCGGCAAGGGCACAGCCATCCTGTTGGACCGCGACATATCCGGTGCCCAGCGGATCATTGATGGCGATGCCGAAATCGATCGGGTGGCCCTGCGGTTGGAGGAGGGCACCACGCAGGTGCTGGAGTTGCAGGCGCCCATGGCCAGTGACCTTCGTTTCTTGTTGACCACCCTGCGGGTGATTGGGGAACTCGAGCGGTCCGCAGACCTGATGGTGAACGTCAGCAAGGCATCGAGGCGCATCTATGACCTCGAGCTGCCACCGGAGCTACGCGGTCTCATCGAAAGCATGGGTATGGAGGCAACGTTCCTGACCCGGGCATCCATCGATGCCTATGTGGACGCAGACGAATCGTTGGGAGCCGCTCTCGACGATGTGGATGATCGTCTGGACGACCTTCATGTGACCTTCATCGAAGCCATCTTCAGCTCACACCATTCGTCGGACTTGTCGCTTCAGGCGGCTGTTCAGCTGGCAATGATCGGGCGCTACTACGAGCGGATCGGTGATCACGCCGTCAATATCGGCGAACGTGTTCGCTACATGGTGAGTGGGTGGCTTCCGGAACAGAGTGGGGCAGCGGTCCTCACCATGCGGGAGGTCTCGGGGAACACCGACGAGTCCGAAGCGCCGGCCGCAATCACGGATACTCCGGTACCCGAAGGGTCATCTGGCCTGGGTTCTGAAGACAGCTGAGGCCACCAGACGTGCGGGTACTGCTCACCAACGATGACGGACTGCACGCGCCCGGTCTGCGCGCATTGGCCGAATCGGCGGTGGCTGCCGGCCATGAGGTCCTTGCGGTTGCACCTGAGGGGGACTGGTCGGGCAGTAGTGCCGCCGTGGGCAATCTGGGTGCAGATACCGGAATCCGGTACCGCGAGATGCCTTTGGCCGGTCTGGAATCTGTCCGTTCGGTGGAACTGGATGCCCCTCCGGCGCTCTGCGTGATAGCGACCTGCCTCGAGGTGTTCGGTCCCCGTCCGGACATGGTTCTCTCCGGTGTCAATCCGGGCCTCAACACCGGTAGGGCCACCATGCATTCGGGAACAGTCGGGGCCGCCCTCACTGCTGCAGGTTTCGGACTGTCATCGGTTGCGGTGAGCATCGCCGGCCACGAATCGGAAGTAGTGAACTGGACCGTGGCAGCTGATCTGGCAGTGGCAGTTGGCGCTTGGCTCGCGAACGATGCCGGCGTTCACACGGTGAACCTGAGTGTTCCGGATCTCCCGGCCCGCGATCTTGCGGACCCCGTGGTTGCGCCCCTCGCAAGGTTCGGCAGCGTACGCACGCAGCTTCTGGAACGAACGGCCGACCGCATCCACCTCGGTTTTGTTCCCCTGACCGAGGATCTGGATCCCGGATCGGACACCCTGATGGTCGCAGACGGTCACGTGGTGCTCACTCCGCTGCAACGAGTTCAGGCTGCCGAGCTCGCCTCCATTGATTCTCTGCCCCCGGCCTTGGTGGAATGGATCGAGACGGCGGCTACCGAGCCGTCTGGCCCGGGGACCTGAACGGCATGGAGATGTTCCTGATTCTGTTGGGCATCGCAGCCGGCGGTGTTGCCACGTATGTGTACATGAGTGCCCGAACCCGCCAGAGGCCGGCCCAGCAGCAGAGTCCCGACGAACAACAGGTCCCCGCCCCGAAACCACCGGGGCCGGAATCACCACGAAGCCTGCGTGATCCGTTGACTGACGCCCTGGAACTGATCGACCACGGTGTAGTGGTGGTGGATGGTCGGGGCGTGGAGATATTCCGCAATTCCGCTGCGGTTGATGTGGCCGAAGCTCGTGATGGCCGATCCCTTGTGGAGAGTCGGATTCAGGAGCTGGTGGTGGAGGCTCTCGACGGACGGACCAAACGCAGCACGGTGGAGTTGTTTGGCCCGCCGGCAAGGTTCTTCGAGGTTTCGGCGTTTCCGGTGAGGATCGGCTCAGGCAATGGGGCTCTCGCCATGATCGAGGACCGCACCGAATTTCGTCGTACCGAGACGACTCGACGGGATTTCGTTGCCAACATTTCCCATGAACTGAAGAGTCCGATCGGGGCTCTGGGTCTCTTGGCTGAGACTCTCGTGGATGAGGAAGATCCTGAGCTTCGCCGGCGACTGGCCGGCCGCATGGTGTCTGAAACGTCCCGGGCGGCCAGCACGATTGATGACCTTCTCGAGCTCAGTCGGATCGAGTTTGGCGAAGACGCCAAGTTCGAAGACCAGGAAGTGGCTGCGGTGGTGGCCGAAGCCGTCGGTCGAATCGAGCACGCCGCTGATCAAGCAGGTGTGGGCGTGATTGTGACGGGTGAGAGCGGTCTGCTCATCAATGGCGACCGCCGGCAGTTGACATCTGCGATCTACAACCTCCTTGAAAACTCCGTGAAGTACTCCGAAAGCGGTTCATGTGTCGAGGTGGGATTCGACCATGATTCGAATCGACGTGTCGTTGAGATCGTCGTGGCCGACCAAGGTGTTGGAATACCCAGACGTGACCTGGATCGGGTGTTCGAACGTTTCTACCGTGTCGACCCGGCAAGGTCGCGAAACACCGGCGGCACGGGCCTGGGACTCGCCATCGTTCGCCACGTTGCGGCCAATCACGGAGGCAAGGTTTCTGCTTCTTCGGTGGAAGGTCAGGGGAGCCGGTTCGTGCTGGACTTGCCCATGCGGGTGACTCCATCTGCTGACATGTCGGATACCGGTGGCGCCCAATGACGGCCGGTCAAACGAACCCGAAGCCGCTGGTGCTGATCGTCGAGGACGAGCCGTCATTTGTTGACGCCCTGACCGTGGGACTGTCCCGTGAGGGTTTCCGGGTGGAGTCGGCACCCGATGGAGTGGAGGGTCTCGATCGTTTTCGCGACACAAATCCCGACATCGTCCTGTTGGACGTGATGCTGCCCAGGCTTTCAGGCATCGACGTTTGTCGGGAGATCCGCAAGGAGAGTTCAGTTCCGATCATCATGGTCACGGCTCGTTCCGAAGAGATCGACACGGTGGTCGGCCTGGAGGTCGGAGCAGACGACTACGTCTCGAAACCGTACCGACTCAGGGAATTGGTTGCCCGCATGCGCGCCGTCCTTCGTCGGGGGACGCGGGCCGTGGATGCTTCAGACGATCGGCCCGACGAGATTGTCTTCGTGGACGGCAACCTGGAGCTGGACGTCGATCGCCACGAGGTGACCCTTGGCGGGAGCGCAGTTGGTGTTCCGCTGAAGGAGTTCGAGTTGCTGGCCCTGTTTCTCGAACACGCAGGAAACGTGCTCACTCGTTCAACACTCATCGACCGGGTCTGGGGCCACGACTACGTGGGCGACACCAAGACCCTCGACGTTCACGTGAAACGTCTGCGTGGCCGAATCGAGGAGAACCCGTCGAGTCCGACGAGAATCGTGACCGTGCGCGGGTTGGGTTACAAGTTTGTGCCCTCTGACGTTTGATGAACCGGGTCCTGTGACCGGTCGCCCGCCCGGAGGGGTTCGGTGTCCGATCCGCCTCCTACCATGAACTTGTGAGCCCGCCCCGCAGACCTTGGCGCAACCAGACGGTTTGGCCCATAGATGCCCGCTCACCCTTCGGGCGATTGGCTGTTACTCACGTGTTCGGGGTTGGTGGCGATGCACTGGTGGCCATTGCCCTCGCCGGTTCGTTGTTCTTCTCGGTTGATCCGGCCGGGGCCAGATGGCGGATCTTGCTCTATCTGATCTTCACCATGGCACCATTTGCGGTGGTCGGTCCGTTGATCGGTCCTGCGATGGATCGGGCCAAGGGCGGGCGTCGCGTGATGCTGATCGGCTCCACACTCGGGCGAGTTCTGGTGGCAGCCATGATGATTCCGGCCGTGGCTTCCGAGAGTCTCTGGTTGTTCCCGGAGGCCTTCCTGATGCTGATCCTGGCCAAGACGTATCAGGTCTCCAAGGCGGCAATCGTGCCCACCGTGACCAAAGGAGACAAGGAGCTGGTGGAAGCCAACTCCAAGCTCCAGCTGTTGTCCGGATTGGCGGGGTTCGCGGCCGGGTTGCCCGGCTTGATTGCGATGTTGATCGGACCCGGTTACACGATGGCTCTGGCCGTGATCGCCTTTTCCCTTGCCTCCGTGACGGCGTTTCGCGTGCCGTCGACCACTGTGGCCGAGGAACCTGCAGGTGCCGACGAAACCGCCGAACTACGCAGCGCAGCGGTTGTCACAGCTGGCTCAACAATGGGCGCTCTTCGAGCAATGGTGGGATTCGTCACGTTCATGACCGCGTTCGCCCTCAGGGGAGCCGGCCTCATCTCGAGGTCGGGTCAGGTGATGGGTCGATTGGCGGCGGGAGAGGTGGGTGGCACGGCCGAGCTGTCCGACCTCACGCCGCCGGGAACGCCACCCACCTGGCATTTCGGTGTAGTTGTGGCGGCCACCGTGGTGGCCGGCTTGGGAGGTGCAGCGTTGGCCCCGGCCCTTCGTCACCGGTTCGCCTTGGAGCGACTCCTGTTCGCTTCGGTGCTGGTGGCGGTTCTGGGCGGGGTGGGAGGATTCCTGTTCGGTGGTCTGTTCGGTCTTGTCCTGCTGGCGACCGGGATTGCCTCGGCCTCCACGGCCGGCAAGCAGGCCTTTGATGCCGTTGTGCAACGAGACGCTCCCGATGCCAACCGCGGCAGGACATTTGCCCGGTTCGAGTCCCGGTTCCAGGTGGCTTGGGTGGCCGGTGCAGTTGTCCCGGTGATAATTCCGATGCCGATCCAACTCGGCGGACTCGTGGTGGCTTGTGTGTCGGCCGCTGCCGGCCTGCTCTATCTTGCCGGAATGCGCGCTGTTGAGAGAGGTGAGCATCCACCGAAACTACCCGGAGCAAAGGAGGTCGGTGGCAAGCTGAAGGGCCAACTGAAGAAGCGTCAGGGCGATCCGGGTAGCCGCCCGAAGAGGCGTCGGCCCCGCTCCGGTGACCGGCCAACGACCGAGCAACCCTGTGAGGATCCTGCAGATCCTGCCGACGAGGCCTGAGCAACGGGTCTGAGCAACGGGGTCGGAGCGACGGGGTCGCAGCAACGGGGTCGCAGCAACGGGGTCCGAGCAACGGGGTCCGAGCAACGGGGTCGCAGCGGGGTCGTTCGGGCGGTCCCCCGCTTGGTTCCCGACCCGGTCCCGGTTCCCGGGCGCCAATGCTTCTGTGATGGTCAGGTCGCGCAAATGCGCGACCTGACCATCACAGAACGGTGAGAACGCGAATTCACTGATAACGCGGGTGTCACCGATCAGAGGTCCGGGGAGTCGGGAATCTCGATGATGTGCACCTCTGTCACGGTCCCCCGGCTGAGATAGGTGCCAGCGTCTCAAACGTGCCGATCCCGGATAGCCGCGAATCGATGTGAGTGACACGATCATGCTGAGACACGAACACGATCATGCTGAGGCGCATGTGTGCGTTAACCATCTGTCATACATCGGCAGAGTGATGCGTAGACGTCGACGAGAACACCTACAACGGAGAACACGATGAGTGAGAACATGCAAGTACCGGCTCCCACATCAGCTGGTGAAGTTCCCGGCCCACCATCGGGCAATGACATGACCAAGGCGTACGTTGAGGCGATTGGCCAGATTGCCTACGTCTGGGGTTGGCCGCTGGTCAGCATGTCCAACCGGATTGCTGCGTACGCGAAGGTCGCCGAGCCCTCGGTGATTGGCGGGATGCCGATCGGCTACAACGCGATACCGATGCTCACCGACTACATCAGCCCGGAAGAGAAGTCCATCGCCTGCCCCAACCAGGACGTTGTTTACGGCACCGGCTTCTGCGATCTGGGCGACGAACCGATTGTCCTTCAGGTTCCCGACTTCAAGGATCGATTCTGGGTCTATGCGGTCTACGATGAGCGCACATCGGAATTCTCAAAGATCGGCAAGCCCTACGGCACCAAGCCCGGCTTCTACTTGGTGGTCGGCCCGGACTGGAACGGCGAAACGCCCACCGGAATCACAGCTGTGCTGCGGTCCCCCACAAGGAGGATATTCGCGGTCCCGCGTATCTTCATGGACTCCACTGCAGAAGACAAGAAGGCCATCCAGCCGGTGCTGAGCCAGATCGGCGTCTACCAGCTCTCGAAGTACGACGGAAAGGTGAAGACGACCGATTGGACCAAGATTCCGCATGTCACGCAGCCGGGCCACTCCGACAGCGGCACAGCGGAGATGAAGTGGGTGGATCCAGAGAATTTCTTCGACCAGTTGCCGACCGTGATGAAGGAAGTACCCCCGCTACCGGGTGAGGAAGCGCTCTATGGATGGATCAACAGCGTGCTGGATGCCGCGGCCAAGGACCCAGAGATCCAGAAGACGCTCAAAGAGACGGCGGTTGCAGCCGAGAAGTCGATTATCGATCCGCTGATTTTGTGGCGACACGTCGGCCGATCAGCCGGTAATGGCTGGACTTCGCAGGTGGACAACGCTGCATGGGGCACCGACTACCTCAATCGCACCGCCAGTTCGAAGTCGAACATGTGGGAGAACACCCCGCTCGAGACCAAGTACATCTTCCGTGATCTCGACAGCGCGGGCGACACACTCGACGGCCACAACAGCTACACGATCACGTTCCCGAAGGGCCAGACGCCTCCGGTCAGAGGGTTCTGGTCTCTGACGCTCTACAACAAGGAACACTTCTTCCATCAGAACTCGTTGAAGCGTTACTCGTTGGGCACGAAGAACAAGGCATTGCAACTCAACGACGACGGGTCTCTCACGATCTATGCCGGCTCCAAGTCGCCGGGCAAGGAGCAGGAATCGAACTGGCTGCCAGCGCCCGAGGGAGTGTTCTCCCTGTACCTGCGTGCCTACTGGCCGGAGAAGTCCATTCTTGATGGAAGCTGGATGCCCCCGAACGTGGAGAAGGTGGGCTGACAAGCGGTGATGGGGTCCCCGCTAGCCCCTGATCGCTCACACCCCCGGGTCCCGGGTCCGGGGCGCGGCTACCACCGGAGCGTCGGACTCCGGGTTCCCCGGCTCCCTGGCTCTGGAACTCCGGGTTCCCCGGCTTCTGTGATGGTCAGGTCGCGCAAATGCGCGACCTGACCATCACAGAACAGTTTGAAGGGTGAGACACGGGAGTTGCTGACTATGCGGGAGTTGCTGACTATGCGGGAGTCACTGGCTCTACACGGGAGTCACTGACAACGCGGGTGTCACCGCTCAGAAGTCCGGGGAGTCGGGAATCTCGATGTCGCCCAGCGGCAGATCGCGTGACTCGAGGCCGACCCTTGCCATCCAGAGTCCCGGAGCGTCCAGTTCTGTGGCAGTCGGCAGGTTTTCCGGAACCGACCAAATGGATTTGAGCGCTGACTCATCTGACCGCTCGATCACGCCTCCGATGAAGGAGGCACCTCGGTCGAACGCAGCTTGGGAAAGTTCGAGTCCGAACAGTCGCTCGACGAATCGGGTTTGGGGCCCGGCCTCGACTCTTCTCCTGCGGAGAGCCTCGGTGATCGCCGGGTATTCAGAGATCATTGGCGCTCCAACCTTGTCGAGAACGTGGTCAACCCAGCCACTGACCACCGCCGAAAGTGCCACGAGTTCAGGGATGATCGCGCGCTGTCGGTCCGATTGCATCGCTCCGAGCACGGCATCGGGGTTGGCGGCCAATTGCGCGACGGCATCCATGTCGCCCATCGAGGGACCCATCATGTCATCCAGCCCGAGCTCGCGAGCCTGTCTATCGATCACGGCCGGATCGGTGGCGAATGACTCGGTGTAGTTCCTCACGAGGGAATTGATCCGTTCCGCCACGTGCGGGATGCCGAGAATCGACTTGTGGGCGCCATCAGAGAGCAGAACCCAGAATCGAATGCCTTCCACGGGAAGCTCCCAATCGCGGGCAAATGAGTCAACGTTGTCGAGCACCATGGTGGACGGTGCCTTGACCGGTCGGGGCAGCGGGAGTTCGTAGTGGCCGAGGGTTCGGGCCGCGAGGTGTCCGGCGGTGGACCCGGCCATCATCTGAAGCAGCATTGGCCCCATCATCTTCATCATCTGGCGAATCATGTCCGGAGGAACTGCACCCATGCCCTCCATTCCGGGTATCGACAGTCCCTCATCGCCGGGATCATCCGTGTCGCCGAGTTCCGCGAAACCGGCGGCCAGGCCTCCGCCGAGCGAATCGGCGATTCCGGTCAGAAGCGGTTTGTGGTCATCGAGGAAGCGTTTGGACCACTGAGTTCTATTGATGGCCTCCACCGTGAACCCCCCGGGGATATTCACCTCGGCCGCGCCCTCAAGGCGGATCTCCGCCGCTCTGGCAATCTGTTCGATTTCGATTCGGTCAGCGGGCGCGACGTTGACCTCGGTTTGTCCCTCATTGGCCACACTCGCGGCAATCTGCGCAGCCGAATCCCACTCGTTCGAGTTGCCAAGGACTCGGCTCAGGTCGCCGAACATGTCCGACATCGCCCGTATCGGGTCTTCGTCGCCGGGAAAGCTGTCTGGTCCGTCACTCACACCGTGAATGGTACGCCCGTTGGGTCCGCGTTCGTGATCGGCCGCACTGGTGTTTCAGGGATCGACTGGTGTTTCAGGGATGCACGAGGGACTTGGCCCGGTCCATGGCCGCTTCAATCGGCAGAGCCATACCCATGCCGTCTTCTTCGACGAGCATGATTGCCACCACATGTCCGGACGTACTGCTCACGACGCCCTTGGCCAGGCCCGGTTCGGATATCTGAACGAGTCCATCCATCTTGGATCCGCTCGGACCCTCCATCTCACCCTCGATGTCGCTGACGGTGCTCTGGCGCATCTCCCGTCCTCCTCCGGAAACCATCGCCACAACATTCACCTGGTCCCCGGGGCGGGCCTTGGCCATGGTCGGAGGTTTGCCGAATGGGTCGTCAAGGCGCATCACCGCCAGGTTCATCTCGTCGTCTTGGGCGATCACCCGTGCGCTGCGGTAGCGGTCTCCACACAGGACCCGAACCTTCGACAATCCGTCGACTTCCGTGGCTGTGGTCAGAATGTGGCCGTCGTCGTCCATCACGATGGCAGTTCCCGCGTCGGTGGTTTCGCCGTTCACGGACTCCACCAGAACCGTGTGAGGTTGAGGTGAGGTTGCGGTCGCAACGTCGCCGGTTGAACTGGTTCCCGCAGTGCGGGTCACCACGAAGCTGGCACCCAGCGCCCCGACCGCAACCGCCATGACGCCGATCAGGACCCTTCGGGAACGCTTTTGGTCATGCGCCACTCGTTTGGTGTGACCCATTTCGCTGGGGTGCACCCACGTCCGCTGCGGCGGCAGGTCTTCGGTCGTCCACGTCGGGTCGTCATCGGGCCAACTGTCATCGTCGTCGAGGTTCTCCCACATTCCGAGGTCGTCGCCGACGGAGGACCGGTTATGTGGGGAGGACTGGGAGTTCGCGACGCTGCCCGGAACCGGGTCCGATGAGCGGTTCCCGAAATCGCCACTCTCCTGCTGGGCTCCTCGGGCGTGTCGGGCATCTCGGGCACGGTCGTCCGCAGAGTCTCGATCCTCGAATTCGGTCATCGGTCAGAAGATACTCCGGGGTCACTCACTTGGGTCCGCGCGCGCCTTCCCCGCGGACAATGGGGGACCGGATTCTCAATGATTGACTGGATTCTCTACCATTGGCTCGTGCGGAATTCTTTCGACCCAGAAGCACTGACGCCGCTGGTAGCGGCGGATCCAGATGCACTGACGCAGCCTGAAGGGGCGTGCCCAGATGCACCGACGCAGCCTGAAGGGGCGGATCCAGGTGCACTGCCAGATTCACTGACGGCGCCGGTAGGGCGGGACTGGTTTGGTTTGTCGGAGGCTCCACTGCGTCTCGACGATGTGAACGAGTTTCTGGTTCGTCCCTCCTGCGGAGCCAACGTGGTCTTCACGGGCACCACGCGGGATCATGCCGGAAATCGCGACGGTGTTGACCTCCTCACCTACGAGGCATACGAGTCGGCAGCTCTCAGGCGACTGGCCGAGGTTCTGGCGGAAGCCCGGATGAGATGGTCCGAGGTGGTGGCCCTGGTGGCGATCCATCGGGTGGGTGATGTGCCTGTGGGTGAAGCGGCGGTGATCGTGGGTGCCTCATCGCCGCACCGCGAGGCCGCATTCTCCGCAGCGGGCTTCTGCATCGACGCGGTGAAGGCTACGGTGCCCATCTGGAAAAGAGAACGACACAGTGGTGGCGCGGACTGGGGTCTCGAGGGTGCCAGCCTGATCAACGCGGCCGCCGTGTCCAACCCATCTCCTTCTCCCGAAATCGGGTCTGAATCATGAACCCCTTCATCTTCTTGTTGTTTGCCGTAGTTTTGAGCGTCGTGGGAACCATCGTCCTCTGGGCGCGCCATCGCGAGACGAAATCCACTGACTCCTCAATAGGGGAGTTCAACGCGAAGCTGAAGGCCCTCCAGCCTCAGGACGAACCGCCGCGGCGGGGCGGACCACGGAGAGGCTGAGCACTGGCAAGAGACTTGGCAATCGACTTGGGGACGGCCAACACGCTCGTCTACGCCAGGGGAGAAGGGATCGTTCTCAACGAGCCCACTGTCATCGCGCTCAACGACCGCAGCAGCGAGGTTCTGGCCATGGGTCGCGAGGCCTGGAAGATGATCGGGCGGACCCCCAGTTACATCGTGGCCGTTCGACCGCTGCGGAAAGGCGCCATCACAGATTTCGAAGTCACCCAGGAAATGATTCGGTTGCTCCTCAAGCGCGTTGGAGTGAATCGCTTCAATCGCCCCCGCGTGGCGATTTGTGTGCCCTCGGCGATTACCGCCGTGGAAAAGCGAGCCGTGATCGAGGCATCTCGCAAGGCAGGAGCGGTGGAGGCCCAGTTGATCGAGCAACCGATGGCTGCTGCCATCGGTGCGGGCCTGCCGATCAGTGAGCCGATGGCGAACATGGTGGTGGACATCGGAGGTGGAACCTCCGAGACGGCGTTGATCTCGCTCGGCGGAGTGGTTGCAATCGAGGCGATTCGGGTGGGTTCATTCGACATCGACGCTGCGATCATGACCTACATCAGAAGGGCCTATGGCATAGCCATCGGTGAACAGACTGCGGAGGAGATCAAAATCCTCGTTGGTTCGGCCTTTGAGACCCCAGATGAGGTGCGGGCCGAGGTCCGCGGCCGGGAAATCATGTCCGGTCTTCCGAAGAGCATTCTCCTGGGTGCCCCGGAGGTGCGTGAGGCGATTTCGGATCCGGTCAACACAATGGTGGATTCGGTGTTGTCATGTGTTTCCAAGGCGCCACCAGAGTTGGCTCAGGACTTGATCGAGCACGGTATCTACCTCGTCGGTGGTGGTGCGCTCCTGAAGGGACTCGATACGCGACTGATGCAGGAAACCGATGTACCGGTGCGCGTGGTCCGACAGCCACTCGAGGCCGTCGTTCTGGGTGCGGGACGAGTTGTGGAGTCCTGGGAAGACCTCGGTGACATGTTCATGACGACGGGTAGATAACGGCCGTTCACCAAAGCCGTTCATGCGTTCATCGCCGGAGGCTAAGGTGCCGTTCATCGTGGCTGCACCTGAGGAGACGAATCGTGCCGATCCTTGAGGTCGATGACATCGGAGTCCGCTTTGGAGGCGTTCGCGCTCTTGATGGTCTGTCTTTCGATGTCGACAAAGGCCAGATCTGTGCCCTCATCGGTCCCAACGGTGCCGGCAAGACGACCCTGTTCAACGTTGTCTCGAGGCTGTACAAGCCGACCACCGGAACGGTCGTCTTCGACGGCACGGACCTGCTGTCGGTTCCGGCCGACCAGATCGCAGATCTGGGAATCGCGCGGACGTTTCAGAACCTGGCACTTGTCCAGGGCCTCAGCGTGCTCGACAACGTCAAGGTTGGCAGCCACGCCCGCAGCCACGGCGGATTCTGGTCCTGCGCCCTGTACTTCCCGCAGCGTGCGGAGGAGAAGCGGATAACTGCCGAGGCCATGGAGATGCTGGAGCGAATTGGTCTGGCTGATCTCGCTGATCACCCTTGTTCCGCGTTGCCCTTCGGAACGCTGAAACGAATCGAGTTGGCCCGTGCGCTTGCCAGCGAACCCCGTCTGCTCATGCTTGACGAACCAGCATCCGGACTCACTCACCAGGAAGTGGATGAACTCGGCGATCTGATTCGCACCACCACCGCAGATCTCGGAATCACCGTGCTGTTGGTGGAGCATCACATGGCCATGGTGATGTCGTTGTCCGAAAAGGTCGTGGTGATGGACCTCGGTTCCAAAATTGCCGAGGGTACTCCGGCCGAGGTTCGTGACGATCCGATGGTGATTTCTGCATATCTGGGAGCACCGGCGTGAGTCTTCTCGAGGTGCGGGACCTGCGCGCCGGATACGGCATGGTGGAGGTCCTCTTCGGTCTCGACATCGACGTTGATGAGGGCGAACTGGTCGTGGTTCTCGGGGCCAATGGCTCAGGAAAGACAACCACCCTGCGAGCCATCTCCGGAATGGTCAGTGCCACGGGTTCGGTGACCTACAAAGGTCAGGAGGTTCTCGGCAAGCGTCCTGATCAACTCTTGGGAATGGGCATGTCTCACGTCCCACAAGGCCGCGGCACGATCAACGCCCTGAGCGTGGTTGACAACCTTCGGGTCGGAGGAATCTCACGCAAGGATTCCGAAGTGGATTCCGACGTTGAACTCTGGTTGGAACGATTCCCGCGCCTCGGTGAGCGCCGGGATCAGCTGGCCGGATCGATGTCCGGCGGTGAGCAGCAGATGCTTGCGATTGCCAGGGCGTTCATGTCCAAGCCAGAGTTCCTGCTCCTCGATGAACCCTCCCTCGGTCTCGCGCCATTGGTCACCAGGGAAGTGTTCGATCGGCTGCGCGACGTGACTGCCGACACCTCCACCTCCGTGCTGTTGGTTGAACAGAATGCGAACCTGGCACTCCAGTTCGCCGCTCGCGGCTACGTTCTGGAAGCGGGAGAGATCGTGATGTCCGGTCCTGCCGAGGAACTCCAGGGCGATGAGGCCATCCAGAAAGCGTATTTGGGGATCTGATGCGAAGTCTTTGTCTGGCAGGGGCCCGCCGGTGAATAATTTCCTGGAGATTCTGGTGGTCGGAATCGGTAACGGCGCAACCTACGCGATGCTCGGCCTGGGGTTGGTGGTCATCTATCGGTCCACCGGTCTGCTCAACTTTGCCTCGGGAGAACTCGCCATGTTCTCCACCTTCATCGTCTGGACCTTCTGGAATTTGGGCTTTCCGATGTGGCTGGCAATCCTCGGCGGAATGCTCGGTGGTTTCCTGATCGGTGTGCTGGTGCACAAGGTCGCTGTGTCGCCGCTCGGAGATCCACATGAAAGACCCCTGGCGGTCGTAATCGTCACCATCGGCCTGTTCCTGGGTCTCAATGGTGCCGCCCAGCTGATCTGGGGCACGGTTGACAAGCGTCTCGACCCGTGGTTCGGGGTCAGCCAGATCACTGTGGGGGGTGTGGCCATCGCCTGGCAGAAGATAGGCGCCGTAGTGGTGTTGTTCGTGATGGTTCTTCTCCTGTGGGCGCTGTTCAAGTTCACCAAGGTCGGCCTGTCCATGAGGGCGGTTGCCTCCAACTCCGAGTCGTCCGCACTTTGTGGCGTCTCGGTGCAGAACATGCTCATGCTCGGATGGGGGATGGCGGCCGGCATTGGCACCCTTGCCGGTGTGTTCAGTGCTCCCAACCTGGGCCTCGGAACGAACCTGATGCAGTTGACCCTCGTCTTCGGCTTCGCAGCGATCGTCCTGGGCGGCTTCGACAGCATTCTCGGCGCGGTGGTGGGTGGATTCGTGGTGGGCATCCTTTCTTCGGTTGTTCCGCAGTACATAACAGTGTTCGAGAAGATGCCGCTCGCCCCTGCCTTCATTCTGATTCTCGCCGTCCTGTTGTTCCGTCCCCAAGGCCTCTTCGGTTCCAAGGATGTGGCGCGAGTATGAAGTCCTTGCGCGGAGTGGGTCCGGTGCAATCCGTTCTCTGGGCGATTGCCTTGGTCGTGCTCATCGTCCTGCCGTTCACCTCGGCTCCTTTCAGGGTGGAGCAGTACATCACCTGGATGACGATTGCAGTGGCCGCGGGTGGGCTGAATCTGCTCACCGGGTACAACGGGCAGATATCCGTGGGGCACGGCGCTCTGTACGGTACCGGGGCGTACACCGTGGCGATTCTGGTCACGGATGCCGAATGGCCATTGCTCCCGACTGTGATTGCGGCCGCAGTTGTCTGCTTCATGGTTGGTGTGATCATTGGTTTGCCGGCGCTGCGCATCAAGGGCCTGTACCTGGCTTTGGTCACGCTTGCGGTGGCGACGCTGTTCCCTCTTGTGATCGAACAGTTTTCCGATCTCACGGGTGGCAGCGGTGGACTCACGCTCACCAGCGAACAGTTGTACAGGGGCAGTATTCGGGATCGGCGGGTCAAATGGGAATCCCCGATCGACGGTTTGGCTTCTGATCAGTGGAAATACTTCATATTCCTGGGGATCAGCATCGTCTGCTTCGTTGTGATCGCCGCCATCGTCAAGTCTCGAGTCGGACGCAGCCTGGTGGCGATCCGTGACAACGAGACGGCCGCTGAGGTTTCCGGAATCAACGTATCCCGCACGAAAATCATCACGTTCGGTGTGTCAGCGGGGATCGCCGGAATTGGTGGAGCGATGTTTGCGCTCAACAAAGGACAGGTTAATCCCACGTCCTTCACCCTCACGTTGTCGATCTACCTCCTCGTGGCGGTCGTGCTTGGCGGTGCATCCACGGTGATCGGGCCGGCCATTGGCGCAGTGATCTATGGCGTGTTCATCGACGTGATCGCACCGGAACTACCAGAGACCCTTGAGAGCGCCACACCGCTGATTCTGGGGACGCTTCTGGTCGCGCAGATGCTCATGGCCCCGTCGGGAATTGTCGGCTGGTTCCATGACTTGACCGAAAAAGTCTCCCGCCGTAGGCAGGGGGGTGGCAAACAGGATAAGAATGTGGATGTCACGGTGACCACACACGAGGTGGTTGCGGAAACAGATCTTGAAACCGATCCAGGAGGATTCCACCCATGAGTACGAATTGGAAGGGACTTGCCGCACTTGGTTGTGCGTTGGTTCTCATAGGCAGTGCATGCGGCCGCGATGATGGCGATGACAGCAGCAGCGACTCCGACAACGGCGACTCTTCCTCCGAGGAAGGTGCCTTCATCAATCCCAGCGAGGATTGTGATGCCTACGACGGCACCGCCGGCGTGGACGGAGACACCATCAAGATCGGGACCATCCGGCCGGCGGACGGCCCATACGCCATCTATGACCAGGTGACCAGCGGGCTTGACGCTTGGGTCGAGTCCACGAATGCCAACGGAGGCGTCACCGCCGGTGACGGCAATACCTATCAGATTGAATTGATCAAGGAGAACGACGGCTACGATCCGGGCCGTACTCCGGAACTCGCCAAGAAACTGGTTGAACAAGAAGGGGTATTCGCAATCGTCGGTGTGATCGGCACGGAGAGCAACAAGGCAATCCGCGATTACCTCAACGACGAGTGTGTACCCAATATCGCTCTCGCCACCGGTTCCACCGAATGGGGTCGGGCAGATGAATACCCGTGGTACATCGCGGGTCTTCCGTCGTATGCGACCGAAGCCTCGATGTGGGTGGACTACCTCGAAGAGACCAATCCCGATGCCCAGATCGCGCTGTTGTATCAGGATGATGACTTCGGTGAGGCCTACCGGGCCACACTCCAGAAGGAGATCGAAGGCACAGATATGGAGATATTGGCCGAGCAAAGCTACAACCCGCTCTCGGGTGGGAGTACCGAAGCTGCAACCGTTTCCCTGTCGCAGTCCGGAGCTGACACCTTCATCGTGGGACTTGGTGGCACACCCTGCCCGGCGACTCTCACCTTCATGCCGGACACCTGGACTCCCGAGACTTTCATCTCGGTCACCTGCGGTGGGAACACCGCACTGTCGCTGGCAGGCGGTAAGGACGTCGGTGTCCTGCTCGCGCAGGCCGTGTACGAGCCGGGAGATCCCGCCGATCAGGACCAGCCCGCGGTTCAGGAGTTCATGACCAACGGTGCTGCCGGTGGACTCGATGAAGGCCAGCTGACCGGCGGAATCTCCTCCGTGGGTTGGAGCTTCGGTGCTCTGTTCGGTGCCGGCCTGGAGGAATCCGACACGGTGGATCGCGCGGCCATCATGAACACGCTGTTCTCCCTCGAGGACGCTTCGTTCGGCCTCATTCGCGATGAGATGGACATCACCACCGATGGTGGAGAGGACCCATGGCCGCTCGAGGGATTCCGAATCGTTTCCCGCACTGCGGACGGCAGTTGGGAAGAAGTGATGCCATTCAACAACAAGAACGGCGAGTCCAACGAGATCGCCGGCTGACCGAACCCCGTTGGCCGGAGAACCCTGCCGGCCTGATCAACTCGCTGGTCTTTGACCAGGTGATCTGAACCCGCCGCCCTGCGGACCTCACCGATTGGTGGGATCCGCAGGGCGGCTGTTCGGTTTTGTCACGACTCTTGCGGGGGCGCCACCGGGTCCTCCGGGGGTGGTACCGGGTCCTCCTGGGATGGCGCTGGGCCGCCCAACTCTTCGCCCTGTTCGATGGCGAGGAGATCTTCGGCCGCTTGGCGAACCTGAAGATCCCGGTCCCGGGTCAGCTCGCGCAACATCTCGGTGGCCAATGGGTCGGCGAAAGCAGCGAGACTCAGTACCGCTCGTCGCCTGACGGGTGCTTTGTCGCCGCAGCCCGCCAACACAGCGTCCAGACCCGCCGGATCCTGGAGAGATCCGAGGGCTGCCACGGCGGACTCGCGGCACAACGAGTCCGGGTGATTGCGGGCCATCTTTGACAGGGCAGCTACCACTGCGGGACTCGATTTCCGCTCCCCGAGGGCGAAGGCGGCCTGCTCTGCGACACGGTCGTGTGGGTCCTGGAGCAACCCGAGGAGGCCCCGAAGCGGATGGGTCCAGCGAGCAGCCGTTTCCGCTGCCCGCAGCCGAACGGCTGGATCGGTGTCTGTTAGTGCAGACTCGAGATCTGTCCGGGTCAGCTTGTGGAGTCGGTCCACCGCGGCGACAGCGGAGGCCCGGACGAAGCCGTCGGCATTGCTGAGTCCGGCTCGCGCGGTGATTTCATCGCCGGTATGGCCTGCGAGGACCACTATGCGCCTTTCCGAATCGGAAGAATCAGTGCGGGACATCAGATCCCTTCGTCGAGAGTCTGCTGATTCGCTGATGGGTCCTGCGAGTACGGAGCAGGGTTTTGGAATCCTCAGGCGGAATGGGGAATACTCCTTTGGAATGGGAAGGCGAAGCTCGGACTCCTACAATGACCGGGCAGCGCACCGCATCGGAGGAACGAAGTGTCGCACATTGTGATCTACAAGGGTTCAGACGGAAACACTGCTTACCGCGAGTGTGACGGTGTCGAACAGGCAGCGACCATCGTGGAGGGCCTCCGAAACGAGGCGGGCATCGACGACGCACGTATCTGCTCACTCCGCGAAGTTCCCTTCCAGATGCGTCCGGCCTACCGGGTCGAGATCGCAACTGACGGTGCAGGTCAGGCTCAGGCAGCCGCGCCCGGTGCGGCCTCGGAATCCGCTCCCGTGGCGGCCCCTCCGCCTCCAGCTGAACCGGCCGCAGTCGCAGCGGCCCCTCCGCCTCCAGCTGAACCGGCCGCTGCCGAGCCTGCAATCGAAGCGGCTCCGCCGCCCCCTGCTTCTTCCGAGGCACCTTCGGCGTTCAGTGCTTTCTCGGCAGATCCCGCTCCACCGGTTGCAGAACCAGCGCCTCTTCCGGAGCCTCCTGTTGAGGACACGGCTTCCGGGGAGGAGCCAAAGCCGGCACGCCGCGGGCTGTTCGGCCGATAGGGCATCTCGGTAGAGGTCTCCGAGGCCGGGTGGCGATGGCCCATCAGGCGACCACAAGAACAAAACCAACAATGATAATGCTCAGGATCGCGCCCAGAACCACGGCCGTCCCCACTGCGCCCAGAAACAACATTGCCGCCGATCGCAGGCGGAGGCTCCAGCGGACCCGAACGGCTGTGGAATCCGGGTGATTCAGGGTGTGCGTCGCAACGGCGGCGCCTTCGGTGCGGGGAATCTCGCTGTGGGCGGACTCAGAGATACCCGGCTCGAGCTGGTTCGCGCCCTCGGAGGATCCCTCGGCCGTGGCAGGCTGGGGGACCGGTCGCGGACCGAATAAGGCGTAGCCGAATACTGCGGCCGAAAGAATCACCAGAAGAGAGCCGATGAGTAACGCAGACATAACGTCTGGAAGCGTATCCCCTGACGAAACCAATGATGAGCCCGAGAGCCCGACGGGGCACGACGGGTCGGTCGACAACGATGACCCGATTCCGAGAGTGGGTCACAGAAGACTGCTCGGACGGTCACTGTGGTTCTGGGGAATCGGCCTCGTTCTGGTGATCGGCCTTCTCCTTGGCGGTCTGTTCATTCCCACCCCGTACGTGATCCTCGGGCCGGGATCGGTGCGGTCTGCCGAAGACCGGGTGGAGATCCTTGGCGGGGAGTTCTTCACCGACGACACCGATGTGTTGTTCACCACGGTTCACATTGATGACGCGACTCCCTTCGGGCTGATCCGCGGCAACCTCGACGACGCCATGGAGATCACTTCCCGCGACGAGATGTTCCCTCAGGGCCGGGACGAGACGCGGCAGGTGAATCAGCACGCAATGGACTTCTCCAAGTTGGTGGCCACACGGGAGGCACTGCTCGCGCTCGGTCGCGACGCCGAATTCGCGGCCGACGGGGCCACTGTTGTCGGCGTGGTGGAGGGAGGTCCCGCGGAGGGTGTGCTGGCACCCGGGGACACAATCGTGGAAGTGGATGGCGAGGCGGTGGCTCTGCCATCCGACCTGACCGAACCACTCGCTCAACGGGTCCCCGGTGAATCCGTGCAAGTAACTGTGGAGCGGACAGCGGTTCCCGACGGGGAGTCGGCGGCAACCGAAGCAGTTGAAACCACCACAGAGACCGTTGTTCTCGGCGCATCCGAAGAAGAGGAACCTCGTCCGATCCTGGGAGTGCAGATCCAGCCGGCTTCGCCGCGCATCGAATCTTCGGTGGAGGTGGAGGTTGACTCCGGGCGGGTCACGGGACCTTCCGCGGGACTCGCCTGGTCTCTGGCGATCGTCGATCGGCTTACCGAGGAATCATTGACCGGCGACCGCGATGTTGCCGTGACCGGCGAGATTCTCGACGGTGGTCGTGTCGGCGCCATCGGCGGGGTCACCCAGAAGGTTGCAACCGTGAAACGCAACGGCGTGGACGTGCTGCTGTATCCCGCGTCCACATCGGCGGCCGAGCTTGCCGAGATGGAGCGCATTGCCGGCGGTGAAGTGGAATTGGTGCCCGTGGCCACACTTGCTGAAGCTCTGGAGTACCTGGATCCGTCCGGATCGGTGTTGCGTGGCGCCGCATGAGGCTGAACTCTCACCGATGAGTCCCTCATCGGAGGACTCTGACTCCGTAGCATTCCCTCCATGAGCGATGCCATTCCTGATTCTCCACAGCTCGAGCCGTCGGACCTTTCCCAAGCCACTTTCTCGCGGACCCGCAAAGGACTCGAACCGGCGCAGGTCCGTTCCCTCCTAGGACGCGCCGAGGATGCCCTTCGAGTCTGGGCATCACGCGATTCGATCATGAGCGAGCAGCTCGATGACATGCGCCGCCGTCTCGAGTCTGCTGAAGACCTTGATGAGGCAAAGGTCACCGAGCTGCTCGGTTCGCAGACGGCGAGGATCATTTCAGCGGCCCGTGAAGCATCGGCCGAAATCCGTTCGGTGGCTTCCGAAGAAGCCGCGGCCTTCGTCGCCGAGTCACAGGGCCGTGCCATTGAGGCCGCCGAGAAGCTGCAAGGTGACGCAGAAGCAGCTTGGGAGTTGGCCTCGGCTGCGAAGGACACAGCTGTTGAGGAAGCATCCCTGATACTTGCCGAGGCGAAGGCACAAGTTGAGACGGAACTGGGCAATGCCAAGGAGTTGGCGGATCAGACTCTTGATGACAGTAGGCAGGCCGCAACGGAGTTGGCTGAGCGATCCAGGGAAAAGGCGGATGATCTGATCTCGGATGCGCAGAGTCGACATGATGAACTGATTGCTGCCGCCAGTTCGATATTCGAGGAGAACACTGTTCGTGCCGAGGAAGCAGCCACTGCGATCCGCAACGAAGCCGAACGTTCTGCAGAAGCACTCCGGGCTGAGGCTGAGGCCAACCTGGAGCGGGCCAATTCCGAGGCATCAGCTCACGTGGAGGCCGCCAGGGACAGGGGCCGGGAGATGTTGGCCGAAACCAAACAGGTTCGGGAACGCATACTCCTGGATCTGGCAACCCGTCGACGGACGGTGAAGCAGAAGATGGAAGCCGCTCGTGCGGCCCGGGGAGTAATCGTCGAGTCGATCCGTACAATGTCGGTACGTCTCGAGGACACCTTGGCCGAAGTCGCCGAATCCGAGGTCGATGCCGAGCGCGCTGCTGACGTTGCGGGGGCTGGAGTGCTCGACGACTTGGAGAACTTCGTCGACGCAGTGGCGGCCGACCTCGATGTCTCTCCGGGCGAGTCTGTGGACACCGAGACCGTAGACACTGAGATCGGCGAGTCTGTGGACACCGGGCCTGCGGAGTCGGCGGACTCGGCGCCAGAACAGGGACCTGATCCGGCTGCTGCCGACGGTCCAGAGCGCGGCGAAGTCGACTCGGGGGAGGCGGTGCTTCCCCAGGGTATGAGTGATGAGGAGCCTGCCGGGAATGCTTCTGTCCACGACATCTTCGAGAAAATGCGTGAAAGCGAAGAGATGGGTGACCTCGATGATCTTGAAGACCTCGATGATCTTGAAGACCTTGATGACGCCGATGGCCCTGGTGATGCCGATCACGCCGATGACCTTGACGACAACGATGGTGATCACCCGGATGACTCCAATGGGTTGCCGGCCGATGTGATTGACCTGACTCCCGAACTCGCCGGCGGGCAGGGTGACGCTCACCTGGATGAGGAACAGGCGGAATCGCAGGGCGATGGTTCGGTGACCACTCTGGCCCCGCCGACTCCCAAGGGCGACTCCGAGGTTCTGGACCGCCGCGACGAATTGCTTGCTCCGTCCGAAAAGTTGATGGCCCGAGCCTTCAAGCGCTTGATCAACGATGAACAGAATGAGGTTCTGGACCGAGCCAGGCGCGTGAAGCGGGGGCGCATCGATCTGGATGACCTGATGGGTCAGATGGAACCGGCCACCTTCGCTGATGCACTCGGTGATTCGTTCTTGTTGTCCGCCGTTGCGGGAGCGCAGATGTGGTGTGAGATGACCGGTTCCGACCAGCCTCATCTCGGTCTCGAGCAGGTATCAGCTTCGTTGGAAACCCAACTTCAGGATCTGTTCGAGTTGCGACGGATCCAGCTTCGCGGAGTTCTCGACCAACTCGATGAAGACGGTGAGGACTCGAGCGCGCTTGTGGATCGCCTTCGCGCGTCATACCGCGACATGCGGAACACCTCGATTCCGGAGTACGCGGCTGACCTGTCGATTTGTGGATTCACTGAAGGCACAGTGGTTGCCGCCGGTTCCGATGCACAGTGGCGTTGGGTGCCCGACAACGGTGGTATCCCGTGTTCGGATGCAGAAGACAATTCCCTGGCGGGGATGATCCCGTGTGGAGCCGAGTTCCCCACCGGTGATGATCGGCCGCCGGGGCATTCCGGTTGCCGCTGCATTCTTGCCCCCGGGAACTGAATCCTCGGCGGCCTGAACCGGCCGCGCATTGGCAGGCACCGCAAGGCTCTATCGTGGTGCGTTGTGCGCTACCCAACGGACATGCCGCGTGCCGAACCAGAGAAGCCCAAGGGAGGGGGTCGTAGAGGCCGCTTGATTTTGGCGATCGTCATCGGCGTGATCGTGATCCTTGCAATGTCGATGCGAGCCATCGCCACCTTCTGGACTGACTACCTGTGGTTCGACGATCTCGATTTCGGTTCCGTCTGGACCCGCCTGTTGTCGGCGCGGATCAGCTTGGCTGTGGCCGCCACGGTCATCTTCTTCCTCATCGCGGTTGTCAACCTGCTTCTGGCGGAGAAGTTCACTCCATCACTCAAGTCAATCTCGATGGAGGATGAGGTCCTCGAGCGTTATCAGAGCGCCGTTGGTGGGCGTCAGCGTTTGCTGGCCGTGTTGGTCAGCTTGGGTGTTGCACTGATCCCCGGGATCAGCGCGGCGGGCGAGTGGAAGAACTGGATTCTGTTCAGGATGGGTGGTTCCTTCGGGACCGCCGACCCACAGTTCAACACCGACATCGGTTTCTACGTGTTCAAGCTTCCTTTCCTGTCACTCGTGGTCGACTGGCTGTTCGGATTCCTGCTGGTCACGATCGTCCTGGTCGTGGCGCTCTATTACCTGAACGGAGCCATCAGGGTTCAGTCCAAGGGTGAACGCATGTCCTCCACGGCCAAAGCCCACCTTTCAGTGCTGCTGGCACTGTTGGCCTTCACCAAGGCTGCCGACTACTGGCTCCAGCGGTTCGAGCTGACGTTCCAGCAAAGGGATCCCTTCGACGGCGCCGGGTACACAGCGGTGAATGCCAACCTTCCAGCCCTTCAACTACTGATACTCGTGGCTCTGTTTGCAGCGCTGTTGTTCATGATCAACATCCGTCGGCGAGGTTGGGTGCTGCCCGTCATTGCAATTGCGTTGTGGGCGATCACCTCGGTGGTGGTCGCTGCCATCTACCCCGCATTCGTTCAGAGATTCCAGGTTTCGCCAGCGGAGTTGAACAAGGAAGAGCCGTACATAGAGAGGAACATCTCGGCCACGCGAACCGCAATGGGCATCAACAATGTGGAGACTTCCGATCTCAACTACGACCCCGATCTCACGCGAGAGGATCTTGAAGGCCAGCAATCCAACCTCGACAATGCCCGGTTGCTGGATCCTGCGCTCATCAAGCCGACCATTCAGGCCCTTCAGTTCGGCCGCGAGTACTACTCGTTCAAAGACGTCGACGTGGATCGGTATTCCATGGACTCCGAGGATCCCGCCGCGAAGACCCCCACGATCATCAGCTCTCGCGAACTGAAGCTCTCGGGAGTCGAATCTCCCACCTGGGAGAAGACCCACCTCGTTTTCACTCATGGTTATGCGGTGGCAGCAGCTCCTGCGAACTCGTCCAATTCTCGGGGTGAACCGGATTTTGTTGTTGGGGACATCCCTGCGCGCGTTCGCGACATCGGTGCTCTGGATCGGCCGGAGATCTACGTCGGCGAGGGTATGGAGGGCTACGCGATCGTGGGCACCCAGCAGCAGGAGCTGAGTTCTGATGACCTCACGACCACATATGAGGGCAGCACCGGAGTAGCGGTGAACTCCTTTTTCCGCAAGGCGGCCTTCTCGTTGAGGTTCGGCGAGATTGACCCGTTGATCTCCGACTTGCTCACTGATGATTCCAGGGTGATCTACCAAAGGGATGCGGTTGAACGAGTCAAGACGATCGCTCCGTTCCTCGAGGTGGCCGGCGATCCCTACCCGGTCCTTGTGGACGGTCGGATTGTGTACGTGCTGGATGGCTACACGAGCTCGACCAGCTATCCCTATGCGCAGACCCTCGATGGTGCCGCCATTGGTGAAGCTGAACTCGGCACGTTCAACTATCTGCGCAACTCCGTGAAGGCTGTGGTGGACGCCTATGACGGCACGGTGGATCTCTATCTGTCGGACGTCTTGTACGGGGACGAGGATCCGATCGTGCGGGCTTACGCAAAAGCCTTCCCCGATCTTTTCTCCGAAGACATGCCCGCTCCACTCGCCGAGCATCTCCGGTATCCGGAGGGACTGTTCAAGACCCAAACCGAGCTGTGGGGCCGTTACCATCAGGACATTCCAGCGACATTCTTCAGCAACAGCGACCGTTGGAGCATCGCCCAGGCTCCGCCCTCGGACTCCTCGCCGGTTGCAGCAGTCGCCGCCAACGCAGACGGCACGGAGTCCGGCGGTCAGCAGTTCGGCAGGATCGATCCGTACTACCAGATGATTCAACTTGAACCCGATGATGCGCCGGAGTTCGTGCTCACACGACCGTTCGTGCTGGCTTCCAGCGACGACAGCGGCCGAAATCTCACTGCGATCATGGTGGCGGACAACGACCCGGGATCCTACGGCCAACTCTCCGAGGTGGTGATCAGCGCGGGAGACGATGAAAACGGTGCCGCCACCCGCGTTGATGGCACCCTTCAGGCCAGCGAGAAGATTTCCACTTATCCACCGGTGTCCCAATATCAGACCGTGGTTGGCCAGCGCGGCTCCTCGGTTCAGTTCGGCAATCTCCTGATACTGCCGTTCAGGGACTCGTTGCTGTATGTGCGTCCGGTCTACGCACGTCAGGAAAACAGCGGCCTGAACACCTTGCAGCGCGTGGCGGTGACTTCAGGAGATCTGCTGGGCTTTGGCAGTTCCCTGGAAGAAGCGATCGATGACATGTACGAAACCGATGAGTCGGGTGAGGTGGATATCAACACAGATCCGGACCGACCAGATCCTGAAGACCCGGACACCACCGCCCCCGAAACCACCACGGCTCCCGAAACCACTCTCGCTCCGATCGACGGCACACCTGAAGAGTTGCTTGCACAAGCCGACCAATTGTTCACCGAGGCCGACGAAGCACTTGCCAGCGGAGACCTCGGCGAATTCGACAGTCTGGTTGACGAGGCGAGGGAACTCCTGAAGTCTGCGTTGGCAGCTCTGGAAGGCGACTCGGGCTGAGGCAACCCTGTGGAGCGCCGCGGTTTTGACGCGGACCTTGTGAACGGCTGAACTTGCGCATGAAATCGACCATTCGTTGGGCCGGGCATTCGCCGCGCCGACGCTGGTCTCATTGACTATGAGGGATCAAGAATGATTCAGATGCTCGCCGAGGGTGGTTACCAGAACTTCGTACTGGGAAGCCAGGATTGGTCCTTGCTCATTTTCTGCGCTGTTGTTTCAGTGTTGGCGCTGGGTATCGGATACTTGATGATGCAGGGGGTTCTGGCTGAGGACACCGGCACCGAACAGATGAACGAAATTTCCGATGCCGTTCATGTGGGTGCCATGGCATACATCAAGCGTCAGTTCCGCACGATCGTGATCATCGTGGTGCCAGTGGCGATTGTGGTATTTCTCACCTCCACGTCGATTTTGAATCCACTGCTGCCAGAGGTGGTCGCCGACGGCCTGTCCCGCTGGCAATCCGGAACCTTTCGCACCCTGGCCTTCGTCGCGGGAGCAGCCTTTTCCGGTTTCATAGGGTTCACCGGCATGTGGCTGGCCACCAAGGCCAACGTGCGCACAGCGCAGGCAGCGCGTGAAGGATCCATGAACAAGGCAATGCAGGTGGCGTTTCGCACCGGCGGAACCGTTGGCCTGTTCACCGCAGGTCTTGGCCTCCTCGGGGCCACCGTGATCGTGATGCTCTTCCAGAACACGGCCTCCGCAATCCTGATCGGCTTCGGCTTCGGCGGCTCACTTCTTGCCCTTTTCCTGCGTGTTGGTGGCGGCATCTTCACCAAGGCCGCCGATGTGGGTGCTGACCTTGTCGGCAAGGTCGAGGTCGGCATTCCTGAAGATGATCCGCGCAACCCGGCAACCATCGCAGACAACGTCGGCGACAATGTGGGTGACTGTGCCGGCATGGCATCAGACCTCTTCGAGTCGTTCGGCGTGATCCTCGTGGCCAACATCATTCTGGGTGTGACCGCATTCGGGGCGATCGGAATCGGCCCGGGCCGGGCTGCTCGTGGCCTCGTCTTCCCGCTGGCCATGATGGCGATCGGGCTGATCGCATCGCTGATCGCGATCTACACAGTGAGGGCTCGCCCCGGCGAGACCGACGCTCTGAAGCCCATCAACCGGGGTCTCAACATGGCCTCTGCGATCGCCCTCATCGGAGCAGCGATCCTTGCGTTCGGTTACGTGGGGGATCCTGTGGGCTCCGACATTTCCAACGTCGGCCTCCGTATGTTCCTTGCGATCGTGGTCGGCGTGATTCTCGGCCAAGTGGCAAGTCGCATCACCCAGTACTTCACATCCAGCCAGTTCAAGCCTGTGCAGGACATCGCAGAGTCCAGTCGGACCGGTGCGGCCACTGTGATCCTTTCAGGAGTCTCATCCGGCATGGAGTCTGCTGTGTGGGCCGTTGTGGCAATTGTGATTGCCATTCTCGTAGGCCTCGGCCTCGGTGGCGGATCGACCCTGTTCGCCTTCTACTTGGTTGCCCTCATCGGTATCGGCATGTTGTCAACCACTGCGATCGTGGTTGCGGAGGACACGTTCGGTCCCATCGCCGACAACGCACAGGGAATTGCGGAGATGAGCGACATCTTCGAGGGGGATACCGAGAAGATCCTCGACGGCCTGGACACTGTGGGGAACACCACCAAGGCTGTGACCAAGGGATTTGCGATCGGCTCGGCGGTTATTGTTGCGGTGGCGCTGCTTGCTTCCTACCGCGAGACCATCGCGCAGTCTGGTGACAAGCTCCTCGGTGCCATCGAGGCCAGAAACGCGGAGGCGGCGTTCAATGCGGTCGCGATCAACATCGCCGATCCCAAGACCTTTGCCGGTGCCCTCATCGGTGGGCTCGTGGTATTCCTGTTCTCCTCCCTCGCGATCCTGGCGGTGGGTCGGACCGCCGGAATCGTGGTGAAGGAAGTACGCCGCCAGTTCCGGGAGAAACCCGGGATCATGGACTACACGCAGAAGCCGGACTACGGCCCGGTCATTGACATCTGTACCGGTGCGGCTCTTCGGGAGCTGACCACCCCGGCGCTGCTGGCGGTACTCATGCCAGTGGTTGTCGGTTTCGGCCTTGGTGCGTTCGCCCTTGGTGGGTATCTGGCCGCAACCATTGTGGTGGGTGCACTCATGGCGAACTTCCTGTCCAACTCCGGCGGCGCCTGGGACAATGCCAAGAAGTACGTCGAAGAAGGCAATCTCGGCGGTAAGGGCAGTGATGCCCACACCGCTGTTGTCATCGGTGACACAGTCGGTGATCCGTTCAAGGACACTGCCGGACCGGCCATCAACCCGCTGATCAAAGTGATGAACCTTGTGTCCCTTCTGATCCTGCCGGCGATCATCGCGATGGGTGACAATGATCTCAGGTTTGCTGTGGCCGCCGCGGCGCTGTTGGTCGTGATCGGATCTGTGCTCTTCTCCAAGCGGCAGTCCACCGACTTCGGCAGCTCCGCAGAAGCTCCCGCGGAGACCTCCGCCTGACCCAGGTCAGGATCGAGACGGGATCCACCTGAGAAGGGAATTCCTGTTACCCGTGTCCTTGCTTCCGTCGAGTGTGTAAGCGGTGGTCCTGCCGGAGCGCCCCTTGATTTCGATGCGGCCGGCCTTCTTCCAGCCATCAGCGGCTCCTACTGCATCCACGGTGGAGGCATCAGCGAGCACGCCGCTGGATTGTGTCCGGGCCACATCGCACAGGCGAGCGGCGACGTTTACCACATCACCGATGACCGTGTACTCGTGCCGTTCCTGGCTTCCGATGAATCCGGCCAGCACTTCCCCGGTGGAAAGCCCTATGCGCGCCTCCAGAGTGTCTCCGATGCGATCGAGCTCCATGGGTATCACCGATGCAGCCCGCAAGCCCCTCAGTGCGTGGTCCCGCTGTTGTCTCGGGGCGCCGAAAACGCATAGGGCAGCGTCTCCCTCGAACTTGTTGATCCAGCCACCCTCACGGTTCACCACCGCCACCACCACACCGAAGAACCGGTTGAGCATGTTCACCACTTCCTCGGGTGGCATCCGCTCGGCGTAGCCTGTGTAGCCGGTCAGGTCGACGAAGAGAACCGTGACTTCGCGAAGTTCACCCACACGTGTCGGTTCGACACCTTCGAGAACCAGGTCTGCCAGACCAGCCTCGCCGACCTGCTTCTCGAAGGTGTCCCTCAGTTTCTCACGTTCCCTGAGTCCGGCAGCCACGTGGTTCACACCCTCGGTGAGGCGCCCGAGTTCGCCCAGATCATCTACGGGCAGGTTCACATCGAAGTCGCCGATTTCCACTTGATGGAGACCGTCGCGAATCCTCTGGATCGGTCTGAGCACCGAACGGGCCGCCAGCGTCATCACGATTCCACCCGCCATGGCGGAGATGATTGTGACCCAGCCGAGGCGGTCGGCAGCAATGTCCTCAGGGTGGACACTGGCTGTCAGCCCGATCGCGAGCAGTGGGACGGCACTGCCCAGCAACCAAGCGAGCATCAGCCGTGGAAAGACATCGCTTCGATCCTTGGGTACCGGGGCATTCCTCAGTGCCAGAGCGAAGAGTGGCCGAAAGTATCCCTCTAGAAGCAAATACAACATGGCGCATGTCACGACACCGGCCATGGCGATTCCCAAGGACGTATGTGCGACCTCCTCATTGAGCAATCCGAACAGCACAGCCGCTACAAGCCAGGAAACCAGGGCACTGACTGTTTCGGCGGCCGGGAGACTGAACAGAACCTTCCGTTCCACATCTGTGGGTTCTCTGCGTTCGGACACCCATGCGACGGCCTTGCGGAGGAAGATCGTGTTGACTGGCACGGCCAGTATCAACATGAAGGCAATCCAGGTGGTGAACACCAAGAAATTCCACCGCTTCGGACCCAGTTCGCGTATCGCGGAATCCGGGAGGAGGAATATGAAATAGAGGCTCACAATCAAGACGCCGAGACCATTGGACAGGACCTGTATTGCCACCACGCCTCGAGAGGTGGAGCGCGATCTGACACGGCTCCACTCGTCTCGGTCTACGGAGTTGATTTCAGTGGTGATGAGTCAGGGCTGTCGGTTTCGGCCGGGTCGCGGCCTGGGGATCTGTCGGACCGAGCACACTCAGGCCGGCGGGGGGCATGGGTCTGCTCTCAGATCGGCTTGGGGGAGGCCAAGCCGACTGGGCAGCTCACGCCGGTACCGCCCAGGCCGCAGTATCCGTTGGGGTTCTTGGACAGGTACTGCTGGTGCTCGGCTTCGGCGTAGAAAAACTCGTTCAGTGGTTCGATGTCCGAGGTGATGTCACCGTAACCGGACTCCCGCAGTGCGCTCTGGAACTCCGTGCGGGACTCCCGTGCCTCCTCCGCTTGGGCGGATCCCGCGGTGAGTATGGCTGAACGGTACTGGGTGCCGACATCGTTGCCCTGGCGCATGCCTTGTGTCGGGTCATGGCCTTCCCAAAACTGGGTGAGAAGTTCACGGTATGAAACCTCGTCTGGATCGAACACCACGAGCACGGCCTCGGTGTGGCCCGTGTGTCCCGAGCAGACCTCGGCGTAAGAGGGGTTCTGGGTGAATCCGCCTGCGTAGCCCACAGCGGTGGAGTAAACGCCAGGCATCTGCCAGAAACCGCGCTCAGCTCCCCAGAAGCAACCCATCGCGAACACCGCGGTTGCCATCCCGTCGGGCCATGGGCCAACGAGCGGATGCCCATTCACGTGGTGCAATTCGGGAACTGTCATCGATTGGTCCCGACCGGGGATTGCCTCCGTCGCGCCGATCTTTTCCGGTTCCTTGCCGAATCCGAATAGTGCCATGGTCACCAGAGTAGGTCTCACTGGCGGGCTTACTCACAGGGATTGGGGACTTGACCCATGAAAACAGCCTGTTGGCGCTTGGCACGGCCGGTTCCCCGGCGGCACCATTAGACCCATGGGGAGCGGCGAATCACTCCTCACGGCAGAGATTGTTGCGCTACGGGCGAAACTGCGGCGATCTGACACTGAATCACGCCGTGAGGCAATTGAAACAATGGTGGCCTGGAAGGGCCGGGTTCTCGCTGACGACGCGGCCCTGAAAGTGCTCGCGGGAACCACGACCTCCTATCCCTGGGTCCACAATGTGGTCGACGACGTTGGTGAGCACCTGGTGGAACTCCTGCTTCGTGATCCTCATCAGGTGCCGGTTGCGGAGGTCGAGCGGGCGTATTCGCTTTGCTCCGACAGGGCTCGCCGAGGTTTGCTTCGGCTTCTGGCACTGCGTGGAGACGATGCAGGGGTCGAGGCGCTGACCCACCTCGTGGGCTCGGACGGGCCGTGGGATCTCCTGCCGGTTCCCAGCGAAGACCTACTCGTTCCAATTCTGAGCGCCCGCAGTGCCGGCCGACTTGCCGTTCCCCTGGCTTCGGTTGCCTGGCGGCGGGGTTGGGCACAGCACTGCGCAGACATGCTGTTTGAGATTCGTCTCGACGGAAAGCTGCCGGTGAGCGACGAACGGCTCGTGGCAGAGACACTGGAACCGTTGTTGGTAGACCTTGTCGACAGCTGCAACCGCGCAGTTGTCGTGCGTGATTCCGGAAGTGACGTGAGCCGGGTGGACCGCAGGGCGCTGGATGCGTTGTTGCCCACTGTTGCCCTGTTCCCGTCTGCTCACGCCGGACGTGTACTCCAGCGGGCTCTCGGTTCTGCAGACCCGCGGGTATCGGCAATGGCTCTGTCAGTGATGATTCGCAGGAACCTCCCGGTGGCTGAGGATCGAGTCGAGATCATCTGCCGGGATCCGGAGGCTCGTTCGATCCTGTTGCGTGGCCTGGAAGAGATCGAATGGCACACGAGTGTGCCGCTCTTGCATGGTTCGGCTGCGTCGGTTGGGGAAGCCGCTCTGGTCTCGTGGCTGGCATCCGATCCACAACTCGGGGTGGCACCTGACGAGATTGAGTTTCGCGAGAGTTTGCCGGCGCCGCGCGCCTGGGGTGCGGGAGAGTTGCGTGTATACGCCTTCAGGCTTCGCTCGCCGCACTGGTCTGCCGAGCGGGGCTGGATGATCGGGGCAGTTGGACCGTTTGATCCCGACGCAGAGTTTCATCCGCGGCGTTCCGAGAACTTCGCTGCATTCAGCCTGTATGCCGCTGACTACGAGGATTGCATCGAAGGTCACGTGTTGGCCATCAGTGATGCTCTTGTCGGGGAACGCCCGGACGCTGCTGCGTAGGGTCGGTCCGAACTGAGCGGGGACAGGGTGCGCGACTGTTGTCGCCATGCAACCCGAGTCACCCTCTGCCCAACCACCTCAAAAATCCCGTTCTGTGATGGTCAGGTCGCGCTAAAGCGCGACCTGACCATCACAGAACGGATGATCGGGGTCTGCGGATCCGGTTCCCGCGGCATCCGACCCCTGGTTTGGCACACGGTCGGTTGTCCTGTCGGTCGGCTGTCCTGTCCTTGTCGAGCAGCGTTACTGTTCCGGCACCACTGTTCTCATGAGCAGCGATTTGTCGACTAGGAGTCCAGTGCAGAAGTTCCTCGTACCCAACCGTTTCGCAGAAAAGACCGCAGTGGTCACCGGTGCCGCCGGCGGAATTGGTGAAGCAACGGCCAAACGGCTGGCCGCCGAAGGGGCGAGCGTGCTGTGTTGCGATCTGGCCGACGAACCACTGGCCGCCACGGTTTCCGACATCACGGCTGCCGGTGGTGTTGCAGTCTCCCACCCGATGGACATCTCGGACTCGGCCGCCTGTGACGCTGCGGTGCAACTAGCGGTTGGCACCTGGGGCGGTCTGGATGTGCTCTGCAACATTGCAGGAATCTTGAGGTTCGCCCACAGTCACGAGGAGACCGATCAGAACTGGCAAATGATGATCAACGTGAACCTCAGTGGCACGTTCTATCTCAGTCGTGCTGCCTTGCCGCACCTGATGGAGACCAAGGGCGCGATCTTGAATGTTTCGTCCACAGCCGGACTCATCGGTCAGGCGTACCTGTCGGCGTACTGCGCGTCGAAACACGGGGTGATCGGAATCACGAAGGCCATGGCAGTCGAATATGCCCGCAGTCGTGTTCGTATCAACGCGATTTGTCCGGGCGGTGTGGACACATCCATGACCCAGAAAATCGACTTTCCCGAAGGCGTCGAATTCGACTTGGTCATGCGGGCCTCCCTTGCCAATGAGAACTGCACACCCGACGACGTGGCCAACCTGATTGCTTGGACTGTCAGCGACGAGGCTACCTATGTGAACGGATCCGTGATCAGTGTCGACGGCGGCGTTGCCGCAGGTTGACTCAGTGTGACGTGATGTCCGTTCTGTGATGGTCAGGTCGCGCAAAAGCGCGACCTGACCATCACAGAACGAGTGGGGATTCAGCTTTGACCCTTGGAAGGTGTGTGCGAATGCAAACGAAGAGTTTGCGAGCGAGCAGGTTGCGAACAAAGAGCGAACAAAGAGATTGTGAATGAAAAGGGTGGCGGCGATCGGTGCCCGCCGGGAACACCCTCGGTTGGGCCATACCGCGCTGGCTCGGACCATGCTCGGGTTTGCCGTGCTGGGTTGTGTGACCTTTGGGCTCCTGGCCGGTTGTGGGGATTCTGACCCCGACGACTCAGGTAGCGGTTCCCCAAGCTCCGGTGAAGAGCTCTATCAACAGCGTTGCTCCAACTGCCACGGATCGGACCTGAGGGGAACACCTGCCGGCCCATCGCAGTTGTCGATCATCTATGAACCCGGTCATCATCCTGACGAGGCGTACCGTTCGGCGGTGGAGAACGGAGCAAAGGCTCACCACTGGGAATTCGGGGACATGCCACCGATCAACGGACTGTCATCTGCCGAAGTTGACGAGATCATCGCCTACATTCGCGAGGTACAGAAACGTGAGGGGCTCGAGGAGTAACCCTGCGGTCAGGGACTTGAGGGTACGAAGAGCAGCCCTGCGGTGAGTAATGCTGCGATCAGTCGCTGATCATTTCACGAAGTGGCTTGGCGTGGATGATGGCGTCTTCGGGGTTCACCGGCGCTTCGGCTTCCCCGAAATGAACCTGCCGGTCGTTTATCCGCAACATGATCGCGGCATGGCGCGCCGCGTTGTAAACCCTGAACCAGTGAAGGTCGGAGACCTCACGGCCAGTGGCGGCCATGTACGTCTCGCGCACCTCCTCGGGATCCAGGTACCCCGGCATGCCGGGGAATCCAAGGTCCACGGTGATGTCCTGGAAGAACTTGTGCATGTATGACAGCCACCCGAGATCCACTTCGGGAGGAGCGATGCCCGCCATCTCCCAGTCGAAGACTGCAACGGGTTTGAAGTCGGAGTACATCAGGTTGCCGATGCGCGAGTCTCCCCAGGACAGCACCGACGGACGGGAATCGGCCTCGGTGGGCCAGTTGGCCTCCAACCATTGGAACGAGTCCGTGATCACCGGCACGTTTCTGTCACCAACAACCCAGTCGCGGTAGTGGATCCAGTGGTTCACGTGGCGCCGCAGCGGTGTCGCTCCGGGTTGATCGTATTCCAGGAACTTGGTCTCGGAGCCGATCGGCGTCTTGTGGATCTCGGCCAGAATTTCGACGCTGCGATCCTGGACGAGCTTGCGGTCACGGTCTGAGGCGTCGAGGAGGAAGGAGTCGATTGTGTACGGCATCACGTCGGGCGGGACCACGCCACTCGCACGGTCCATCACGAAGAACTCGGCACCGATCACCGACTCGTCAGTTTCCATCCAGCGCAGGCGGGGCAGAGGTGTCTCGGTTTGGTTCCCCACGAGTTTGATCACGTGGTACTGGGTCTTGAGGTCAGAGGTTGGGAACACCGGCATGGCAGTTGCGTCAGGGGCGAGTCGCGCAGCCAACTGGAGTGTTTCGCCGCCGGTGTCGACATCGAACAACACCGTTTCGGCTGACATGCCGTTGCCCGGAACCGACAGGTCACCAACCGTGGCTCCCGCAAGCCTGGGTTGGAGCCAGGCCTGAAGCTGTTCGCGAAGACGTACGTGATCGCGGTTGCTCCTGGTCATCTCCGGCGCTTGGGGAGTTTCCGGCTGGGTCATTCGATCCTCCGCAGGGTGTAAACGAACGGTATCCCTTGTTGCGGGTGGCCGCACATGGTTGGCCGCGGATGACCACGTGTCCGCGGATGATCACGGTGCTCGGGGCGCATCGCCATCAGGGGTCGCTGTCTGCAATCACCGCCAGTGATCAACTCCGGGGTCGTGGTTGGAGTGTGTTATCGGCAAATCATTTGCGGGTGTTAGATTACGCGAATTCACTGAACAGTCTCGACAGCGGGGCGTTGCGAAGGGGACAAGCGTGGGAGAAGCGATTCCACTGGTCGACTACTTGGTGCTGGGTAATGATCCACATCTCGAGGCGAATGAGTGTGTTGCTTGCGGCGCACGATTTTTCGACCGGCGAAACGCGTGCGCCTCGTGTGGAGCGATCAACAGCGACGGGTCGGGATTCAAACGTGTCGAACTCCCTGCAACGGGCGAGTTGACCGCTTTCACGATTGTCTCGTTTGCGGCTCCCGGGATCGAGGTTCCCTTCGTTGCCGGAGTGGTGAAGTGTGGTGGGACTTCGGTGCGGGCCAACATCGTGAACGTGTCGCCGGACCCGGAACACGTAGCCACGGGCATGCAGGTCAGCCTCACCACCTTCGGCATAGGTGAGGACTCCGAGGGCACGGAAGCCATCGGTTTCGGCTATGAGCCGGCCGACGAAGAACTGCGGATCACAGACGACGCAATCGAGAAGGCGGAGGCGAATTCATGAGCGACGTAGCCGAGGCATCCAGTTCTGGCGGGGAAACCAGTCAGACCGGAGCAGCCAGCGACCAGATGTGGATCGTCGGAATCCACATGACGAAGTTCGGCAAAAGACCCGACGACGATGTTGTGGACCTTGCATCAGAAGCCGCTCTCGGCGCTTTGGATGATGCAGGCATGACCGTGAAGGATGTGGGCGTTCTGGCGGCCGGCAACCTGATGTACGCCGCGCATGGCGTGGGCCAGATGCTCCAGAAACAGATCGGTCAGACGGGCATTCCCGTCTACAACGTGGTCAACGCCTGCGCCACGGGAGCCACGGCATTGCGAACCGCGATCATGTCGGTGCGCTCGGGCGAAGCAGACGTGGGTCTTGCCGTGGGAGTGGAGAAGATCGCCGGTGCCGGACTGTTGTCCGGCGGATCCCGCGCGTCCGACTCACCCACATGGGAAGCCAGTGGCCGCTTCGGTGCCGTGGCATCGACCGATGGTCGAATCGGTACGGAGATCATGCCCGGGGTGTTCGCCCAGATCGGCATGGAATACGGCCACCGTTACGGCGGTGCCGACTTCGAGCTGTTCGCTCGAATCTCGGAGAAGAACCATGCCAACTCGGTGCTCAACCCTCTGGCTGCGTACAGCAAAGCCATGAGCCTAGAGCAGATCATGGGTGACGTGATGATTGCCTATCCCAACACCCGCCCGATGTGCTCGGCCAACTGTGATGGTGCGGCGGCGGCGGTGGTGGTCAACGGCACCACACTCAAGAAACTGTCGTTGGAACAACAGCGACGGGCCGTGAAGGTCTCTGCCAGTGTTCTCACCACCGATCCGTGGGAAGAGGCGTGCCAGATCCTCCCCAATGTGAATACCCTCACAAAGAATGCCGCCGAAACGGCTTACGAAGCAGCCGGTGTCGGTCCGCAGGACCTTGATCTGGTGGAACTGCACGATTGTTTCGCCACTGCCGAGCTGGTGCATTACGACAACTTGGGGCTCTGTTCCGAGGGTGGGGCCGTGGACTTCTTCGAATCAGGTGCGCCGTTTCGTGACGGGTCCATGCCGGTGAACGTCTCGGGTGGCCTCGAATCGAAGGGACATCCGATAGCAGCCACGGGTATTGCCAACATCTGGGAGGTTGCCACCCACATGCGCGGAGAGGCGGGCGACCGTCAGATCGAAGGCGCAAAGGTTGGCCTCGCCCATGTGATCGGGTTGGGGAGCGCATGCGGTGTCCACATTCTGGAACGAGCCGCCTGAACCAGGTGACTCCCTGGTAGATGGCACGGGGGCCGGGTTGTCCCATGTGATCGGGCTGGGGAGCGCGTGCGGCATGCGCGCTCAACAGCGAGCCGCTTGATCGGAGGGACTCTCTCACCCGGCGATTCTCCCGGCACGGATGAGCCGGGCAGCGGGAATCTCAGTCTGTGGCCTCGCGGAGATGCCGGTTGTTGCGGGGCTCTTGGCGCGTTTTCATGTCGGTGATCTGACGGATCATGTCATCGCGCACCTCAATGAGGGCTGCGTCGACGTCTGGTATGTGCGAGGTGGCGATTATCGGCTCGTGGCGCGCGATCCAGGCTTCGAGGGTCGTTTGCATGCTGGGCTCGTCGCGTTCCTTGATGGAGAGCTGCATCTCCACCGAGTCGGCGGGGAATGACCTCAGACGAGAATTGAGTTTGTCGAACAGGGAAACCACATGGTCTCGCTCGTTGTCCTTGACCCCGTGGGCGATTCGCAGTGAGTGATCAACCGTCGCGGGGTTGGTTGGCTTGTTCATTCGGGGGTTTCTCCATTCACCACATCGCGGTGGGTGTCGTACTGATCCAATTCTAGTGTCGGGTCAGGAGATGCAACCCAGTCGGGAAATGTTCCAACCGGCAGAAGGGCGCCATCATGGCGGCGGATGCGGGGACCGGTTGTCCGGCCAGGAGACACTGCCGGGTCAGGAGATGTCGTGGCGGCGAAGGAGTGCCACTGTGGCGCCGAATGCGAGTGCCCAGCCGCCGACGAGAACCAGATACTGGGCGGGCATGCCGTTGGTCAGGGGATCATCCGCTGTTCCGTAATAGAACGGAGAGGCCCACTGGACCCATTTGAGTGAGGGTGCCACGCTCGCGACCACGCTGAAGAGGTACCCGATCAAGGCGACGCCGAAGCCGACGCCAAGGGCGAAACCCTTGTTGCCCTTCACGGCCCCGGCCGCGAATGAGAGTTGTCCGGAGAATCCCGCGATCAGGATCGTGCCGACGGTGGCTGCGATCAGTTTGCCGAGCCCGATGTCGAGATCGATGATCTTGCCGACTCCGTAGATGAGTGCATCTGTCAGCACTCCCATGGCGACCAGAGCGATCACCATGGATGCGGTCTTCTGAACAACGGCGCTGGTGCGCGTTACCGGGTAGGACAGGACTAACTCCAGAAGGCCCGACTCTTCATCGCCCGCCAGCAGCGCAGATGCCATGGCGGTTGCCAGCGAGATGAGGATGAACGGAAGGAACATCGTGAACAGGTATGTGTTCAGGTAGCCGGCCGGAGTTGTGAAAGCGGCGAAGGCCTCTTCGCCACCGAAGAGGGCTTGCAGACCCTCGGGGTAACTCTCGGCGAGGGTCGCGAACTCCTCGTTGTCCTTGACGACCGGCCAGATGGCCAGGATCATTCCTACGTAGAGCGCGAGGCCGATCGCCCACCACATGAGGCTCGTTCGGCGATCGGCCAGGGTGCGGCGAATCAAGAGTGTCGAGCTCATGAGGCACCTGCACCACTGGTGTCGCCGTCGAAGCCCGTGCTGTCGCCCAAACTCGTGTGGTCGAAGTCGGTGTCGCCGTCCGAACCTGTGTCATCGGAGCCGGTGTGGCGGAAGTCTGTGGTTCCGGACTCTCCGGAGTAATACGAGAGGAAGATTTCCTCCAGATCAGCCTGTTCGCTCACGAGATCCACCACGTGATGTTGTGCGGCGAGTTTCACGATCGAGTCGATGTCGCCGGTGGTCTTGATGTTGAGTTCGGTGCCCAGTACCTGTACTTCGTGAACCTCGTCGAGGTCGTGGAACTGGGCAGCCGGAACGGGTTCATCGAATTTGATCCGGACCGTGCGCACCGAACGTGCCCGGAGGGACTTGATGGTCTCCACGGCGACGAGGAATCCCTCCCGGATGATGGCTACCTTGTCGCATGTCCGGTCGATCTCGTCGATGATGTGCGACGAGAGGAACACGGCGCGGCCACTGTCCGCCACATCGCGGACCATCCTCTGGAACGTGTGCTGAATCAGGGGATCAAGGCCGGTGGTGGGCTCATCCAGAATCAACAGTTCGGGTTCGTGCATGAAGGCCTGCACAAGTCCGACCTTCTGTCTGTTTCCCCTGGACAGGTCACCTATCTTGCGGTCGAGATCCAGGCTGAGCTCGTCGGACAGTGAGCGGATGCGGTGTTCGGGCACACCTCCTCGCAGGTCGCCGAGCCATGTGAGCAACTCGAGGCCGTTCAGCTTGTCGTACAAGGAGAGGTCGCCTGAGAGGTAACCCGTTCGTTTGCGTATCTGGAGGCTGTCCTTCTGGCAATCGAGGCCGAGCATGCTGGCGGCACCGGACGTGGGGCGGTGGAAGTCCAGCAGCACCCTCATGGTGGTGGACTTTCCGGAGCCGTTCGGGCCGAGGAAACCGAATACCTGACCACCCTTGATCGAAAGGTTGATGTCCTGCACGCCGCGGCGAGGTCCGTAGAACTTTGTGAGGGAATCCATTTCGATGACGTTCATGCGACCCCCAATCTAATTCCTGGATCGCCATGCTTTCATTGCACTGACCAGCCCAGGCGGGACCAATGCACCGGAGCACCCTGGTTTGGAGGTTCAGCCGATTGGCAGGTTCAGCCAGTCGGCCGAACCTCGTCCGGATACGGGAACCATCGGAGGTGTTCGAAGTCGTCGGTGGTCGACGGAAGTCCGAGAGGGGCCGGGCGGTTCGTTTCGGCTGCATCGAGGAGTTCCCCGGCGGCTGTGAGGTAGCTGTCGAGGTCGCCACGATGCATCTGATGCCGTCGATCCTCAAATCTCATCCGCCCATCGGAGTACTCGATGTCCAAGAGGCTCATGGGAGACTCCGCCGGGCCGTCTCGGTGCTGCCAGAGACCGCTGTGTGCTTCGAAGCGATAGTTGGGCAGCAGCGCGTCACCGCGACGGGCGATGAGGTCCACGGCGTCGAGGATGTACGCGAAGGTGTCTTCCGAGATGAAGTAGTTGAAGCTCACCCGCACCCAGCCGGGTTTGATGCCCTCACAACCCCGGTTCACCTCGCGTTCGAATTCGTGGGACTTGTCGAGGTCGATGCCCAGAAGCCTGTGGCCGTATGGCCCGGCGCAGGAACAACCGCCGCGGGACTGGATTCCGAACAGATCATTGAGCAGCGCCACCACATAGTTGTGGTGCAGGTATTGGTCTTGGTGTCGGACCACGAACGAGACGATCGAGAGTCGTTCGGCGTCGTGACTGCCGAGTATTTCGATGCTGGGGTTGGCGTCCCACTGCGAGATCGCCCTTGTCACGAAACTTTCCTCACGGCGGCGTATCTCCGGTACGCCAACGGCTTCCTTCAGCTGGAAGACGAGTCCGGCACGAATCGACTCCACAATGGCCGGAGTGCCTCCTTCTTCACGATGTTCCACGTCTTCGAGGTAGTCGTGCGAGTCGGGGTTCACGTAGGCCACGGTCCCACCACCGGGAACCACTGGTACGCGGTTCTCGAAGAGCTCTCGCCGAGCCACAAGCAGGCCGGGTGTTCCGGGTCCGCCTATGAGTTTGTGGGGTGACACGAACACGGCGTCGTAGTAGGTGTCGGAGTGGCCCGGAGATCCCATGTGGATTTCCACATACGGTGCTGCCGCGGCGAAGTCCCAGAAGGCGAGGGCTCCGTGACTGTGCAACAAGGAGGAAACAGCGGCGCAGTCGGTGATGATGCCGGTGACGTTGGAGGCAGCCGAGAACGAGCCGATCTTGAGCGGGCGGTCGCTGTGGTTTGTCAACTCTTCTTCGAGGTGTTCGATGCTGATGTGACCGTCGGAGTCCTCGTGGATTGTCACCACGTCGGCGATTGACTCACGCCACGGAAGCTCGTTGGAGTGGTGTTCGAACGGGCCGATGAACACAACCGGACGATCCTCGGCCTTGATGTGGCGGCTCAGGGCGAAGTTGTCCTCGAGTTGGCTTGGCAACGACAGGCCGAGGACGCCAACCAGCTTGTCGATTGCGTACGTGGAGCCACTGCCGCAGAACAGCACCACATGTTCGTCTGTGGCGGAGAAGCAGCGCGCGATGATGCTTCTGGCATCTTCTCGGAATCGGGTGGTCTGCAAACCCGTGCCGGATGACTCGGTGTGGGTGTTGGCGTAGAGCGGCAGAACTTCACCGACGATGTAGTTCTCGATGAACTCCAGGGATCGGCCGGAGGCGGTGTAGTCGGCGTAGACCACGGGTCGGAGGCCAAACGGACCCGCCACGAGGTCGTCCCGGCCGATCACGGACCCGCGGATGTACTCGATGAGCTGGGTCTTGTCACTGCTGGAAGGGCTATTCATGGGTGCTCCATGCTCGCCGGGTTCCGCTGTCAGCACAACCGAGGTTCAGCGACCCCGTCGGGCGATGCCTTCCGGTTTGAACAGGATCCAACTGGCGATTGCGGAGTGCCCGGCGATCACGGCGACCAGCAGCTGAGCGGCCTTGAATCCGCGCACCGTGGCGGTCTCCACGCTGTTGCTGGCGGTCTTGCGCTGGTCCTGAGGGAGCCATTGGATTGAATCGGCCACGTTGATCACGCAGGCCACTTCCCCGCTGAAGCGTCCGGCATCGATGCCATTGCGGCCGCGGAAGTCGTGGGGGGGAAGCCACGAAGAGCCCGACGAAGCCATGAAGGTGATTGACTTGGGGCAAGTCGCCAAGGTCTTGCCAAGATGACCCAGTTCGGGACGAACCGGAGCACATCGCATCGGTGAATCCATCAGGGCAGACTCATCAACTCTGGAGGTATGCCGTGTACGCCGTTGTCACGTTCATCATCGTTGCGGTCATATCAATGTTGTTCACCCGTGTGGCCACGGGCGCTCTCATCGCGACTGGTCTCCCGCCCGACGTGGCAAGGTTTCAGGCTCGCTCGGCATTCACCGGCACGGGATTCACCACCACCGAGTCGGAGAACGTGGTGAATCATCCGGCACGCCGGAAGGTGTTGTCCATCACGATGCTGGTGGGCAATCTCGGTACCCCGACGTTGATCGTGGCCGTTCTGGCCGGGCTGATAGGCCCAGGTCCGGGAGACACCGTGCAGCGGCTGGTTGTGATGGTGGCCGTTCTGGCGGTGGCCCTGGTGATGTTGTCGCTGCGGCCGGTGACAGATGCCCTGGTGAGGGTGGGAGCCAACTATGCGAGGAATCGACTGCTTCCGGCTGTCGGTTCGGAACCGATCGAGCTTCTGGATCTGGGTGATGAATTCGTGGTGGCGGACGTGCGGCTGAAGTCCCGGCCTCACATGGGGCCACGCAGCCTGGGCGGACTCGACCTTGCACTTCCCGGAGTGAAGCTTCTGGGAGTTCGCAGGGGAAGTGGTTCACCCGACGAAGGACACTTCATCGGTGAACCTCCACGGGACCTGGACCTCGGGCCCGATGACGTGCTCGTCGTCTACGGTTCCCGACTCCTCGTGGATGAGTTGGCGGACGTCGAGGATCCTCGGCCCGCATAGGTCCGCGCCCCGGCGGTTTGCCGGCGGGAGCTTCGGCTCCGGTCTGGATTTGTTCGGAGCCGGGGATCACCCGGAACTGATGGTCGGCACGGGTTTGCAGGGCGTGGTCGTGGATGTGCACGGCTGGCAGTTCGTGAACCACCACGCTGGGTTCGCAACCCGGACGGGGCCAAACTGAGACGATGCCGTGGGTGAGTCGCCCGGGGTGGTGACACGCTCTGGAATGATCGGGGGATGACCGAACGCGACCTGCTGGCAGCTATCACCGAGGCACTCGGGATGGAGGCGACCGAAGCGCGTCCGGTCAGCGGTGGTGACGTTGCGCGCAGCTTTCGTGTGCAACTGGACGACGGTCGCACGGTGTTTGCCAAGACACTCCCGGATGCGCCAGCAGGGTTCTTCGCGACGGAGGCAATCGGTCTCGGGTGGCTGCGCGGCAGTTGTGCGATCGGGGTTCCGGAGGTACTCGCAGTCTCTGATGACACCGCTATCCCCGGCGGCGCAATCCTCCCGAGCGGCACTGATCTCCCGGATGGCGCGGGTTTCCCCGCTGACACAGACTTCCCCGTCGGTACAGATCTCCCGGATGGCCCAGAACTCCCGGTAGGAGATGTCACACATGGCCGTTCCCCTGGTTTCCTCGTACTGGAGTGGATTCAGGAGGATCGCGCTCGCGGCAATGATGCCCACGCCGGTCGCGCTGAGGGCAGGCGCGCATACGGCAATACCGAGTCGGACTTCGGGCGCGACCTTGCCCATCTGCATTCACTTTCGTTCGAGTGTTTCGGGCGGCCGGATCGCCGCTCCACTGGGAGCCGGGGTTTGCCCAATGAGATCTGTGAGACCTGGGCGGAGTTCTACGGTTCCCAGAGGCTGCAGCCTCTCGCGCAACTTGCCTTCGATGCCGGTGCACTGGCCCCATCGACCATCGCCGACCTTGAGGCCCTGGCGACCCGACTGGATGATCTCGGCGGATCGTCCAAATCGCCATCGCTCCTGCACGGTGATCTGTGGGCCGGCAACCGGCTGGTGGACCGACACGGCGGGAACTGGCTGATCGATCCGGCCGCACACGGTGGCCATCGCGAGTTCGACCTGGCCATGATGCGACTTTTCGGCGGCTTCGGTCTCGCATGTTTCGAGTCCTATGCAGAGGTTCTGCCCCTGGACGATGGCTGGGCGGAGCGGGTGTCCCTGCATCAGATCGCGCCCCTGGCGGTGCACGCCATCAAGTTCGGTGGGAGCTACATCGGCGCTGCCACGGAGGCGATCAATCGGTACCGCTGATCCCTGCGCGATGAGCCGCCCCTGTTCTGCCGCCCCTGTTGTGGCTCAGGGTTGTTCGCGCAGGTCCGCGGCCAGCAGATCGGGGAGTTCGCTGGCCTTGCCGTCGTGGATCAGTTCGCCGTTGGACATCAACAAACCCCGCGAGAAGCGGTCGATGACGTCGGGATCGTGGGTGGCCACCATCAGGGTGGCTCCATCTTCGGAGGCTTCATGGAGCAGGTCCAGCATCGTGGCCCTGCCGGTTGCGTCCAGGCCGACGAAGGGTTCGTCCACCAGTAACACCGAGAAGGGTCGACACATTGCCACGGCAATGGCGGTCTTCTGGCGGAGGCCGCGGCTGAACTGCGACGGAAGTTGGTCACGGCGTTCCGAGAGTCCGAGCCGTTCGACGAGTTCGTCGATGCGGGGTTCGTCTCCGGTGCCACCGTGGAGGCGCACCACATAGCGAAGGTGTTCGTCCACGGTCAGGTCGTCATAGAGCACTGGATTGTCGGGCATCCACGACCGTTGTGCCCTCGCGTTGATCGACTCCGGTGGGACTCCGTTGATGAGGATCGAACCGTCGGTGGGATCGAGGGTGCCGGCGAGCAGGTTCAACAAGGTCGACTTGCCCGACCCATTGTGGCCAACGAGCACGACTGCCTCGCCGGCGGGGATCTCCAAGTCGATCTCTTCGAGGGCAGTTACCTCGCCGTATTCCTTCAGGAGTCCTTCACATGCAATTGCGGGAACAGCGGGCTTCTCCCGTTTTCCGGCCCTGCTCTTTCGGCGTCCACTCATTTCCGTCCACTCATTTCTTGGTCTCTCCCGACATCGATTCCGCCATCGACTTGGCGATGTCCGAACGGAACCGGACCCAGGCGAACACGATCATCACCAGTATCAACACGGGTATGGTCACGGTCGCGGCGATCGAGAACGGATCTGTGTCACCGGTGACCCGGGCCGCCACGAGCACCGGGAGGAATCCCAACATCGCCACGACGGGTGGTCCGGCGGTGCGGAAGACCATGCGGGGACCCGCCACTTCGGGGGTCATCAGAGCGTCGCTGCCACCGGAGTCCGTTGGCGACACGATGCTGATGGCTGCGCCCGCCACGGCCGCCAGCGAAGCGGTCACCACAGTCAGGGCTCCGATTCCGAGCATGTCCGGCGCAGGATCAACGGCGTAGGAGACCCCGAGAGCCACGGTGCCGGCCGCGATCAACACGAGGACCGGTTCCACCAGGTGGCGAACCATGAGGGTTCCGGGATCCACCGGCAGTGTCCCGGTGAGGGTCGGGTGATCGATTTCCTGGGACAGTGGCTCAGTCGCGTCCAACGCGGCCACGTACGTGGCGAGGCCGGCGACGATGATCAGCGGGGTGGTACCCGACCAGAGGCCGCGGATGGCGAGACCGGCGCCGATCGCGAGCACCAGCACCCGGATGATCCGGATCGGTGGCCAATGGGCGACGCTCTGGAGATCACGTGCGGTCACCGGGAACCTACGTCCGAAGGCCCGCGGGATCGGGAACCAGGGTTTGTTGCGGGGGGTTTCGGAGGCGAGCTGGCGCCGCAGGAGCACCACTGAGCGCATGTCCTGCAGGGTGACTGCGAAACGGAGTTGTCCGACGAGGGTGGTGCGTCGGCGGGCAGCCTCGATCGACAGTCCGCCGATCAGCATCGCGCCGGCGATTGCGGCCACGATGGCGATTGCGATCCACCCCAGACCCGTTATCCCTGACCGCATCGGAAGAAAGAGGAGGTTTCCGGCGAAGGTTGTGGGAGCGGTTGGTCCCCAGCCGGCGACATCGGCGATGGCCCAGATGAGCAACAGCCATCCGATGCCGAGCGGCACTGCCCTTGGCGTTGTCCGCGAACAGGTGAACAGCGCTGCCCCCAGGGCGGTGGCTGCCATCACGGCGCCGAAGAGTGTTCCCGATCCGAGCCATTCGGCGCCGGTTCCCGGCAGCCGTTGGGACATGAGTGAGCCGACGACTCCTGCTGCGACCACCCCGGTGAGTACCCCGTAGCCGAGCACACTGATTGTGGGGCGGCGAAGGGTTGCGGTGCGGTTGGTGGGTGCGAGCAACAGGTGATGCACATCGGCAGCATCGAGGGAGATCGGTCCGCCACGCGAACCCGAACGAATTGCGGCCAGGATCACGGCGGCGAACACCAGGCCGGCCCAGGCTGGACCGTCTGCGGCCACCTGCCCGACATCTGAGGCCTCCACCTCGGAGTCGCCAACCCAGCCAGACAGCATCACTGCGATCACCAGCACGAAGAACGCTGTGGTGTACACCCGATATGCGAGGTCGCCCCAGTTGGTGTCACCGAGTCGACGGCGTCGTCGAGTGGAACGAAGCTCGGCAACAGCCTGCTGGGTTTCAGCGGCAGGGGGATCGGTCAGAGTTGTCATTGGCTAGGGGCAAGTTACAAGTGATCGGCCCCGATTGTGAAAGCGCGCGCGGCGGCGATTCGATGCGGGATTTCTTGAGGAGATTCGGCTGGTCTGCTTGATGGTCATTCCTGGCGGGGTTCATCGCCTCGCGGCGTGATGCTGAGGGGCCGAACGTGAGCAGTTGAAGTCGATACTCGGACCATTCAACTCGTCCTTGCGTCGGCGGTGTCGCCACGGACCGTCGCGGTGTGTGAGTTTCACCGTCCAGGTTGAGTGCGTCGAAAGTGGATTGAGGAGGGTTATGGGCAGAGTGGGAAACCCTCGGAGCCATCCACCCGACTTTCGGATCCACCCAGTTGTGATCTAGCATCATCTGCACGCCGCGGGGTGGAGCAGTTCGGTAGCTCGTCGGGCTCATAACCCGAAGGTCGTAGGTTCAAATCCTACCCCCGCCACCAACGAAATCAGCTGAAACAGCGGGCCTCCGGGTCCGCTGTTTCGCGTGGCGTGTGCGTCCGTGCTGTCACATCAAACGCACGTCAAACGAACCC
>JAHRAZ010000118.1 GCA_020027475.1 Microthrixaceae bacterium
ACCAGCCCCCGGGGATCCAGATGGTGCAGTCCTCGCGGGCAACCACTTTCGGACCCGCAAGATCACGGCCGCTCCACCAGCCAATCGAAGCTTCGCTCAGCGCCTCGATGCTGGTGGGAGCTTCACCCGTGGCGACAGCCCGGATCGCTGTGACCTCAACAGTGTCGCCCAGGCGGCTGTATCCGTTGCGGCGTTCGTGTTCCGCGTGGAAGTCGGCAACCGAGTCGACCCGGATCTCGTGGCTCTGACCGCTGTAGCGACAGTCGAAGAGTGTCTCCACCTTCATTGGAGCGGAGTCTCCGAACTCGGTCTCCGCCGCCACACCCAGGCGAAGCGCAGCCTGATCGAGACCATCGAGGTCGCTCGGGGTCGGCCATGATTCGACCAGCTCGATCCGGGGTGGCGAACTCAGCAATCCGACAGCACTGAGCACTCCAGCCGCAGCAGGCACGATCACCACGGGGATACCCAGATCATCCGCCAGGTCACAAGCATGCAACGGCCCGGCACCACCGAACGCCACCAGGACAAGCCCGGTGGGATCCACCCCTTGTTCCACGGATACCTTGCGCAGAGCCTGAGCCATCGTGGCGTTGACCACCTGGATCACTCCCTCGGCAGTCACACCCGCTTCAGCCATCGCCTGACGGGCACCCACCAGATCGAGTTCGCCCAGGCCCGGGAAGGACGTGCCGTGCGGAATCCGCCCGGCCACATAGTTGGCGTCGGTCACCGTCGGTTGCTGCGCACCCTTGCCATAACAAACGGGACCTGGATCAGCCCCGGCCGATTGAGGACCGACGACCAGTGCTCCACCATGATCAATCGAGGCGATGCTCCCGCCGCCGGCCCCGACCGTGTGGACGTCCAGGGAGGGAAGGCGAATCGGGAACCCGGCAACCTCCTGTTGGGCCGCAACCGCGGGTTGGCCGTCGAGTGCCAGACAAACATCGGTGCTCGTACCGCCCATGTCAAAGCTCAACGAGTTCGGGAACCCGCACGCAGTTGCCACCGCTGCCGAAGCCCGCGCTCCCGCCGCCGGACCCGAGAGAAGCAGGGACACGGGCAGTTCCGCAGCCCGCTCAAGGGTGATGAGGCCACCGCCGGAGCTCATCACCACCACATCGTCGGCTTCTGAGGAAAGGTCCATCAGGTATTCGGAACAGACCGGTTGCAGCGCAGCGTTGATCACCGTGGTCACCATGCGCTCGTACTCGCGGAATTCCCCCACGACCTGGTGTGAGGAGACCACGTCGACCCCGCGATCACGCAACTCTTGTGCGATCGTGCGTTCGTGAGTGGCGTTGAGGTCCGCGTGGAGACAGCAGACCGCGACCACTTCGACTCCCGGCGGAATCTCGGGGGCGCTGCCACCACGATAGGGACGCACTACCTCACCGGTTGCTCCCATGCGTTCAGCCACCTCCAGGCGATCCGCCCGGTCAACCAGGGGTGGCGGGCGATCAACCCATTGGTCATAGAGCGACGGACGGTCCTGTCGGGCGATCTCGATTACGTCAGAGAACCCTTCGGTGACGACAAGCGCGACCCTTCCAAGGCGGCGCTGCAACAGCGCATTGGTGGCCAGGGTGGTTCCATGCGCCAGAAGCGACACCGGCAACCCGGCACCGGCCGGATTGAGCGCCTCGATTCCGCTGCGGACTGCCGCACCGGGCGCGGCGGGTGTGGACGGCACCTTCAGAATGCGACCGTCGTCGGAGACCACATCGGTGAAGGTTCCGCCGCTGTCGGCTCCTATTCGCACTTCACAGTTCTACATCCAGGCGCCACACGTCGTCACCAACTGCCTTCTCCCAGCGCTTGAGAGCCTCCTCGGCTTCGGCATCTGATCCGTCGGTCACCACAATGGCCAGATCGGCCGCTGAACGAAGCCAACCGTCGCGGCGGGCAATGGCCTTCTTCATGGCATCGGAGTCCGCGGGCCGCTTCTTCTCCAGGATTATGACCTGCTCGGCAAGACCACAGAGTTTGTCGAAGCGATCCCGTTCGGCCGGCTTCCAGCTGGCAGCGGGAGTCGGATAAGGCAGGACGGCGGCGTAGCGGACACCGCGCTTGGCGGCGACGCTGGCGGCGAGCTGTTCGGCCCCTTCGCGCAGGCCCGTCATCACCACGAGGTCGGGATACATCTGCGCATACGAATCCAGCACATCACCCAATCTGGCTGCTGCGGTGGCACTTCCGGGAAGCCTGCGATCCCGCAGCCCCACGACCGCCAGGAGGGTGCCCACGGGAATTCGCGAATCGGTCGCCGCTCGGCCCCGTGTTTTCCCGGCTGACGACTTGTCCTGCTCACGCCACTTGTCTTCCTCGCCAAGGAACCGTGGCTCCGGGTGTGCGACACCTGAGGCTCCCTCACGGCGAACAACGGCGCCCACGGCCAACGCGTCAGCCAAGTCATTCCACTGATCACCGCTGTGTCCCTTCACCCACTCGAGACTCAGGTTCTCCCGATCCCTGAAGTGTGGCACGAGTTGTTCCCAGAGATCCCTGTTGGCGATTGGCTTCTTGGCGGCATTTTTCCAACCCCGGCGAATCCAGCCTTCCCACCACCGATCGTGCCAGCACTTCACGACGTAGGTGGAGTCCGACACGATGTGGAGGGGACCGGATATCGCCTCGCATGCCCGCAATGCCGCAGTTAGTTCCATCCGCTGATTGGTGGAGTCGACCTCGTATCCACAGGCCCATGCACCATCAGGTTCGACCCATGCCCAACCTCCGGGACCGGGGTTCCCGCTGCAAGCACCGTCGGTGTAGACGGTTCGCCCGGACCCGCCGTCGGCATTGGTAGTTTTGGGGTCGGTGAACTTTGCGATGCAGGAAATCTAGTTCGATCCGAGCAAGGCACCGGAGAGGCCCAATGAACAGCGACGGCTTTGCCCATCAGCTTCCGGACATCGATCCGGAGGAAACCGAGGAGTGGCTCGATTCGCTCTCTTCCGTAGTGGATCAGCGCGGACGCGCCCGCGCCCAGTACTTGATGAACCGACTGGCAGAACGCGCCCAGGGATTGTCGATCGGAACCTCGGCGAGCGTGTCCACTCCGTACGTAAACACGATTCCACGCGAGGAGGAACCGTGGTTCCCCGGCGACGAAGATCTGGAGCGTCGCATCCGTCGCTACATACGCTGGAATGCCGCGGCAATGGTGATTCGCGCCAATCACCATGCAGACGGCATCGGCGGTCACCTCTCAACCTTCGCTTCCTCTGCCGGTCTGTACGACGTCGGTTTCAACCACTTCTTCCGCGGCAAGGAGGGTAGCCCCGGCGATGCCGTCTACCTCCAGGGCCACGCTTCCCCCGGCATCTACGCCCGAGCTTTCCTCGAGCACCGAATGGACGAGTCAGACCTGGACCGCTTCCGTCTGGAGATCGACTTGCCGGGCCGCACGGGTCGCGGACTCTCCAGCTATCCGCATCCCCGCCTGATGAAGGACTTCTGGGAATACCCCACCGTGTCGATGGGTCTTGGTCCCTTGCTCTCGATCTATCAGGCTCGATTCAACAAGTACTTGCAGAACCGCCGAATAGACGACACCAGCGGTTCGCGGGTCTGGTGCTTCGTGGGTGATGGCGAGACTGACGAACCGGAGACTCTCGGCTCGATATCCCTCGCCGCCCGGGAACATCTCGACAACCTGACCTGGGTCATCAACTGCAACCTGCAACGTCTCGACGGCCCAGTACGAGGCAACGGCAAGATCATCCAGGAACTCGAGGCGATCTTCCGCGGCGCCGGCTGGAACGTCATCAAGGTCGTATGGGGATCACGTTGGGACGAACTGCTCGCCGGTGACACCACGGGAGTGCTCCTGAATCAGATGAATACCACTCTCGACGGGGAGTTTCAGCGATATGCAGTTGGCAACGGAGCCAACATCCGCGAGAACTTCTTCGGTCCGGATCCGAGGCTTCGAGCAATGGTGGAACACCTCTCGGACGCAGATCTGACCCGCCTGCCACGCGGCGGCCACGACTACAAGAAGGTTTACGCGGCCTACAACGCGGCCGTCGAAACCGAGGGTGTGCCCACGGTGATTCTCGCCAAGACGGTGAAGGGTTGGACTCTCGGCCCCGGAATGGAGAGCCGCAACTCAACACACCAGATCAAGAAGATGAGCGCCCGGCAACTGCTCGCCCTGCGCGATCGCCTGCACCTCGAGGACGTGATTCCCGAAGAGGAACTTGGCGACGGAATGCCGCCCTACATCCGGCCACCCCGGGATTCGCCGGAAATCCGCTACATGATCGAGCGGCGAAAAGCCCTCGGCGGACCTCTACCCACCCGTGAGGTGATCACCCGTCGCCCAATGGGTCAGGCATCGGACGATGCCTTCTCCGAAATGCTCACCGGCTCCGGCGGAGTCCCTGCGTCAACCACAACCGCGTTCACTCGCCTGCTCAGGAATCTCATCCGCGATCCCGAGGTGGGTTCGCGCATCGTGCCGATCGTCCCCGACGAGGCGCGGACCTTCGGCATGGACTCGTTGTTCCGGGAGATTGGCATCTACGCGTCGCAGGGCCAGCACTACGAGCCGGTGGATCACGATCTGCTTCTGAGCTACCGCGAGTCCTCCGACGGACAGATCCTCGAGGAGGGCATCACCGAAGCAGGTGGGCTGGCATCGTGGACCGCAGCGGCCACCAGCTACGCCCACCGTGGCGTACCGATGGTTCCATTCTTCACCTTCTATTCAATGTTCGGATTCCAGCGAGTTGGCGACCTGATCTGGGCGGCGGCGGATGCCCGGGCAAGGGGGTTCCTCATCGGCGCCACTGCCGGTCGTACGACTCTTCTGGGGGAGGGCCTGCAGCATCAGGACGGGCAGAGCCATCTGCTGGCATCATCGGTTCCCGCCTGCCGTGCCTATGACCCTGCATTTGCCTTCGAAACCGCCCTCATAGTGAGGGACGGCCTTCGACGCATGTATCCACCGAATATCGCCGAAGGTGAAGACGTCTTCTATTACCTCACGGTCTACAACGAGAACTATCCGATGCCGGCCATGCCCGAGGGAGTGGAGGAGGCCGTGGTGCAGGGGCTCTATCTTTGGCAGCCGGCACCCGAAGGCGAAGGCCCCGAGGTGACAATCCTGTTCTCGGGAACCGGCTGGAAGGCCGCCACCGAAGCCCGCAACATTCTGGCGTCCACCCACGGTGTTCGGGCTTCGCTGTGGTCAGCAACCTCGTTTCAGCAGCTACGAAATGAGGCCCTGGCGGTGGAACGTTCCAACTTGTCAAACCCCGCCGCCGAAATGAGCGAGCCGTTCGTCACGCGCGAGCTGCGCCGCACGGGCGGGCCGGTGATCGCAGTGACCGACTTCATGCGTGCGGTGCCCGACCAGATAAGTCGATTCATACCCGACGGTCGGCGGTACACCTCCCTGGGAACCGATGGATTCGGACGATCCGATACCCGCGAGGCGCTCCGGGACTTCTTCGAGACAGATGCCCGCCACGTGGCGGGCGCAGCTCTCAGTGAACTGGCCCACGCACTGGTGGTCGATCGCAACTATGTCGCCAAGGCACTGGCCGACCTCGGCATCGATGACAGCCAGCCGCCGTCCTGGGAGCGCTGAGCAAGGATCAGTCGGCCTTCGACTTCCCGGCCGCCTTCATGGCCTTCTTCCGGGCGCGGATCGCGAGCAGGGAATCCTCGGATTCCACATCGGCAGCCGAACGGAGCTCATCGTCCGAGAACGGCGACGCCACCTTTTCCCAGCCCTGCGCACGGATGTCGAACCGCTTGGCAAGGATCGCGATGAAGACTTTGGTCTTCTCTGCGCCGTAACCCGGCAGGGCCTGCAACCGCTTGTGAAGATCCCTGGCGTCGGCAGCCTCGGTCCAGATCAGCTCGGCATTTCCGCCGTATTCATCCACCAACACCTGACAGACCTCGTGGATCCGACGACCCATGGAAGCCGGATAGCGGTGAATCGCGGGCTTGGCGACACAGACGGACACGAATTCCTCCTGATCCATTTCCGCAATCCGGGCTGCATCCAGCCCGCCCAGTCGTTCTGCCAACGTCGCAGGCCCCCTGAATGCCCATTCCATCGGAATCTGCTGATCCAGCAGCATCCCCAGCAACAGGGCAAGCGGCGACTCCTCAAGCAGTCGGTCCGCATCGTCGTCGCCGGTGATCGGAATCGCCGGGGGTTTCACCATGGGCCGAGGATAACTCCCGAAGATCCCTCAGGTTTCGCCGTCGGGGCGCACAAATGACCCATTAGCGTGCGGCCGCAATGGGAAGTCTCACTGGTGCCCCCACCGGCACCCCGTCACAAGTCCTCGCAGCGACGGTCATTGCCTTCACCTTGTTCATCGCCGGGTGCTCGGGTGATGAACAAACACGAGGGGATGACTCGACCTCCTGTGTGTGGCCCATGGCAGGAGCGAATCTTGCGCAGTCCTACGCCACGAACTGCGACACCTCTGTCTCCGCTGAAACCGTGTCCGAGCTGTTGCCGGCGTGGTACTACGCCACAGATGCTGAGGTGACTGGGGCCCCGGCCGTGGACGATGAGGCGATCTACTTCGGCGATTGGGCAGGCATGCTCCACAGCGTGGAGCGCGCGGAGGGATCCGTCCGCTGGAAGGTCCAGCTGCCAACGTCGGAATTCGTCTATTCCGGTCAGATCACCGCCACGCCGGCGCTGGCAGCGGTCGGAGATGTCAACGCTGCAATCGCGGCCAGTGGCCGCACTGTGGTTGCTGTCGACCGGGCAGATGGTTCTGAAATCTGGAGTACCCAGCTGGGTGACCCCACCGACCCCGATCACCCGATCGAGGTGGAAGCCGCTCCAGTTGTGGCCGGCGATCTGGTGATGGTTCCCAGCGACGTGCACGGTCGTTCAGGGTTCCGGTCTGGCCTGTACGCTCTCGACCTCGAAACGGGCAACATCGAGTGGATATTCGATCCTGAGGAGGGTGTGGAGGCGGGGGGATGCGGCGGCATCTGGGGTACTCCGGCAGTGGACATCGAGCGCGATCTGGTTGTGGTGGGCACCGCCAATTGTCACGAGGGCAATTCGTGGACAGACATGAGTGAAGCGATTGTGGGAGTGAACCTTCGCAGCGGCAAGCCCGAGTGGAGCTTCCAGCCGCACGAAAAGGACAACGATCGGGATTTCGACTTCGCCGGAGCACCGAATCTCTACGACATCGGTGATCGTGCGGTGGCCGGCCTCGGCAACAAGGACGGCTGGTATTACGTGGTCGACCGCATCACCGGGGAACTGGTGTGGTCTGCCGAGGCACAACGCACCGAAAGCGGGAAGGAAGGTTTCGCGTTCGGAGGATTCATCGGGGCGCTCGCATTGGTCGACGGGACCTTGGTGGGCGGCACAGCCGTGGGCGATTGTCCGTGTCAGCACGGCTTCGACGCGGCCACAGGAGAGCTGGTCTGGCAGAGCATGGATCCAACCGGAACCTATGGCGCTGCCGGTGGAGTCACGTCCACCGCGGGCAGCCTCGTGTTCCAGTCCGGAGTCGATCAGACATTGCGGGCTTTCGATCCTGCCACCGGCGAGGTTCTCTGGGAACAAATCTTGCGGTCGATCTCCTCGAGTGGTCCCAGCATCGCCGGCGAAGAGCTGTTCATCGGAACCGGCTTTCGCGAACCCGGGTCTGCCGAGGGTGGAGGCGGCGGCGTACAAGCGTTCCGGTTGTTCGCGCCTGGTACCGAGGCACCAACGTCGCAAAGCAGCACAGTCCCCCCGGGCCGGCCCGTGACCGAGCTGAAACCTGCTCCTCAACAGTGTGTGGATACTCCATGTGAGTTGGAATTCATCCTGAAAACCCCACCTGAGGGAACCAATCCGCGGATTGAGATGAATATCCGGACGAGCCCTTTCGAGTTCACCCTGGAGGCCAGTGGATTGGGTGACCCGCAATCCTGGCTCGACCCGGAGGGCACCGCCATCGCCGACGGGGCGAGCACCTACATGGCCTTTCTCACTCCACGAGATGACAACCCGGCGATTGGAAGCATTCTCTGCACATTTGACGACAACGACACCTGCTCGGGCCAATCCATCACAATTCCCGCAGATCAGTGGACTCGGATCAGCATCGTTGCAGCGAAGAACACCACCACTGCGCCCACGATCCGTGAAGGTTTCGACCGCCTCGTCACCACCCACTCCCTTGATCCCCCACTTCAACCACTGGACTGAAACATGTCACACAAGTTCTTCCGCACAATCCTCTCCCTCTTGGTGCTCGCGCTCCTCGGTGCAGGTTGCTCCACGGATGACTCCGGGGATGCGGGCACCACCACCACCACCGATGCCACCGATGCGACCGACTCCGACCCGATCATCCTGAGCGGCCAAGGGAACAATCTGGACGCATATTCGCTCCAGGATGACGAATCCGCGGACAACACATCAGCGGATCACCAGCGGGTAATCACCAACGCCGGCGACGATCCGGGCGGACTCGACATCAACGCCCAGCTCTGTGTGTTCGACGTCGACGGGAAACGCATGCTCATTGCCGGCGAGGACACGGGTCAGCCGGATCCGCCGGCCGGTTGGGGGATTTTCGAATTGACCGGCGAGATGGGGACCTTGGCAGCATCGCAACAGTCCAAGCTGACGCCCACTTACCAGCCGGGAGATGGCCCGGAGAACTACGGCTGTGGAATCCTGGCTGACGGTCGCATCCTCACCACTGATGTGGGTGAATCGGTTACCGGGGCGAGTGGTCAGCTCATCATCTGGTTCCCGCCCTTCGTCGGCAGCGCCGAAGGAGAGATCGCCTACTGCAAGCTCGACATCGAGCTGCCAACTGCCCAATCAATTCTCGTGACAGGGAAGGAGGAGTTTCTGGTTGCTGCCGCCCGGGGAGGCGTGTTCCGCTACAGCGGACCCTTCCCCACCGGGAACACACCGCAGGAGGGCTGCTCAAGCGTGGACACCAACGGTTCTCCCCTCGCCGGGTCGATCAACAAGGAAACCGTCATCGAACCCGGCGACAACGCCATGGCAACGCCTGCCGGGCTGGCCGTTGCACCCAAGGGGGGAATGTACGTCTCCTCGGTATTCACCGGAGTGATAAACGAGTACGACCTTGACGGGGCGTTTCGACGCCAGATCCTCGCTCCCGCCGAGGGAGACGTAGTGGACGACGAACCCTACGAGACCGGAACGCCACTTGGAATCGTGACCGACTCCGACGGAAACCTCTGGTACGCCGACATCGGATTGGTTCTCGATGATGGCGGCATCGGACCCGGCCAAGGCACCGGGACGTTGCGCGTGATCCACTTCGTGGACGACGAGCCACAGGCGCCGGTGATCGTGGCTGAGGATCTGGCATTTCCCGATGGACTCGGCACCTTCACGCCGTAGCCGAACCTTCCAGGTGATCGAATCCGGTCACCGTCCATTGTCGGCGCAGCCAACCGAGAAGAATCGCCACTGCCCGCGGATCGTGGCGGAGTTCGTGGCCGGCACCTTTGAGAGTCCTGAACTCGGCATCCCCGTGGGCCTCGGCCAGTCTCTCGGCATCATCCAACGGTGTGAGATCATCCTTGTCCCCGTGCAGCACCAACAACGGCTTCGGTGCGAGTCCGGCAGCTTCGGCACTGGGTGAGAGTGCCTTCAGTTCGCCTGCCCAGCGATCGAACTGTGACGGGAAGTCCGGATCCTTCACCACCTGCACAGCTCGAGCATGAAGAAGAAGCTGGCGGGGGTGACGTGCCCAGTCGTCGAAGTCCTGTGGAGCGGCCATCGCAGCCACGCCCTTGACATGGGTATTGCGGGCACCCTCCACAATCGCGAGCGATCCTCCGCTTCCGAAACCGGCGAGCCAGACACCGCGGGCGCCCAGTGTGGACATGTGGTCAACTGCTGCGGAGATGTCCTCCAGCCACCCGAGCAGGGAGAAGTCCCCTTCGGCCGCGCCACATCCTCGGAAGTTCATGGTGAGAGCAAGCCAGCCGAGTTCCGAGGCGACGCGGTCGGCAAGCTCGGGGAAGGAATGGCCCGACTGCGGTGACTCGCGACCCCGCGTGGGGAAGCCATGACACAGGACCACGGCGGGTGGCGATTCGGGTCCGGCCGCTGGTTCTGCCAAGTGACCTGAGAGTGTCAGGGCACCGGAGGAGAATCGGTAGTCCATCACCGGGGGCTTGTCGGTTGTGCCCACCTCTCCCATGATGATCTCCTACGTCGGGAATTCAGCCGGCAGCGCGTTGGGGGCCGAAGAGTTTGTATCCCCGATTTCGGGCTTCGGGAAGATAGTCGGGACCGAAACAGATGAACTGCTCGGATTCCATGAGCTCGGCGATGGTGGCCTCGTACTCGGACCCGAGATCGTCGATGTCGTAGACAACCTGGGTGCGCTTGTCACCCAGATACTGATTGTGTTCAAACTTGGCGGGACGTTGCACGGCTACTCCTGTAGGAAACATCTTGGCGCTGTTCGATCAGCCAGCGGCCATCGTAGGCCGCAGCTCCTCCGATGATTCAACGATCAGCCGACCTCGTCGCCGATGGCACCGATTGCCTTGTAGTAACCCTGCTCGGCAGTAAGGATCCGCACCACGTCGGCATCGTCGAGGATTACCTGTTGGTCATCGAGGCGGCCGAGGATCCAGGCGACCTGCTCATCGTCGGTGACCATCACCAGGTCCTCGGAGATGTCGTCATCAGTTCTGGTGGATGCCAAGCCCTTCTCGGTCAGGAATTCGCTGTGCAGACTCAACACCGCTTCAACCTGCTCGTAGGACACTTGGGCGGTCACGTCCCCCGGCAGCGATTCCGCGACGAACTCGACAGCTTCTGCGAGGTCATAAACGGATCGGCGGGGTTTGGTGGACAGTGTTGCGGTCACCCCACCCACCGACACCGCCGCAATTGCGAAGGTGCCGATGACCAGAAGGATGATCCAGATCCACATGCCGCCTGCGAATCAGATACCTATGCGCTGAGCGAGCAGTTCGCGGTGATAGGTGGGATCACCGAAAAGGAGCTCAGAGCTCTTCGCACGTTTGAAATAGAGGTGCGCCGGGTGTTCTCAGGTGAAGCCGATTCCACCGTGAATCTGAATGTTCTCGGCTGCGGCGTGGAAGTAGGCCTCCGAGCAGTATGCCTTGGCCAGGGAGGCCACCGAGGGCAGCTCGTCGTTGAGTTCAGAAGCACACCAACCTGCGTAATACGCGGCTGATTTGGCGGATTCAACCTCGAGCAGCATGTCGGCACACTTGTGCTTGATGGCCTGGAATGAACCAATCGGCCGACCGAACTGCACGCGATCCTTGGCGTACTGAACGGCCATTTCGAGAACTTCCTGGCCACCACCCACCTGCTCGGCAGCCAAAGCCACCGCGGCAAGATCGAGAACGCGCTCGAGAATGTCCCAGCCGCCACCATCGGTGCCGATGAGCTTGCCGGACACGTCCGCGTATTCCAGGCGTGCCTGCTTGCGAGTCTGGTCCATCGTGGAAAGCGAGGTGCGGGTAAGCCCCGGAGCATCACCGTCGACTGCAAAAAGGCTGATGCCCGCGTCGGTGCGTGCGGCGGTGATGATCAAATTCGCGATGTGTCCGTCCAGGACATAGAGCTTCTCGCCAGTGAGCTTCCAGGAGTCGCCGTCAGGGGTGGCGATCATCGTGACGGCCGACTCATCCCATTTGCCGTTTTGTTCGGTGTAGGCGAGCGTTGCGATCGTTGAGCCATCAGCGATCCCCGGGAGGTACTCGCTCTTGGCGGAATCATCACCGCTCTGCAGAAGCGTCTCCGCGGCCAGCACCACGGTGGAGAAGTAAGGGGCACAGATCAAACGGCGGCCCATCTCCTCCAGGACCACGATCAGTTCCACGAAGCTGTAGCCCGAGCCTCCGTATTCCTCAGGAATGATCAAACCCTGCAGACCCATTTGTTCTGCCATCTGGGTCCACACGGCCGGGTCATAGCCGTCTTCTGTTTCCATGAGTTCACGCACAGTGGCCTCATCCGACTTTGCGTTGAGGAAGTCCTTGACGACCTTGCGCAGTTCTTCCTGTTCTTCACTGAAGGCGAAATTCATCGGGTCCCCCTGGGAGCTCTGTTCGTTGAGCGGATCTGATCGTTGACCGGTTTGTTTTACCTGTATTCGGCCACTCATGCACACCAACGAGCGTACACATGTGTACGCTCGCGCGGTGGAAACCGATCAGGTCGGGATCAGGGAATTGCGAGCCAATCTCGCCTCGCTGACGCGCAGAGCTCAGGAAGGTCACCGGGTGGTGATAACGGTGGATGGATTGCCAGTGGCCCAACTCGGTCCGGTTGAACCCGACAATGGCGAAATCACGATCGAGGACCTGGCGGCGCGCGGACTGCTGATACCCGCCCGCCGCTCAGACAGGCCTCAGCCGGCGGCAGTGATGCCACTGTGGGCCGGCACCCGAATCGACCATCTGGTGCGTGAGGTGAGAGGCCGATGACAATCGCTTTGGACACCACCGCGCTGCTCACGCGATTCCTCGACTCGCCCGGTCGACCGCAACTACTTGCTGCAATGGATCGTGATCATGTTTGGTGTGCCAGCACACTCGCCATGTCCGAGGCACTCATGCTCATCGAACGCATCGACGACGACCGGGCCCGCACCGACGAACTCCGCGGAGCGCTGCGCGACGACTGGGAGCGAATACACCGGATTCCGGTGGACGGAACATGTCTCGAGAGAGCCGCTGAACTGGGCCGAACCCAACCTCTGCGCACGGTCGACGCAATTCATCTCGCCGCTGCGGATCGCCTGCCCAAGCCGACCAGTTTCGCCACCTTCGATCCTGCCCAGATCCCGGTTGCGCTGGCGCTCGGCTTCGACCTGCTCGAATCGTGAGACAATCGGCTCATGAGCTCATCCACCTTGCACGTCTCAGACACCGACTTCGAGATCCACAAGGTTGTCGTGGGCGACTTCGACAACAACGTTTTCGTCCTTCGCTGTCGCCACACCGGCGACGCAGTCCTGCTCGACGCAGCCAACGAACATGACCGACTCCTGGAGTTGTCCAAGGCACTGGGAGTCCGCAAGATCCTCGAAACCCACGGCCACTGGGATCACATCCAGGCCATCCCCCAGATGCGCGATGCCGGATATTCGGTCGGTGTCACCAGCGCCGACGCGGACATGCTCGACAGCTACGACGAGATTCTCGAACACGACTCGGTGATCGAGGTCGGCGACCTGCGACTGCGCACGATCCTCACCCCCGGCCACACCGCAGGATCGATGTGTTTCGCCATTGAAGGCAAGCCGATCCTCTTCTCCGGCGACACGCTGTTTCCCGGAGGGCCGGGAGCAACCGGATTCGAAGACGGCGACTTCGCCAGCATCATCCGCTCGATCGACGACTTGTTGTTTGCAGGGTTCCCGGCCGACACGATGGTGTTGCCGGGTCACGGTGATGACACCACGATCGGTGCAGAATCACCACAGCTTCAGGAGTGGATCGACCGCGGCTGGTAGGGGCTACAGACCCCAGTGGCCGACCATGGCGACGATCGCCAACACCATGACCAGGGTATCGATGATGCCCATCGTGGTGAGGCGATTGTTCACGGCGTGTTCCTTGTCACGGTCGCCTGAATCGATTGCCGAAACGATTTCCCGGGAACCCGGCCCGAACACGAAGATGCCGAGCAGCGCACCGATGATCACGGCCAGGAATCCGATCGATATGAACATCGAGGAGAACTCGATGGAATTGCTGTCGATCACGAGGATCACGCCCGTGATCAGAATCAGGATCCCGGCAATGTTGTAATAGATCTTCCCCATCTTGCCCCGAACCTCAGCCCACCAGCGCCGCGCTGATGCATCGGCATTCACGGCCATCGGACCGGCGAAGGCCAGAACCAGGTTGGCACCCAACCAGGCGGCGACACAGATGATGTGGATCACGAGCAGGGCGTCTCTCATGGCCATGCAGGCTACCCGATGCCGCTGTTCTCATCTTCACGCAGTCGGGCCACGTCTTCGCGCAGTCGGGCCTCGTCGATCAGATCCTGTTCCTCCTTGTGGAGAAGCCAACTGCGGATCACCAGGAGTACACCGAAAGCAACCGAGAGCAGCATCACCAGCCCCAACAACAGAGGCGACGCATTCGTGGCCACCATGATCGTTCGAATGTTGAGGATCACGATGAGTGCACCCACAACGGTTCCCAGAACCCGGAACGGGAGAACCCTCACAGTCCAGGCTGCGACCGGGGCCGCACACGCGGCGCCCAACAGCAGTGCTCCGAAAGCGTCCCAATTGATTGCCGCAGTGTCCAGGTTGCCCACGAAACCCACCGTGGCACCAACAGCCACGAAGAACTCCGATGCTGACACCGAACCGACCGCCAAGCGGGGTTCCATCTTGGCCGGCCCGATCAGCACTGGCGTGGCGAGCGGTCCCCAACCTCCGCCTCCGACGGCGTCGATCACTCCCCCGACGAGTCCGAGCGGCATCAGGACATTGCGGCCAATTCCGCCCGGATCGACCGCAGCGGGTGTGGTTCCGAACGCGAATCGGGCGAGCATGAGCCCACCCAGGACCAGAAGAATCATGGCCGTAATGGGTGCAATGTGCTCGCCTTCGAAGTTCGAGAGCGCCCACGCACCTACAAAGCCTCCGACCATGCCGGGAAGGCCCATGAGCCAGACCGTGCGCCAATGCACGTTGCCGAATCGCGAATGCGCCGTTCCTGACAGCAGCGAGGTGCCGATCTTGGCTCCGTGAATGGCAGCTGATGCCGCCGCAGCACTGGCGCCGCCCGCGACCAGTACCGAGGTGCCGATGACACCGAAGCCCATGCCCAGAGATCCATCGATCACCTGAGCCACCGCCCCGGCCATGAAGAAGATCAGCAACCGTTCCATCGGTCCTCCCAGACCAACATCGGGCCCCATCCGGTCACGAAGGTTCCCCATACGGTACCCACGCCTGTCCAGAACCGGTCAAGACATTCAGTCTTTCCGGCGAGCTTTCCCAGTAAACCGGTAGACAAGGTGTAAGTCAAGAGCTGTTTCCCCTACCCGCGTAGTGCAAATACAATGGGGGGATGGCCGAAGCTCCGCTGTTCGAGATAACAGACCTTCACGCGGCTCCCAGTGAGGCCGCTCCGGGCGTAGGCGGGATCCTCAACGGTGTTTCCCTCACCATTGACAGTGGCGAGGTCCATGCCCTCATGGGACCAAACGGGAGCGGAAAATCGACATTGGCCAACGTTCTGATGGGGTCACCCGAATACACCGTTTCGGAGGGCCGGGTCCTCTACAAGGGAGAAGACATCTCCGAATGGCCGCCGGACACGCGCGGCCGCGAAGGCATGTTCCTGGCGTTCCAGTATCCCCAGGAGGTCGCGGGAGTCCCAGTGCGGCAATTCCTGAGGCAGGCCTTGAGTCAACGCAAGGGCATCGACCTCTCGGTGCTCGAGATCCGCATTGCGATCATGGAATGGATGGAACGACTGGGCATGGATCCGGCGTTTGCCGACAGGTTCCTCAACGAGGGTTTCTCGGGCGGAGAGAAGAAACGCAACGAAATCCTCCAAATGGCCATTCTCGAACCTGATCTTGCGATTCTCGACGAAACTGATTCCGGGCTGGACATCGATGCGCTCAAGGTTGTGGCTGATGGCGTCAACGAGGTCCGCCGGGAACGACCCGACCTTGGGGTCCTGGTGATAACGCACTACCAGAAGCTCCTGGATTATCTGACTCCCGACGTGGTACATGTTCTGATCGACGGGCGAATCGTGGATCAGGGTGGGCCGGAGCTGGCCAGGCGTCTGGAGACCGAAGGGTTCGACCAATGGCGGATATCAGCGTGAAAGACGCTCCTGCAGATCCGCTGAGTCCTGAGGAGATCCGCGCCGACTTCCCCCTGTTCGCCAATCGGGAGGGAATCGTCTTTCTCGACTCGGCAGCCTCCTCCCAGAAGCCAATCCAGGTGATCGAGGCAATGGATCACTACTACGCCTTTGATCATTCCAATGTGCATCGAGCCGCATACGACCTTGCCGAGGCAGCCACCAATGACATGGAAGGTGCACGCCAACGCATAGCCCGATTCATCGGTGTAGCCGATTCAGCCGAATTGATCTTCACCAAGAACGCCACCGAGGCGCTCAACCTTGTGGCCCGTTCCTGGGGAGCAGCAAACCTCGGCGAGGGCGACGCGATCGTGCTGACACAGCTCGAGCATCACGCCAACATCGTTCCGTGGCAACAACTGGCTGCCGAGAAGGGATTCGAGATCCGCTGGATCGATCTGGCCGACGACGGCATGCTCGATCTGAGCGATCTGGATCGCATCCTCGATGGCGCAAAGCTGTTGGGCCTCACCGCTATGTCCAACGTGATCGGGACGATTCCTCCCGTCCGCCTGCTGACCGACGCTGCCCATGCGAGCGGTGCTCTCGTCTGCCTCGATGGCTGCCAGTCCGTGCCTCACATGCCGACTGACGTGAAGGAACTGGACGTCGACTTCCTCGCGTTCTCGAGCCACAAGATGTGTGGCCCCACCGGCATCGGCGCACTTTGGGCCCGAAGGCACCTCCTCGAGGACATGCCTCCCTTCCTGGGCGGCGGCGGAATGATTCTGGATGTCAACCGTGATGGATTCATCCCCGCCGGACTGCCGTCCAAGTTCGAAGCCGGCACACCTGCAATTGCCGAAGCCGTGGGGTTCGGCGCCGCGGTGGATTACCTGGAATCCCTGGGCATGGACAACGTCCGCGCGCATGAGATCCAGCTGACCTCCTACGCCATGCGCTCACTCAAGGAGCGATTCGGCTCGGACATCACGATTCACGGGCCCGCCGAGCCGGATCAACGGGGCGCAGTGATGAGCATGGCTTACCGCGACATTCATCCGCATGACCTGTCGCAGGTTCTGAACCAGCGCCAAGTGTGTATCCGTCCGGGCCACCACTGCGCCAAACCGTTGATGAGGTATCTGGGTGTCGGAGCCACCGCTCGGGCATCGTGGTACATCTACAACGACACCAACGACATTGATCTACTCGGAGACGCCCTCGAAGCTGCCGGCGAGTTCTTCTCCATCTGAAATCTTCCCCATCCGAATCAACAACCGAACCAACAACCGCTGACGGAGCTACACAGATGTCAGACCTCGAAGACCTCTATCGGGAGATCATTCTCGATCACTACCGCAGTCCGCGAAACCGTGGCGAGCTCGAAACTCCTCCTGCGCACCGCGCAGAAGGATTCAATCCCCTTTGCGGGGACGAGATAGTCGTCTACCTCGAGCTCGACGATGAGTCGGCCGGTGAGGATGCTGTGGTCTCCCAAGTTCGCATCGGCGGGCAGGGCTGCTCGATCTCACAGTCCTCAGCGTCGATGATGTCCGCCGCGATCGTGGGAAAGACGGTGGCAGAGGTCGAGGAATTGACCAGATCCTTCAAGGCCATGATGTCGATCCACGAAGGCGAACTGGACGGCGACGAGGCGATGCCATCGGGTCAGCCCGGCGAATCACTCGGCGACCTGGAAGCGCTCCGCGGTGTGGTGAAGTTCCCCGTGCGAATCAAGTGCGCAACCTTGTCGTGGAACACTCTCGCGGAGGGAATCGAAGAAGCCCTGGCCGACTGACCGGTTCGTCACAGCAGCTCAGTTGATCCAGGCGGCGTAGCCGCTAGCCTCCAGGCGGTCAGCAAGCTCCGGGCCGCCGGACTCCACGATTCGACCGTCCACAAAGATGTGTACGAAGTCGGGATGCAGCTCCTCGAGCAAGCGTGTGTAGTGGGTGATCGCCAATACTCCCAGAGGCTCGGATCCGGCGAAACCCTGTGAGGTTGCGCGCTCCACGCGACGTGACACGGAGCGAAGGGCATCCACATCCAGCCCGGAGTCGATCTCGTCCAGTAGCGCGATTCGTGGTGCGAGAACGGCCATCTGAAGGGTATCGCTGCGCTTCTTCTCGCCACCCGAAAGGTCAACGTTGAGGGAGCGTTCAAGCAACGTCGGTTCGATCCCGAGTGCGTCCGCCTCGGAAGCGAGAAGGGCCGGAACCCCGGATGGATCACGGCCGGTGGCCACAAAGGCCTCCTCGATCACTTCCGCAACGCCAACACCCGGCACTTCCGTCGGGTACTGCATGGCGAGGAACAACCCGGCGGCGGCCCGCTCCGGCGTGGTCAGCTCCAGCAGATCAACTCCATCGAGGGTGACTGTGCCACCGGTCACTTCGTAACCCGGTTTGCCCATCAGCACATGGGACAGAGTGGACTTACCCGAGCCGTTCGGGCCCATGAGGGCATGGACTTCGCCAGAACGAACCGTCATCGACAACCCGCGCAGGATTTCGCGTTCGGAAACTCGCGCGTGCAGCCCTTCTATCACCAACTCACTCATGGGAGAACTCCACGTACACATCACCATCGACAATGTTCACTTCGTAGACTGGCACCGGCCTCGTTGCGGGAAGCGAAGTGGGTTCGCCCGACCGCAGATCGAATTCGCTGCCGTGTTTGGGGCATTCCAGCGTGCACGCGGATTCATCCACTTCGCCGCCGGACAACGAGACGTTGGCATGGCTGCACACATCGCCGATCACGTACACCTGATCCCCGATTCGAACCACTGCCACAGCCTGACCATCTCCGAGATCGAACTTCGTTGCCGAACCCTCAGCGAGGTCGGAGAGCGCAGCAATCCTCACACTGATCATGTGCGACCCTCCAGATGGGCGACTTCTCGATTGAGCAACTCGTCAACACGGCTTGATACGAGGGTCACAACTTCTGGAACCGGAAAATGACTCAGCGCATCGTCAAAGAAGCCGTCGACGATCAGTCGTTCGGCCGCTCTGGTGGGTACACCACGGCTCTCCAGGTAGAACCGCTGATCCCGATCCACCGGACCCACCGCGGAAGCGTGGGCACAGCGAACATCGTTGTTGTGAATCTCCAGATTCGGCACCGACTCAGCCCAGGCATCCTCGGACAACTTGATCACTCGATTCGCCTGATCCGCACTGGATCCCCGGGCATTCGAGTGTATGCGGGCCATACCCGTGTAGACGGAGTTGGACCGATCGGCAAGGGCACCCTTGAAATACAGCTCAGAGGTGGTGTCTTGCGCCACGTGCTCCTGGAAGGTCCGCAGGTCGATCATCTGGTCAGCCGATCCCAGATAGGCGGCGGCCACAGTGCCGGTGGCTCCCCTACCCACCAATCTGGCATCAACGCGTTGGCGGGCATAGTCGCCACCCAATGCGGCGATCGCTGATCTCCAGGTCGCTTCCTGCTCCACCTCTGCCCCGGTGAAGGCGATCTGTTGCATCTGGGGCCCGAGGTCCTGGACAACCGTGTGGTTGATCCGCGAAGCCCGGGTGGCCGAGAATTCGGTGACCGGGACCACCAAAGACCTGATGTCTTCGGAACTGAACACCTCGAGGATCGCGACGCTGCTGTTCTCACCGGAAGTCACCAACAGCCGTGGAAACACTGCTGATGAGGGCTGAGTCACGTGGTTGAACACGGCGATCGGAGCCGCAATGTCCGCACCCCGCGGCACCGAGATCACCAGCGGGGCGGTGCTGAGTGCAGCATTCCAGGCAGCGAAGGCGTCGGTGGGTTCGGACTCGCCGACCCGCATGGATTCAGCCGATTCGGCGAGACCCACGGTGACACCGTCGGGTACCTCATCGGAGAGGAAGATCTCGACGATCTGACCATCAACGCTGATCACGTGACCAGCGAGGTCACCGAGTTCGCTGAGATAACGCGAAACAGCGGAAGGAACCCCGGATGCTCCCGCGCCTGAAACCGGTTGGTGCCCGGCGGTGGAGACTTCTTCCACGCGGCTGTAGCGCCAACCTTCGAGTTCCGGAGAGGGAGCAGGTGTGCCGGCAGCCACCTTCGCAGCAGAATCACGGAACGCCTTCAACCAATCCGGGCCGCCAAGGTCAGCCGAGGCCTCCAGTGTGAACAGTTCGTTACTCAAGCCCGACCAATTTACACTACGCGGATAGGAGAATCATCCTCAGACGCTGCTGACGATCTCATTGAGGGTTGTACTTGGACGCATCGACTCGATCGCCAACTCGGGATCCGGGTAGAAGTACCCCTCCAGATCCACTGGCCGACCCTGAACTGAGTTGAGTTCATCAACAATGGTGAACTCTGCGGCCTCCATCGCCTTTGCCACCGGAGCGAACCGATCGGCCAGTTCATCGTCGGCACTCTGGTCGGCCAAGGCACGTGCCCAGTACATCGCCAGATAGAACTGACTCCCCCGGTTGTCCAGTTCGTTGACTTTTCGGGACGGAGAACGTCCTTCATCAAGGAATCGGCCGGTGGCGGAATCCAGAGTCTCGCCCAAAACCGCGGCGCCTGCGTTGTCGAAGGTGTCGCCGAGGTGTTCAAAGGATGCAGCCAGAGCCAGGAACTCGCCAAGGGAATCCCAACGCAGATGATTCTCCTTCACGAACTGCTGAACGTGTTTCGGGGCCGAACCCCCGGCGCCGGTCTCGAACAGACCGCCGCCGTTCATCAGTGGGACAACGGACAGCATCTTTGCGCTTGTACCCAACTCCAGGATTGGGAACAGGTCGGTGAGGTAGTCACGCAGGACGTTGCCGGTGACCGAGATCGTGTCCTCACCCCGGCGGATCCGCTCCAGCGAGAAACGGGTGGCGGATTCGGGATCCATGATCTCGATCTGCAGGCCGGATGTGTCGTGGTCTCCCAGGTACTGCTTGACCTTGGCAATCAAGCGGGCATCGTGGGCACGGGACTCATCCAGCCAGAACACCGCAGGTGCTCCGGTTGCACGGGCCCGGGACACCGCCAGCTTCACCCAGTCGCGAATCGGAGCATCCTTGGTCTGACAAGCGCGCCAGATGTCACCGGTGTCAACGGACTGCTCCATGAGGGTTGTTCCCGTCGAGTCCATCACCCGAACAATCCCGGGAGCCGAGATCTCGAACGTCTTGTCGTGGGATCCGTATTCCTCGGCCTTCTGAGCCATCAGGCCGACATTGGGAACCGAGCCCATCGTGGCGGGATCGAACGCACCGTGGGCACGGCAATCCTCGATCACGGCCTGGTAAACGGCTGCATAACTCGAATCCGGGATCACGGCGAGGGTGTCCTGGAGATCACCATCTGAGTTCCACATCTGACCCGACGTACGAATCATCGCCGGCATGGAGGCATCCACGATCACGTCGCTGGGGACATGCAGGTTGGTGATTCCACGGTCGGAATCGACCATCGCGAGTGCCGGTGCCCCCTCCAGCGCGGCAACGATGTCAGCGGTGATCTCCGAACGTTCGGCGTCCGGGAGTTCTGCGATCCTTGCTTCAAGATCACCGATTCCGTTGTTGGGATCCACACCGAGTTGTTCGAAAGTGTCGGCGTGTTTGCTGAACACGTCACCGAAAATCGCTTCCACAGCGTGACCAAAGATGATCGGGTCCGAAACCTTCATCATTGTGGCCTTGAGGTGGATCGACCACAGGACGCCCGCCTTCTTGGCCTCGGCAACCGACTCGGCCAGAAAGGCCTTGAGTGCAGAAACCTTCATCACGGTGGAGTCGACGACCTCACCTGAGAGGACCGGGATCGAATCCTTGAGGACGGTCACCGATCCATCTTCCGAGACGTGTTCGATCCGCAGGTTTCCAGCGGAGCCAATGGTCACCGACTGTTCGCTGCTGAAGAAGTCACCGGTTGACATGTGCATGACATTCGTGGCGCTGTCAGGCGACCAGACACCCATGGAATGGGGATGAGATCGGGCATATTTCTTCACCGATTCCGGTGCACGGCGATCCGAGTTCCCCTCGCGCAACACCGGATTCACAGCACTGCCCTTGATCCGGTCGTAGCGAGCCTTGATGTCTTCGGAGGAGGCGTCGGCAGGCTCATCCGGATAGTCGGGAACGGCCAGACCTTCGGCTTGGAGTTCGGAGATTGTGGCCTTGAGCTGGGGAATCGAGGCCGAGATGTTCGGCAACTTGATCACGTTCGCGCCAGGGGTTTTCACGAGATCACCCAGTTCGGCGAGGTCATCGGAGACCCGCTGGGAGTCATCCAGAGATTCCGGGAACGCCGCGAGTACGCGCGCCGCCAGTGATATGTCGCGAGCCTGGACGGAAACCCCCGCGGCGCCGGCGTAGGCCTCGATCACCGGCAGGAAGGACCGGGTTGCCAATGCCGGTGCCTCGTCGGTGAAGGTGTAGACAATCGTTCCCGAGGTGTCACTCATCGCGGGCGTTCTCCGGTTTCTGGGAGTGGGGGGAAATGAACTCTGATGAACTCTACGGCAGTGTGAGGTTCAGCGTTTCTTCCTGTTCCAGGGAAGGAAGCGCCTCCAGGAGTTCTGCTCCATGCGGTACTGATCCGCTTTGGAGATCTCCTCGGTGGCAGCTGCATTCACGATGTCTTCCGCGGCATCAAGCAGGGATGCGATGGAATCGTCCTCACCCAGGCTCTCCGGCTCTGGGGGTGTGGGCGGAGTCACGAGAGTCCCGTGCGACCAGTTCACATCGGCGTATCGACGCTGATAGGCATCACAATTCTCCGGGCACCGCCACGGCGCCTCGGGCGCCAGGTCGATATCACACTTCCTGACGGTTTCGCCGTTGGGATAGGCACGGGACTCGTAGAACTTGCAGTCCTGTCGCATTGGCATGACTCAATGATGCCTTCAGCCAATGCTTCCTTCCATCTGGAGTTCGATCAGTCGACTCCACTCGACTGCGTACTCCATGGGAAGGGTCCTGGTCACCGGCTCGATGAATCCGTTGACCACCATCGACATCGCCTGCTCCTCGGAAAGACCTCGGCTCATCAAATAGAACAGTTGCTCGTCCGCGACCTTGGAAACGGTGGCCTCGTGACCAATGATGGCATCCTGGGAGCCGACCTCCATGTAGGGATACGTGTCGGAGATCGAATCCTCGTCGAGAATCAGGGCGTCGCACTGCACGTGTGACTTGCAGCCATAGGCGCCTTCCTCGACCCGGACCAATCCTCGATACGACGTGCGGCCGCCGTCTTTCGAAATCGACTTGGAAACGATCTTCGAGGTGGTTTCCGGAGCAGCGTGAACCATTTTGGCTCCGGCGTCCTGATGCTGGCCTGCACCGGCGTAGGCCACCGACAGAACCTCACCGGAGGCCTTCGGGCCGATCATCACCACACCCGGATACTTCATCGTGAGGCGCGAGCCGATGTTGCCATCAATCCATTCCATGTGACCCTCGGCGGACACAACGGCCCTCTTCGTCACCAGGTTGAAGACGTTGTTCGACCAGTTCTGAATGGTGGTGTAGGTGACGCGGGCTGCTTCCTTCACCACGATCTCCACCACGGCGGAGTGCAGCGAATCCGATGTGTAGACCGGCGCTGAACATCCCTCGATGTAGTGAACTTCGGATCCCTTGTCAGCGATGATCAGGGTGCGTTCGAACTGACCCATGTTTTCCGCATTGATGCGGAAATATGCCTGCAGCGGCATATCCACCTTCACCCCCGGCGGCACGTATATGAACGAACCACCGGACCACACCGAAGAGTTGAGCGCCGAGAACTTGTTGTCGTTTCGGGGAATCACCTTGCCGAAGTACTGCTTCACGAGTCCCGGATACTCCCGCAACGCTGTGTCCATGTCGCAAAAGATCACACCTTGACGTTCAAGGTCCTCGCGGTTGCGATGGAAAACCACTTCGGATTCGTACTGGGCGGTTACTCCGGCGAGGTACTTGCGCTCGGCCTCGGGAATACCAAGCTTCTCATACGTTTGCTTGATCGCATCCGGCAGATCATCCCAATCCTCGACCTGCTCGGCCGTGGGCTTGATGTAGTAGTAGATGTCATCGAAGTAGATCTGTGACATGTCTCCGCCCCACGTGGGCAGTGGACGGTTGGTGAAGTTGCGATAGGCCTTCAGCCGGAAGTCGAGCATCCATTGCGGCTCACCCTTCATCCAGGACATCTCCCGGATCATCTTCTCGTCGAGACCCTTCTTGGGTTTGTAGACGTAATCCTCTTCATCGCTCCATCCGAGCGAATACTTGGAAAGATCTAGATCCACCGACACGGGAACTCCTCAATGTCCGGGGGGAATTGGTCCCCCGATAATTAACACTGTCCAGATAGTAACAATTCACAACACGATCCGACAGGTCGACCTGGGTGCGGTGATAACGTGAACTCGTGTACGCAGCGGTCACAGGAAGGTCGCCCTTCTCCGACCTCAAGGCACGCGGACTGGCCACGCCACTTGCGATGGGAGCAACCGCCGCTGCAGGCTGCGCTGTGATCGCCCTCGCCAACCCCGGCGACACCGGCGTGCCGCTGTGCGCGTCAAGGGCCATGTTCGGAGTGGACTGCGCATTCTGCGGGGGTATCCGCTGCACGAATTCGCTCCTGCGCGGGGACATTCTTGGCGCGCTCGATCACAACCTGATCCTCGCGGTTGCCCTGCCTGTGATCGCAGTGGCCTGGATCTTCTGGATGACCCGACAGCTTCTTGCGGAGCCGGTGATGGCCTCACCGAAACCTTCGGCGCTGTATCGCCTGCCCAAGTGGCTGAGCATTGGCGGCGGGTTGACTCTGCTCGCATTCGGGCTGATCCGCAACTTCACCGGTGCAACGTGGCTGATCTGGCTGCACTCCGACTCATTCCGGACCTAGCGACTCGCGACGATGTCGGGCCTTCGGGGATCACTCCCACGGCTGCGGCAGACGGACCCGCACTGCGCAGTGCTTGTAGGAAGGCTGCCGACTATAAGGGTCGAATCCGGGGTGAGTGAGCCGGTTCGTGTCGGGATAGTGCATCGGCACAAACACCTGTCCCCGCCCCAGCGACGGGACCACATGGGCGACGGCCCGCATCGACCCACGTGCCGACTCGATCACCACTTCGGACATGGGCGCGATACCGAGAGCCTCGGCATCGACCGGCGCCATCTCCACATATGGACGTTCGGGATGCAGCATGCGGAGTACTCCGGAACGAGAGGTGCGGGTCTGGGTATGCCACTGACTGGCTGAACCCCGCCCGGTGAGCAGGATCATGGGGAACTCGATCGAAGGTTGTTCGGGGGGTGCTCGAGTGGCCTCATAGAGGAACCGGGCTCTCCCGTCGGGGGTGAAGAAGCGACCGTCGGCGAATAGTCGGCGTTCTGCCCCGCGCTCCATTGGTGAGCCCGCAGGCGCAGGCCACTGAATGCCATCCAAGTCATCAAGCAACCGATAACTCGAGATGCCGCTCATGTCACACGGTTGGCCCCGCGAGAGCTGGCCCAACAGATCGAAAGTTGCTTCGGGTGACGACCACTTCTCGAACATGTCACCACAGCCCCACGCGTCCGCCACCATTTTGAAGATGGTGAAGTCGGCCAGCGCATGGCCCGGAGCGCGGCGCACCTTCTTGACGACTGTGATGCGACGCTCAGAATTTATGAACGTGCCGTCCTTCTCGGCCCAGCCGGCCGCCGGCAGCACGAGGTCGGCCTGATGTGCAGTTTCGGTATCGGCATACAGGTCCTGCACCACCAGGTAGTCGAGGCGGTCGAGAACATCGCGGCATTCGGTCTGGTTGATCCACGAATGCGAGGTGTTGGTGGCGATGACCCAGAGTCCCCGAATGTCACCAGAGGAGATTCCGGCCATGATCTGGTCGTACGCCCAGCTCGGATTTCGTGGAATTACGTCGTCGGAGACCCCCAGTGTCGCTGTGACCTTGGCTCGGGCCTCGGGGTCGGCGAAATCGTGACCACCAAGCAGGTTGGTCGTGTTCGAGTACAGGCGCGAGCCCATCGCATTGCACTGGCCGGTGATGGAGTTGGCACCGGTGCCTGGTCTTCCCATGTTGCCGGTCATCAGAGCCAGATTGATGATTGCCTGGGCGGTGCGAACCCCCTGATGGCTTTGGTTGACGCCCATTGTCCACCAGAACGAGACTCTCCTCCCTTCGGCGATCAGGTGAGCGAGTTCGTCCACTCGCTCCACCGGCAGCCCCGCTTCCGAAGCAGCCCGCGTCAATGGATACGACGACAGGAACCGTTCCATGTCGGCGAAGCCGTTGGTATGCGCCCCCACGTAATCTTCATCCACCGCTCCGAGCTCGATGAGCCGACGGGCGACCCCGTAGAGCAGGGCCAGATCGCTCTTTGGATGGATCGCATAGTGGTGAGTGGAGGCCACGGCGGTCTCGGTTCGCCGGGGGTCAACCACAATGATCTCGGGATTGTTGGGGTTTGCCATGACCCTCTCCCACATGATCGGGTGCGAAATGGCCAGATTCGACCCGATCAAGACGATGACGTCGCTGATCTCCAGGTCAGCGTATGTGAATGGTGGAGCATCGAAGCCGAACGCATGCTTGTAGGCCTCAACAGCGGTGGCCATGCACTGACGGGTACTCCCGTCACCGTGCTCGATACCCATGCCGAACCGCGTCAACGCACCAAGCAGCGCCATTTCCTCGGTGGTGATCTGACCAGTCGACAGAAACGCCACAGAGGCCGGGCCGTGCTCAGCCTGAACGGACTTGAAGTTCTCGGTGAACAGGCGCAGGGCAGTAGGCCAGTCGACGGCTTTGAGCTTGCCGCCCCTTGTTCTGACCATGGGCGTTGTGGCGCGGTCGGCAGCCTCCATGGGTGCAAGTGACTCCCAGCCTTTGGGACAGGCCATGCCCCGATTGACCGGATGGCCTGCCGTCGGAGTCAACCCGATCGCCTCGCCGTGGCGCAGGTGAAGTGTCAAGGAACATCCGGTGCTGCAGTACCCGCAGGTCATTTGTGTCGTGGCGTCAGGCACCGCGGTTGCCGGGAGCGTTCCCAGTCCGAATCCAGCGGGTACGCGACTGAGCTCACGCGTTCGAGGGCCATCGTGGACTCGGAGGCGATCACCGAGTGACGGTTTCATCGGGGGATGCCCGGCATGCCAGGCCCGACGGAAGCCGTGAAAAACTGCAATCGCCCAATCATCTGACCCGCCAACAGAATCACCAAAGCAATTGCAGCTGCCATGGTCGATCGAGCGCCGTCGAAGGTCAGCAAGACCGCCGGGGCGGCGACGCTGCCCGCAATGACAAGCACAAGACGGGCGCCGGTCTGGCGTCGCAGTGGACCCAGGAGGAGTCGAACGCTGCGAGCCGCATGCTCGTCCACGTGCCGGCGCAGGAGAAACCAGATATCGAGTCCGACAATTGTCACGCCTGCGAACAGGACGGCCCAAAGCAACCAATCCACCGCATGCTCAGCACCTCTTGGCGTCGAAGATCCAATCAACAGCGCTGAGGTCAACAATGCTCCGCCGGCCGTCGCTGTGAGCACGAACTCGGGCAGGATTCGACTTAGCCGCCACAGCGGCCGATGTGTGACGGAGTAAACGAACGCAGAGCAGACCACGCCGACGATCCCCGCCATCGCTCCAGCCACCACCACAGATTCGGCAACGGAGGCTGGCACCGAGATCGCCCCCGAGACCACAGCGGCACCAGCTACCGCAAGACCGCCATAGGCGGAGAACGCCGCTATCTCGCGGCTGAGCCAACTGTGGCGGAGCCCCAGGAATGCTCGCCACGCCATGAGCGGCCGGCCCAAGTGCAACAGACTCGCCGCCATGGCCATCACCCCGAGGAGCGCTGCGCCGACCGCTGATCCTCTGGCGAGGACCGGACCGGGAGAGCCTTCCAGAGGCGCTGTTGCAAGTGCCGCCAGGTAGCCGCCGACACTGAGCTGGGTCAGCACGAGCATCACCGCCAGCGGCGGGTGGCTTCTGCAAGGGTGGAGATCATCGGCATCCAGGGCCATCGCAGTCAGGGGTAGGCCGGATCTGGACCTGTAGATCGTGGTCGGCTTGGTGATGTCACTGGGGGGTGCTCCGGGGAGGAGTTGTCCAGCACCGCTGTGCACCGCACCACGGGCGCCTGACACATCGATCAGGCCAATGGCGATTGCACCGGTCGGGCATGCCTGCACGCAGGCTGGAGCTTCACCGTTGGCCAGCCGGTCACTACACATGTCGCACTTGCGGACCACACCCAGACGCCGATTCAGGGTCGGTACCTCATATGGGCAGGTCAGTTCGCAGTAGGAGCAGCCGATGCACTGGTCATCGAGGTGTTCGACGATCCCGGTGAGAGGATCCTTGGTGTAGGCGTCCACCGGGCAACCGGAGAGGCAAGCCGGGTCCACACAGTGATGACATGCGGTTGTCACATGTTGACGCACGGACTCCGCTCCGCTTGCAGCGATCAGCACACCCACCGACCGGAAGGCCTCTGAATCGTCGAGACCGTTCAAACTGTGACAAGCAGTCACGCACGCCTTGCATCCGGAGCATTGATCCAGATCGACCTCAAACCGATACTGCTGCCCCGGGCCGGGTGAGGTTGCCGGCAGGAGATCACGGTAGTGGTGCTCATGCGCGGGGACTTTCTCGACCTGGTGGCGCTGAACGAATCGATCCACCGCGGTGAGTTCCTGCTGTTCGCGGAGCCACCCGTCGAGGGGTGTGCGCGCCTCAAGTGGAGCAACGACCTCGGGGCATTCGATGACTGTCACGACACACCCACAAGAGGGCGATGACGGCGTTCGGGACAGTCCTGAGGCTCGCCCACCGACACTTCGGCCGTGGCTCCGGCGGATGGCTCCACCAGAAACCGGTTGAGGGTGACGCCAACGATGGCAGCGGCGGCGAGGATGACGAAGAACGCCGACGGATCCACAAGCGAAGATATCGTGATGAAGACGACCCCGCCGATGATGCCGTAGGCGCCCACCATTCCGGAGATCTGACCGGACACCCGCTTCTTGACCAGTGGAACGATGGCAAAGACCGCCCCTTCACCCGACTGAACGAAGAACGAGCACATCATGGTGGCCACGACGGCCAGACCCCATGGCCATTGCGGTCCGATGGTGGACATCATGAGATAGCCGCCGACGAGTCCGACCATGAGGGCGCGCAACGTTCGTCGGCGGCTGCCGAACAAGTCTGAGAGCAGTCCGCCCACCGGTCTGGACACGAGGTTCATGAAGGCAAATCCGGAAGCCGCTACTCCGGCCATGGCCGGACCCAGACCCCAGAGATCGGCGAAGAATGCCGGCAGCATGGTGACAACCGCCAACTCTGATCCAAACGTGCAGAAATAGGCTCCGCACAACACAGCCACGGAACGCATGGGGTACTGATCGTCTTGTGGGTACTCGTCGCTGAGCGCCGGTCGATTCACCCGAATCACCTGTAGCACCTGAAACACAGTCAAAGCGATGACCGCCAACAGGATCACTGCCATGGCAGTATCCGACAAGAGGTTCACCGCCTTGACACGCCATGCGATAAGGGCCAGGACTCCCGTCAGGGGCACTGTCAGAGCCACCAATCCCAAGACCGCCGCCGGCGAAGTCACCTCGAGTGCGCCCTGACGGCGGGGACGAACGTAGGTAATCCCCTCGGGAGTGTCTTCGACCGCGCGGAAGTAGAAGCATCCATATGCAGCAGCTATCACACCAGTTGAGGCGATGGCCCATCGCCATCCCCCGTCGCCCCCGAGAACACCGGCGACCACTGGTAGCGAGAAAGCTGCCGCGGCAGAACCAAAGTTTCCCCAGCCTCCGTAGATCCCTTCGGCTGTCCCTACCTCGCGTGCTGGGAACCATTCGGACACCATCCGGATTCCAACGACAAACCCGGCTCCCACAACACTGAGGGCAACCCGTGCCAAAACCATCGCCTCGAAGGAAGTGGCGAACGCGAACAGGACCGTCGGAACCGCCGAATAGATGAGGACCGCCGAAAACACTCGTCGAGGACCCCAACGGTCGAGCGCCATTCCGAGCAAGACCCTCGCCGGCACCGTCAAGGCCACGTTGGCGAGCCCGATCGTGACCATCTGCTCGCTGGTCAGCCCCAGCTGGTCGGCGATCGTGTATGCGAAAGGAGCGAAACTGAACCACACGACGAAGCTCAGGAAGAAGGCGAACCAGGTCAGGTGAAGAATCCGATATCGGCCGGTGAAGCTCCAGAGGTCCAGGACACGTCCCCGCGCGGAGTCACCGTGCCCTGCTTTCGCAGAGTGGCCGGGATGGTCGGTCGTATTCTCCATGACCGAACACTCCCGGATGGACTTTTCGCAGCCGGGTCACCGGCGTGAACATCACCGCGCCGACACCGCACGCCATCGGTGCTCCCGCCGAGAGGGTTCTCATGCCTGCCAGGGTGCCGAGAGGTCGGACACGCAAAGGTTCCCTCAGGTGTCGAGCCCTCAGGTGTCGAGTCGATATCCCCTTCGCACAACCGTCTGGATCGCGTCTGGGACTTGATGGAGACGCTGGCGAAGTCGGGCGATGACGACCTCCACCACATGGCCGTCAGCCTCGCCTCTCTCCCAGAGCGTACGAAGGAGGTACTCCTTCGACACGACCGCCCCAGGTCTTTCCGCAAGTGCAGCGAGCACTCCGCTTTCTCGGTGGGTGAGCACGATCGGCACCTCGGCATCCACCGTCACCATCCGCCCTTGAATGACGATCTCGTGTCCACCGGCGAGGAAAGCCAAGCGCCGATCCGCAAAGTGGCCGACCACGAGCTGAACCATGGCACCCAGCCGGGCACAGGCGGGTGTGGCCGGAGCCCGGATTCCTGCCTCGGTGGCGGCAACAGCACAGATCGGACCGATAAAGACCGGTGCCACGCTGGAGTTGAGTCTGGCTATCACTTCATGGGCGACCTCCAAATGCTCCGCAGCATCAAGAAAGCCGTTCAGAGCGCGACGGGAGGTGAATGTCACAGCGTCGACCCGGCTGTCAACCACGGAGCTGACCAGACGGTTGATCGGCTCAGCGTTGGTTGGCGGCCCGATGCGGTACACGGGTACCTCTGTCACCCGGGCAGCCCCCAACTCCCAGAGTCCGCTCACGAGCCCATTCGACGACGAGCCGTCGAGCTGAACAGCCATGTGCTCACCACCGATTTCCTCGGAGGCCAAGCGTGCCAGAATCTCCTCGCTCCCAGCAGATCCGGCAGTCCATGCCACATCGAAACCTTCGGCGACCAGCGCTCCCGCCGCCTTGGCTCCCCGAGCCACGATTCGGGTGTCCGCCAGGGCGCGACGGAGCGCACCGAGCGCACCGATACTCGCCGTGGCCTCTATCCACCAAAGGAACCCGATACCTGTCGTGATCACCAGAACATCAGGCGGCTGTGCAATTACCTGTTGCGTGGCCGGGTAGATCTCGTCGAGCGGATCGAGACATTCCATCGACAGGGCCGGGCCAGCGATGATCTCCGCTCCCAGCCGCGACAAGAGGTGAGCCTGCTCGTCAGCGCGACGGTCAGCGGTAATCCCAACGACGTAACCGGCCAGCGGCAAATCCCCAGTCGGAGCCACTGGCGCGTGCACCGAGGATCCGACTCCTTTGGAAACTTGGAGGGAGTTCGAAGCCGCGGTCACCCGATCATTCTGCGAGGTGCCTGTTGCACCTTGATTCCGCCCTCAAGAACACTGGAAGAACAGCTGCTTACAGCATTGTTTCGGGAGCCATCGTTTCGGGTCTCTGGAGCAGGCGAGGCCCGCCAGCCCTCAGCGGTCGACGTGCAACAACCACTCGGCCCTGCGAGGTCAGCCGCACCGGGTACACGGCGAGGGAGACGGCATCGTCATCGAGGCAACGGCCGGTGACCAAGTCGAAGCGCTGTTTGTAGATCGGCGAAGCCACCGTCGCTGCGTCCCCGACAGATCCCACCAGACCCCGCGCAATCACGTTGGCTCCACTGAAAGGATCATGATTGGCGACAGCATGCACAGACACATCTCCTGGCTCCACATCGTCTCCTGCTCCACCGCCGGCCGTCACCCGGACCTCGCCATTAGCTGCGCGGAGCACGAAGACGGCCACCTGCTCACCGCAGACCAGTGCCGCCACTCCACGGTCGAAACCGATCTCGCCAAGTCGACCTATGTCGACCTCCTCGACCTGGTGCTCGGGCGCAGAGGTCACAGACACCTGTGCTTGACTCAATGCCGGATTCATCGGATTGCCACCGCCGTTTCTCTCTCGTCCTGGTTTGCCGGGCGGAGTTGGCCCCGCTCCTGCACGAACACGATCTCGGGATCCTCTTCACCCGGGGCGTTCACGAACGTAACGAAGCGGGCGAGGCGTTGCGGACTCTCCAGTGTCGCCTTCCACTCACACTCGTATGCGTCGACGTGGCGGCCCATTTCGAGCTCGAACTCTGCGGCCAAACCGAGTGAGTCATCGATCACCACAGAGCGCAGGTGCTCAATGCCGCCGTCGAGCTTGCCCAACCACACCGAGGTACGCTCCAGTCGGTCTGCGGTACGTATGTAGAACATCAAGAAGCGGTCGATGTAGCGAATCAGCGTCTCATCGTCCAGATCGGTGGCGAAAAGGTCCGCGTGCCGCGGAGTCTTGCCCCCATTGCCACCCACGTAGAGATCCCAGCCCCGCTCGGTGGCGATCACACCAAAATCCTTGCTCTGTGCCTCGGCACATTCGCGGGCGCAACCGGAGACAGCCGCCTTGAACTTGTGAGGAGCTCGCAGACCCCGATAGCGCTCCTCGATCCGGATCGCCATGGTGGTCGAGTCGGCGACTCCATAACGGCACCATGTCTGACCGACACAGCTCTTCACTGTGCGCAGCGCCTTCCCGTAGGCGTGCCCAGACTCAAGTCCTGCATCGAGCACCCGTCGCCAGATCTCGGGGAGTTCCCCGATCGTGGCTCCGAACATGTCGATGCGTTGTCCGCCCGTAATCTTCGTGTACAGGCCGAAATCCTTGGCGATCTGACCGAGGGCGATGAGCTGGTCGGGCGTGATCTCACCACCGGGCACGCGAGGCACCACTGAGTAAGTGCCATTCTTCTGCATGTTGGCGAGAAAGTGGTCGTTCGTGTCCTGAAGGCCGGCCTGGTCACCGTCGAGGATGTAGCCGGTGGATCGGGATGCAAGAATTGACCCAACGACCGGTCGGCAGGTCCCACAACCGAGCCCGCGCCCATGGGCCGATAGCACCTCGGCGAAACTGGCGTGGCCACGCACACGAACAAGGTCATAGAGCTCCTGGCGGGAGTACTCGAAATGCTCGCAGAGCGCCGAGGAGACCGCCACCCCGGCCCGGGTCAGTTCTCCGCGCAGCAGGTCGGTCACCATCGGCACACACGCACCGCAGCCCGTCCCAGCCCGGGTGATCGCCTGAAGATCACCGATGACATGACATCCCGCCGCGACCGCCTCGGTCAGCGTGGCCTTGTCAACCGATTCACAATTGCAGATCTGGGCATCGTCGGCCAGTGCGGCAACGCCACATGCTCCTGGGTCACCGCTTCCGACGACCATCGACCCCAACATGGCTCCGGGGTCATCGGGTGTGGCCATCGCGCCCAGCGACATCATCGACAGTTGGGAATACGCCGTTGCGTCGCCGACAAGCTGGCCGCCAAGCACTTGACCGGAATCGCGACAAACGACCAGACGTTGATAGATGCCGGCTCTCGGATCCTCGAAGATGATTGATTCGGCGCTCGCCTGTCGTCCGTGTGCGTCGCCGAAACTGGCCACGTCCACGCCGAGAAGCTTCAGTTTGGCATTGAGGTCGGCGCCCTCGAATGTCGTTCCCCGGCCACAGAGACCGTCGGCCACGACCTCGGCCATCTGGTATCCGGGGGCCACCAAACCGTAGGTCGTGCCGCGGTGGGACGCACATTCACCGATCGCGAAAATGTCGGGGTCGGAAGTGCGCAGCTCGTCGTCCACCACAAACCCGCCGCGTTCCCCACGGAGCAGTCCGGACGACTCGGCCAGGAAATCCCGCGGTCGGATTCCAGCGGAGAACACCACCATTTGTGCCTCCAGCAGTGTTCCGTCGCCAAACCTGAGTCCGGTCACGGGGCCAGCCCCACCCTCACCATGGATCGCATTGGTGGCTGTGTCCGTGTGTACTCCCAAACCGAGCGCCTCAACATGGGTGCGCAGTGTTGCACCGCCGACCGGATCCAATTGCGCAGGCATCAGCTGAGGGGAGAATTCTACGACATGAGTTTCGAGATTCAGGTTGCGCAGCGCATTGGCAGCCTCCAGACCGAGCAAGCCGCCCCCGATCACCACACCGGTGCAGACTCCGGGCCAGTCGGCCCAGGCCCGGATGTCCTGGAGGTCGTCGATCGTGCGATACACAAAGACGCCCTCACGACGATTGCCCGTGATGTCGGGTACGAAAGGGTAGGAACCCGTCGCCAGGACAATCCGATCGTAAGGCACCTCGTCACCACTCGATGTGATCACAACCCGTCTGGCCCGGTCGATGCCCGTGGCCCGCTGGCCAACCCGGAGGTCAACGCCACTTCGTCGGGCGAACCCATCGTCGACAAGGCTCAGGTCTTCGGCGGTGCGGCCTTCGAAGAAACTGCTGAGTGCCACTCGGTCGTATGCAACCCGGGATTCCTCACAAAACGTCGTAATGGTCCAATCGTCGGACAGCCCGTGTCCAACTGCCCGTTCGAGGAAGCGCTGCCCAACCATCCCGTTGCCGATGACCACCAAACGGGGCTTCTGCTCTTGTGATGCCATGGGGATCACAGTGCCAAGACGGAGTTGCCACCAGTTTGCCGTACCGTGAAGCGTCCGAAACGGCTATCCCCCGAAGGTCTGTCAGCCCGAGAGGGACCTCACAGTGCGCAAGTGCGAGTGTGAGGCGCCTCGGCTCCGGAATGGATCACCCGCCGGATTCAGCCGTGGTCGGGCAGGCGTCGGAGCTCTGACTTGTAGCGCACCGCTCGATCCACGTACGACTGGACACCCAGATCGAAGTGTCCCGGTTGGACTGCGTTTTCCTTGATCGTGGCCGGCACCCCGAGCGCCATGGCCAACGGCGGAACAACCTTCCTGTTACCCACGAAGGCTCCTGCACCCACGACAGCCTCCTCGCCGATCTGCGCATTGTGCAGGACTATCGAGCCAGAACCGATCAACGCCTTGTCGGCCACATTGCATCCTTCGAGATGAGCAAGGTGCCCGACTGTGACCATGTTTGCAAGCGTGGTGGGCCACACAACCGTGGTGTGCAGAATCGCACCGTCCTGAATCGAGCAGTCCTCGCCGATGATCACTTCTCCGTCATCACCACGAACCACCGCTGACGGCCAGATGGATGACCGGGCTCCGATTCGCACGGACCCGATCACCACCGCATCAGGGTGGACGTATGCGTCCGGATGAATGTCGGGCACCTGGTGACCCAACGCATAGATGGCCACGGGATCAGATCTTCTCGTGTCGGGAATATGAGCCCTTGAAAAAGATCAACGGTCCGTGATCCTCGCGATGAAGGTCGAGCGATTTCACCCTGCCGACCACAATTTCGTGGTCACCTCCGGGATAGGTGGCCTCGAGTTCACAGTCGAGGTGGGCAATGGCATCCGTGATGAGCGGAGAGCCCGTGTGTGCCGATTCCGTCCACTCCACGGCCGCGAACTTGTCCTCGGACTTCGAGGCGAAAGTGTTGGAGACCTCCATCTGGTGTTCGGAGAGGATGTTCACCGAGAACGAACCGGTGTCAGCCACTCGCTTCCACGAGGCCGATCCGGTTCCCACACAGAATCCGACCAGGGGTGGTTCGAGGGAAACCGAGAAGAAGGAACCGATGGCGAGCCCGAACGCTTCATCGCCGTCAGCTCCCGCCACCACGGTCACACCGGTCGGAAAGTGTCCGAGAACGGTCCTGAACTCCTTGGGGTCCACCGAGATCGACATCTCGTGTTGGCCGGGGTTGTCGTTCTGTTCGGACATGGCGTCTCCTGCGATCGGTTGGAATTGCGCGAATCGCAGAATAGTTCGACTCCGGATCCCGACCCAACGGTCAGCTGACCGGCACGCCAGCGTAGGAAACGGTCAGTCCCTCGTATGCGTTCCAGATCTCGGGAACACCCCGTGGACCTGCCTTCACGCGCAAATCCTCCAGCACCCGATCGAGGTAGTCATCACCGTGTGAAGGATCGTGATGGAACAAGGCAAGAGCAGATGCGCCTGCCTGGGCCGCAACCTCGAGGGCGTAGTCATGGGTGCAGTGACCCCAGGTGGGCTTCATGGCCAACTCACCGGCGTTGTACTGCGAGTCGTGGATGAGCAGATCCACTCCACGGCACAGATCAAGGACGCCGGGATCCACGTAGGTTGGATCACCAATCGGTTCCTGGTGATCGCTCACATACGCCACCGATCGTCCATCAACCTCAATGCGGTACGCGAAGGTGGGTCCGTTGTGTGGAACCCAGCCGGCGGTGACCACAGCGTCCTGCACCTGCATTGATCCGGGCTGCATCTCGGTGAACGACACCTCGCCATGAATTTCCTCGAGGCTCACGGGAAAATACGGAGGGGCGAGGAAACCCTCGACCGCCTCGGCGATCGTGCCGTCCTCGAGGGGAGGAACATGGATGTCGAGCCGGCCGGTCTCGCTGAGAACCGGAGCAAAGAAGGGAAGGCCCTGAATGTGATCCCAGTGCATGTGAGTCACAAACACCGTGGCCCTGAAACCACCGCTTCCGACGGCAGCGTCAACTCCGAGATACCGCAGGCCGGTGCCCAAGTCGAGAATGATCGGGTCACCACGGAGCGGCTGGATCAGCACGCAGGACGTGTTGCCACCGTGCCTGCGGATGTCGTCACACGAACATGGCGTCGATCCCCGCACGCCATAAAACGTAATGTCCACTTCTGAGTCCCCTTTGCTCCGACCCTCAGATCCCGCAGTCAGATCCCGCGGTGCGGAAACTGTATGTCGTCAACCCCTCACACAGAGTAACTGAGGCTATGCGATGTGACGGATATCTCAGCACTTGATGACGGTCGGGTGACGAACATGACCGGTGGCGGACGTGTTGCTGCGGAGCGCAACACAACCGTCATGAATCTTCATGTCTTCCGAAAGATGGACACCTCGGTTCGGTGCGGATACTCGAACTGCCCGGAACCGGTCGGGTCTGCGGACTCACCGACCAGAGCAAGCGCCTCCGAAACCAGTTCACTCTGGGAATCCAGCGGCATTGCAGCCACAAACGACGTGGACCTCACACGACTCGCGAGGAGATCCATGTTGAGGTTCTGGGGATTGTCGAAAGATTGACTCAGATGCGGTTCGAACAACCCGGAAGACTCAACCGCCTTGTATGACTCAATGGCCACGGCCGCATCCAGAGGTCGACCACCCGAGCGGAACTCGATCAGATCCGTGAGATTCCGAACCCAATCCACTGATTCGTCGCGAAGGTTCCAGACAACTGCCAGGATGGCATCATCAATCAATACTCGATCGAACTCGTCAAGCACCTGAGCCGGATCGAACCAGTGGAAGGCCTGAGCCACAACCATCGCTGTGAACGTTCGGGAATTGAAAGGCAGTTCCTCCGCGGATGAGCACACGGCCGGCACATCCGGAAGTGAAAGCCGGAGCTGCTCGAGCATCGGCATCGAGGGATCACATGACCACAGCTTGAGGCCGGCTCGTTGAAGCTGGCCTGTGAGGATTCCCGTCCCCGCACCCACATCGAGAATCCGGCCGGCTGGCAACTCATCCTTGAGCATTCCCACGGCCGATCTGGCATATGCAGGCCGGGCCCTGGAGTAGTGACCGGCCGCAGCCGTGAACCCGCCGGCTGCTTCGGCACCGAAGGGGGACAAGTAACTCAGTCTTCCCAGACGTCCCCGGAATATGGGCGCTGCCGCTGGGGCGCGGCTTCAGCCTTCCACACCATCACCTTGCGGCGGAAGAAGCAGACTTCCACTCCATCCTGATTGAAACCCTTTGTTTCCACCGTGACGATTCCGCGGTCACCCTTGGAGGATTCCCGCTTGTCGATCACTTTGGTCTCGGCATAAATCGTGTCGCCGTGAAACGTCGGGTTCTTGTGCTTGAGTGACTCAACCTCAAGGTTCGCGATCGCTGCTCCGGAAACGTCAGGTACCGACATGCCCAATACCAGCGAATAGACCAGGTTGCCCACGACGACGTTCTTGCCGTGAACAGTCTCGTTCTGGGCGAACCATTCGTTGGTGTGCAGCGGATGATGGTTCATGGTCATCATGCAGAACAGATGGTCGTCGAAGGCCGTGATGGTCTTGCCAGGCCAGTGTTTGTAGACGTCACCGGGTTCAAAGTCCTCGAGGTGGCGACCGAAGGGACGATCGTGCACAGTCATTTGTTCTCCGATTCTGCAATGCGGCTGGGTTGGCTGCCGCAAGGTATCCCGATCCGACGGCCATTCACAAAGTCGGCTTCAACGTTCACAGCTTCTCAGGGTGAGCTACCGTTCTCCCAAAGTGGTTGATTGGCAATGAACGACCATCCTCCTTCCCCACCAGCAGAAACACTCCGCGAAGTCACCGTGGATGCTTCGGGAGCACCCGAACAACCGGAGCACAGCAGACACCCCGAGAACACAGAAGCGTTCTGGGGATCATCGGAGCAGGTACTGCGGATCCGCCTCGCCGTCGCCACAGTGATAGCTCTGGCAGTAGCGGCATTCCCGGTGTTCGGACCCAACCGGTTCTGGCTCGCGGGCCTCATCTTCGTAGTGGAGGCCGTCAGCAACATCACCCTGCTGCGTCGGGAGATCGATGGAGCTCGACCAAGCCGCCTGATGGCGCTGGTTGATACGACGCTCACCTTGATCGTGGCTGCCACGGTGCCGCAAACCTTCACGGTGGCAGTGGTTGTCTTCGCGTCGATCGCGGCGCTTCACGTCTTGTGGTTCGGCCCGCGTTTCTCGTTGGCCCTGATGACGATCACAGCGATGCTGCTGATGCTGATCGGACTGTGGCGGGAACCGGCCATGTGGAGACTCTCCATCGGCGCTTACGTCATCTGCACTCTCGCCGGCGCCACAATTCTGACCAGTCTCGTCAGGAGCGCCACGGAAACCCGTCGTCGTTTCGATGACCTTGTCAACGGTGTGGAGGCGGTGATCTGGGAGGCCAGTGGCGAAAACCCGATCGGATTCGTGTCCGAAAACGTGATGGATGCCCTGGGTATTCGAGCTGAGGACGTCATCGACGAAGAAGGTTTCGCGGAACATCTCCATCCCGCCGATCGAGCAAACTGGCGCACATCGAGGAAACGCAATGGGGAAGGCCATGACACCGAAACCCACGTGCGACTGCGCGGCGTCGGAGGTCGTTATCGCCGGGTGGCCGAGAGAGTAAAGGTGAGTCTCGACGATGACGGAACGATCACGAGCAGGCGCGGCCTGCTCGTGGATGAAACAATCCGGTGGCGGGCTGAGGCCGGCCTTCGACGCTACAGCGACTTCATCGAGGGAATCCCGGTGGCGCTCGTACTGCTGCACGTGGTTGATCCCGACGACCCCGACGCCATGATCGTGACGGACCTGAATCCCGCGGCACGGCACCTCTTCGGAGTGGAGAGACTCAACGGAACAGTCAGGGTTGCCGATGCGATCACGCTGGATCCTGAGTGGCGCCAACGTCTTGCAGACGTGAGCACCCTGGGGAGGCCGGTGGAGGCTCCCTTCGTGAAGATTCCGAACTTCGAAGGGGTCTTCGCCTTGCGGGCCGTGCCCTTGCCCGGTCGATCCGTTGGTGTTTCGCTCGAAGATGTCACCAAGCGGGCCCGGATGGAGGAGTCCTTCCGCCACCAGGCCATGCACGACTCCCTCACAGGACTGCCCAATCGACTCCAGCTTCGCGAGCGCCTGACAGAGGCATTGGTTCGCACCGAACGTTCCGGGAATGCAGTGGCCCTCCTGGTTGTCGACCTGGATCAGTTCAAGGAAGTCAACGACTCCCTTGGCCACGAGTACGGCGACCGACTTCTGATCGAACTGTCCCGCAGGCTCGAAAGCAATCTGCGGGACTGTGACACCGTGGCCCGCCTGGGCGGTGACGAGTTCGCTGTGTTGCTCACGAACACCGTCAATGAGGCGGCGGCCAATGAAATCGCGAACAGACTGATCGAACTCTGCGAGCGACCCTTCCTCATCGACCGCTTCCGGTTCCAGCTGAGCGCTTCCATAGGGATCGCGATCTCGCCGCAACACGGCAAGGATGCCGAGACCCTGGTGCGCAGGGCAGATGGCGCGATGTACAGGGCCAAGTCAGCGGTCGGTGGCAAGTCGATCTACTCACCCGGTCAGGACCTCCAGAGCATGCGGCGGCTCGAACTGCTCGGCGACCTCCGCGCGGCCGCCAACCGCTCGGGCGACATGGTGGTGCACTACCAACCGCGAATCGACCTGCGTTCCGGCAGGACCATCGGGGTGGAGGCCCTGGTCCGGTGGCAACATCCCCGCCACGGAATGCTGCCTCCGGATGAGTTCATCGAACTGGCGGAGGTCTCCGGAACCATCCATTGGTTGACCCGCACTGTGAGCGAGAGGGCAGCCGAGGAGATGAAACCGCTCCTTGTATCCCGTCAAATCCAGATGAGCGTGAACCTGTCGGCTCGAAACTTCTATGACCCAAACCTCGTGACCTGGGTGAGCGAGCTGATGGAGCGTCAGGGTCTCCCGGCTGGTTCACTGTGTTTCGAGATAACAGAAAGCCAACTGATGGATGATCCCGGCCAGTCCATGACGATGCTGGCGGACCTCCGGGCGCTGGGGATCAGGTTCAGCATCGATGATTTCGGCACCGGCTACTCGTCGCTGTCATACCTGCGACAGCTCCCGATTGATGAAGTGAAGATCGACAAGTCCTTCGTGCAGCACCTCAGCGAAGACGACACGATCGTTCGAGCTGTGATCGACCTCGGACACAACCTGGGCCTGCACGTGGTGGCCGAAGGGGTGGAGGATCGGAACACGCGGAACCTGCTGACAGAAATGGGCTGCGACAGCGCCCAAGGCTTCCTCTTCAGCACTCCGCTGCCGTTCCCGGACCTGATTGACTTCCTGTCCGAGGCTTGGGAAGAACCGGTTTCCACCCGGTAATGTCGGCGCCCATGACGACCACACTGCCGACTCCGCCAGACCTCGTTGCGGCGCGTGATGCGCTCGAGGTTGCCCAAGCGGCCATTGACTCTGGAATCGCTACCCTCGCGGCATCTGATCCCGAGGAACAGCAGGTTCTCGCCTACGACGTGGCTCATGCCGCTGCTGGTGTCATGGCAGCCAGGGGTTTGCTCGACTACGGCAACAAAGGCGACGAGGAAGCGGCGGTCACCTGCGCATTCGCTGCCGACGTGATCGCCGAACTTGCCGCAAAACTGTTCGGACGCGAAGCCGAGTGGGGTGTGGAACCCGGGGCACTGGACCGCTCGCGCACGTTCTGCGCGACCTTTCGCAGTCCGGAGTTTCTTGCTGCGATGGCCAACGTGGACGGCACCCGAGGACTCGACGACGACTTCGAGATGGTGCAGGACACCTTCCGTCGTTTCGCGGAGGAGAAGCTGGAGCCGATCGCCGAACACATCCATCGCGAAAACGCCGACATCCCCGAAGACATCATCACCGGCCTCGCCGAAATGGGAGCCTTTGGCCTCTCGATCCTCGAGGAATACGGAGGCTTCGCCTCGGGAACCGAATCTGACTACATCGCGATGGTGGTTGCCACCGAGGAACTCAGCCGCGGAAGCCTTGGCGCAGGAGGATCATTGATCACCCGCCCCGAAATTCTGGCCCGTGCCCTCGAGGCCGGCGGCACCGAGGAACAGAAGCAGGAATGGCTGCCGAAGCTCGCCACCGCCGAGGTGATGAACGCGGTTGCGGTGACCGAACCCGACTTCGGGTCGGACGTGGCCGGCGTGAAGGTGACGGCCACCGAGACCGACGGCGGTTACCTGATCAACGGCGTGAAAACCTGGTGCACCTTCGGTGCCCGCGCCGACGTGTTGATGCTGCTCGCCCGCACTGATCCGGATCGGTCGATCGGCCACCGGGGTCTGTCAATGTTCATCATCGAGAAGGAACGCGGTGACGGTCACGGCTTCGAGTCCATCCAGGACAACGCTCACGGCGGCGGAAAGATGGAGGCCCGCCCGATCGACACGATCGGTTACCGGGGCATGCACTCCTATGAGATCGCCCTCGACAACTGGTTCGTGCCGGCAGAGAACCTCATAGGCGAGGAAAGCGGCAAGGGAAAAGGGTTCTATTACCAGATGGCCGGTTTCGAAAATGGCCGCCTGCAGACGGCTGCTCGTGCAATCGGCGTCATGCAGGCTGCGATGGAAGAGGCCCGGACCTACGCCGAGGACCGCGCGATTTTCGGTCAACCCGTGGCCGAATACCAGCTGACCCAGGCAAAGCTCGCACGCATGGCATTCATCACCCAGGGTGCGCGCCAGTTCTCTTATCAAGTTGCCCGCCTCATGGCCAAGGGTGAGGGCACTCTGGAGGCCTCGATGATCAAGGCGTACGTGTGCAAGGCCGCCGAGTGGGTCACCCGCGAGGCAATGCAGATTCACGGCGGATTCGGCTATGCCGAGGAGTATCCCGTGAGCCGGTTGTTCGTGGACGCCCGGGTACTGTCGATCTTCGAAGGCGCAGATGAGGTGCTGTGCCTGAAAGTGATCGCCCGTCAGCTCGTGGCTCGCCAGGGCTGAGGTGCGGGCAACGGGTGGAATCCAGTTACCGCGAGTGGCTCAGAACCATTCCCTCGTGCCGATCACATAGATCGCCTCGAACTCTGCATCGGTCTTGGTCAGGTAGATAATTCCCTCGATGAACGGGATGATGCTGGCGATTCCGCAAGTGAAGATCGTTGCCACGATCTGGATGACCCCGGCATTTGTGTATCCCAGGTAGAACTTGTGGATACCCAGCCCACCGATGAGCAGCGCAAGCAGGCCGGCAACGAGCTTGCTCTTCTCGTCGACGCGGTAAACGGTGAGGTTCGACCCACACGCCAGACACATGGCTTGCCCGGGAGATGCCTGGGTGCCGCAGGTTCGGCAGTAGTTCACCACCGTTCCGACACCGAACCCGCACGCCGTACATGCGGGAGCGGACGGATCCATCTGGGTGCCGCAGTTCGTGCAGTACGCAGTCACCAGTGCCGGCGCGGCCGGGTTTGCGCTGGTGTGCTCGGTCCACTCGGTCCCGTCCCAGTAACGCTGGACTCCCTGGGCATCCGGATACCAGCCTGGAGGAGTCTGGCCCGGCGGATCCTGGTTGTCTGTCACATTGCCATCGTAGGCGCATGCCGGAGCACCGCGGCGGGTGACCTCAATCGACAAGCGCTTCGATGGCGTCTGCCACGGCCAGAGCCCGACGGGCGTTGTCGACGTGAAGGTTCTCCACCATCTTGCCGTCAACCGTGACCACACCCTTGCCTTCCGCCACCCCGGCTTCGAACGCCTCGATCACCCGGCGGGAGTACTCGATCTCGGAAACCGAGGGCGCAAACGCCTCGTTGCACGGCTCCACCTGTGATGGATGGATGATGGTCTTGCCGTCAAACCCCATGTCGGCGCCCTGAGCACACTCCTGAGCGAAACCTTGCGGATTGCGGACATCGTTGTAGACGCCGTCGAGGATCACCTTGTTCGCGAAACGGGCAGCGTTGACCGAACGACCCAGACCCCAGAGCAGGGGCGCCCTGCCGGGGACCAGCGCCGCACGGAGTTCCTTGGCCAGGTCGTTGGTTCCCATCACGAGCACAGCCAGACGTTCCGAGGAAGTGGCAATCTCCACGGCGTTCTCAATGGCAGTGGGGGTTTCCAGCATCGCCCAGATGACGGTGTCGCTCGCCGCCGGAACCGACTCGATGACCCTCTCGACCGCTGCAACATCTGCCGCTGAGTCGATCTTGGGCACCACGATGCCGGCCGGTCCGGCTTCGGCTGCGCTGAGTAGATCATCCGCATGCCACTCGGTCTCGATGCTGTTCACCCGGATCGTGAGCTCGCGATGGCCGTATTCGCCAGAAGCGACCGCAGCGGCAACCTTCTCGCGTGCAGCGCCCTTCATGTCCGGGGCCACCGAGTCTTCGGTGTCGAAGATGATGCAGTCCGTCGGCAGGGACTTGGCCTTGGCAAGTGCCTTGTCATTCGCTCCCGGCATGTAGAGGACGGAACGACGTGGTCGCAGCGTGTCGGTCATGTTGGTGCTCATTTCAGTATCCGTAGAGGTCGGCGAGTTCCGGATCGCGCGCAGCAAGTTGGCGGGCCAGGTCGACAACCACATGGCACTGCTTCACTGATGCATCGTCTTCCATCTTGCCGTGCAACATGACCGCGCCGGTGCCGTCGCCCATGGCGTCGATGACCTCCTGGGCATGGGCAACTTCAACGGGTTCCGGTGAGAACACGCGTCTGGCGATGTCTATCTGGACCGGATGCAGGGACCAGGCACCCACACAGCCGAGAAGATAGGCATTTCGGAACTGGTCCTCACAGGCGACGGTGTCCTTGATGTCGCCGAAAGGCCCGTAGAAGGGAAGGATTCCTGCCATGGCACAGGCATCAACCATCCGAGCCACCGTGTAGTGCCAGAGATCCTGCTGGTTGGTGGCTCGCTCAGCGTCGTACTGCGGGCCATCGGGGCCGTCGGGTGGATCCTCGCGGACCAGGTAGCCCGGGTGGCCGCCACCCACGCGCGTGGTCTTCATGCGCCGGTCTGCGGCCAGGTCAGCCGGGCCGAGCGACAACCCCTGCATCCTGGGCGACGCCAGGCAGATCTCCTCGGTGTTCGCAACACCGCGTGCCGTCTCAAGAAGGGCATGCACCATGATGGGCTTGCGGATTCCCGCCTTGGCTTCGAGTTGAGCCAACAGTTGGTCGACGTAATTGATGTCCTCCGGCCCTTCGACCTTCGGAATCATGATCACGTCGAGTTCGTTGCCGATCTCGCTGACCAGGGTGATCAGATCATCGAGCACCCAAGGTGAGTCGAGGCTGTTCACCCGAGTCCACAACTGCGTGTCGCCGAAGTCGACCTCGCGCGCCACGCGCACCAGTCCTGCCCTCGCATCTTCCTTTGACTCCATCGGAATGGCGTCTTCGAGATTGCCGAGGAGGATATCGACCTGCGGCGCGATCTGAGGCAGTTTGTCAGTGACCTTGTTGATGTGCGGCGGGAAGAAATGGATCATTCGCGAGGGGCGAAACGGGATCTCTGTCAACGGTGTCGGTGCACCGACCGCAAGTGGCTTGAAGAAGTCCTTGGGACTACGCATTGGGACCCTCCCGGGGCATTGATCTCTTGGGAATAGAACCTGTCGAATGACCGTAGAAGCCTCCGGGCCGGTCAACAAACTCAGGTACCCCCGGATCGGGCTAGCCTCCGCCAATGGACACGGTTGAATGCGTGAGGTTCGATGAACCAGAAGAGCTTGTCGTTGAGCAGAGTGAATCCGGCCCACTGGCCGACTCCGGTGTTCGGATCCGGGTGACCGCCTGTGGTGTCAACTACGTCGACGCCTTGATGGTTCAGGGGCTGTACCAGATCAAACCGCCACTGCCCTTCACGCCCGGTTCGGAGCTTGCAGGTGAAATTCTGGAGGTCGGCGCCGATGTGGCGGGCTGGGAAGCCGGTCAACGAGTCGCCGCATCCGTGGGCCTCGGCGGATTCACCAGCGAGATAGACGTGAATCCAGCTCAACTCGTGGCCATCCCCGACAACGTCACCGACACCCAGGCCGCCACGATGGGCCAGTCCTACGCCACCGCATGGTTCAGCCTGAGACATCGGATCATGGCCACCGCGGGCGAGTGGATACTCGTTCTCGGCGCCGCCGGCGGAGTGGGTCTCGCAACGATTGACATTGCCCGCGCCATGAACATGAATGTGATTGCGGCCGCGTCCTCGGCGGAGAAGCTGGATCTCTGCATCCGCCGGGGTGCACACGAAGTCATCAACTACTCCAACGAGGACCTCAAGGCACGCGCTCGCGAAATCTCCGGCGGAGGGGTCGACGTGGCCGTGGATCCGGTTGGCGGCGAAATGAGCAACTTGGCGTTGCGGGCGCTGGGCGACTTCGGGCGACTTCTCATCATCGGTTTCGCTGCCGGTGACATTGCCTCGCTTCGGACCAATCAGATCCTCTTGCGCAACCGCGCCATCATCGGCGTGGACTGGGGAATCTGGAGCCTGAACAACCCTGAGGACAACGCAGCCCTGATCGCAGAGGTCCTCAGCGCGGTCTCACAGGGAACGCTGGACCCGATCGAACCCGTCACCTTCGCGCTGGCCGATGTGGGCAAGGCGCTGCGGGACCTGCTCGAACGCAAGGTCACAGGCAAACTTTGTCTGGTTCCCTGAGTTGGCAGGACTGAGTTGGCGGAACTGAATCAGCTGGTTGCACCGGAGCCGGTCGCGGCAACTGCTTTGATCGCAGCATCCCATTCGGCTTCGGGCAGTTCGCCGGATCCACGCTGGAACACGTTGCCGTCGGCATCGATCATCACAAAGAACGGGAAACCCGATCCGCCGTAGGTCTGAAGTGCACTCGATGCCTGATCGTCCAGCATCACGGGCGGCTCCCAACCTTCACCGGCCAGCCACGCCGACGGCGGGTAATTCGGACGGGACTGGTCGACGGAGGTGGAAACCGCGATGATCTCGACACCCTCCGGCTGATTGCCCTCGTCGATCCAGTTCTGGATTTTGGGCACCTCAGCCTGGCAATGCGGGCACCAGTGAGCCAGGAACACCACAGCCTTCGGCGTGCCGTCGGAGGGATCCACCACCACTTCTGATTCGTCGAAGCTCTGGCCCGCAAGCTGGGGGGCGGAGAGTCCGAACGCCGGATCCTGATCGGGGCTGGGAAGACCACCCTCACCGCCGAGTGGAGGCAGGTCCTCACCGCTGATCGCAACAGTTGCGGTCTCCTGAGAGGCGTTCCCCGCGGCGGTGTCCCCGCCATCGTCCGAGCCACCGGCGAAGACCACGATGCCGATCACCACCACAACAGCCAATACCACGCCCCCGATGATCAAGGGTGCCTTCGATTTCTTGTCAGCGGCCCAGCTGCGCCCGTCGTTCATCGCTGCATCTCCAGATGTCTCAGATTGGGAGTGTTACGTCGGGAAAGACCGTACCGCGCAGCGCTCAGGCGTCTGTAGCGGGCCCTGAGCCTGTCTTCAGGGCAGGTTTGCGCGTCGCCAGCAACAACAGGACGGCAATCGTGATGAAGCCGATCCATGCCATGGCGGGAATCGACAGGAAATGGAATTTCCAGACGAACACGGCGTCACAGGACACCGCGGTGGAACACTCATAGCTGACGTTCTCCGGGAAGCGCTGGATCAAATAGTGATAGGTGCTGATTGCAGCACCCACGAACGCCAGCGGGAGCGCGTAAATCCGGATCGAAACATCCTTGCGGAACGCAGCGATCGTGAGGATCACGGCCAGCGGGTACATGAAGATCCGCTGAAACCAGCACAGTTCACACGGGATGAACTTGGCCGCCTCCGACAGGTAGAGGCTGCCGAGGGTGGACACAACTGCAACGGCCGCCGCCATCGAAAGGGCAGCCTCACCCAGGCCATCGCGGATCGACTGCAAGGGTTTTGGCACCCGGTGAACGATCAGCGAGTAGACCGCAATCGGAATTGTGATCACCAGAAAGGCCGCGCAGAGCACCGCCAACAGCGACAGGAATGTGATCATTTTCTGGTCCATATGCAGAGCAGAGAGTACACGGCCCCTTTGCCCAACTACATTTCAGGGCATGGCCGAAACGAGCAGTTCCCTCTATGACATCAGCATTGCCTCCCTGGATGGTTCAGCCGCGGCTCTGGACGATGCCAGGGGAAAGGTCACTCTGGTTGTGAACGTGGCATCGAAGTGCGGACTGACTCCCCAGTTCGAACAGCTCGAGGAACTCCAGAAGAGCTACGGCGACACTGCATTCACGGTGCTGGGTGTGCCCTGCAACCAGTTCGCCGAGCAAGAACCGGGCACTCCCGAGGAAATCGCAACTTTCTGCAGCACCAACTACGGCGTGACTTTCCCGCTCACCGAGAAGATCGAGGTCAACGGAGATGGTCGCCACGAGCTCTACGGGGCCTTGGTGGACTTTGCCGATCCGGAGGGGCACACCGGCGACATCCGGTGGAACTTCGAGAAGTTCCTGATCAGCGCCGACGGCGACGTGCTGGCCCGGTTCAACCCGGTCACCACACCCGATGACGCCTCGGTTGTGTCGGCAATCGAATCCGCGATCACCTGAATCGGCGGTCACTCGGAGCCGTTCCAGTCCGAGTCCAGTCTCAGTCCATCATGAGAACGGTCCGCAGGCCGACGCCCGCCTCCGCCTGGCGGACCGCATCGTTGACTTCGGCAAGTGGCCGTCTGGCCGTCACCATCTCGTCGAGCGGCAACTGACCCGACTGCCACAGTTCCACGATCCGCGGAATGTCCCGTGGGGCCCAACAACTGCCCAGCACACAACCCGAAAGGCTCTTGCCGCTGAACATCATCGCCACCGACTGAACATTGATGAACCCGTCCATCGGCGCTGCACCAACAAGGATCACCTCACCTCCATTAACGGTTGAATCAAGACACTGTTCGGCGAGTGCTGCCGATCCGACGGCCTCGAACGCTGTGTCCACGCCACCACCTGTGAGGGCGTCCACGACTGCAGGAACATCATCGGATGTGGGATCAACCACATGGGTTGCGCCAAAACTCATTGCCCTTTCACGACGGCTCTCGGACGGGTCGGACACGATGATGCGACTCGCTCCGGCTATCGAAGCCCCGGCAGCAATCGAAACACCGATCCCCCCCGCTCCCACCACGAGCACCGAGTCTCCCGGTTCTATCGACGCGGTGTTGAGCGCGGCCCCCGTACCGGTCTGGACCGCGCAGCCGATCACACATGCCACGTCCAGCGGGATGTCCTTGGGGATCGGGATTGCTGCCTGGCGAACCACGATCACTTCCTCGGCCCAACCGGCCATTCCCAGACCTCGATAGACGACCTCGCCGTTGCGCTCCAGCCGCGTGGTCCCGTCGTCGAAGGTCGACGTCATCAGGCCGTCACCCAGATAACAGTGACTGAAACGACCGCGGCGGCAGGCTCGGCAGTGACCACATGAGGGAGCCGGGGTGAGGATCACATGATCGCCCACGGAGACGTGATCCACTCCCGCTCCAACTTCCGAGACCACTCCCGCGGCTTCGTGCCCGGGAATCGTGGGGCCCATCAGCGGAAAATGTCCCTGGATGATCGAAAGGTCGGAGTGACAGATTCCGCAGGCGGCCACCTGGACCCGCACCTCACCCGGCCCGGTTGCCCCCAGCTTCACATCGTCGGCCAACTCGAGTGGTTGGCCCGGCTCATAAAGAATTGCTGCTCTCACGATCGTCCCTTTGCTTTAGTGATGCGACTGTAGGTCACACGAAGATACATGCGGCCTCGTGACCCGGCGATGCTTCGCCAGGACCGGAGACCAGCCTCATGCCCGGTTGTTCGCCCACACAACGCTGCACCGCATCCGGACACCGGGTGTGGAATCGACAGCCTTCGGGGGTCGCAACTGCTGAAGGTACGTCACCCTCGAGGGTTTCGGTCAATGGCCGGGACCCGGACTGTGCTGAGATCAGCGCCCGTGTATACGGGTGTGCAGGTTGGTCCAGCACCGCACCAGCCATCCCGATCTCGGCGAGGCGGCCCGAGTACATGACACAAACCCTCCCCTCGACTCCGTTGGAAGGATCGCGGTTGGCCAGATCGCGCACATGATCCACGCGGTGCGTCGACACCACAAAGGAAGTGCGGGTGCTCCCCCCAAGCTCGCGCAACAGAGCCGAGAAGCTGATCCGCTGGAGCTTGTCGAGACTCGCCAGGGGTTCATCCAGTGCAATCAGTTCGGGTTCAAGGGCCAGCGCCCGGGCCAATCCGATCCGCTGGGCCTCGTCCGGATTCACCTCACCCATGGTCTTCGCCGCGAGATCTGCATCCAGATCCACCCGACGCAGCAAGGCGGTCACGTCGGCTGCGGCAAGCTCACCCTGGGCAACGAACGGTTCCAGGAGAACCTCCGACACCAAACGAAGGGAGCCGAACACTGCTGCGGGATCCTGGAACGTGACCTGAAGGTGACATCGCAACGTACGCAGATCCCTGCCTGACAATCGGGTCACATCGGTACCCCGGAACCGAATCGAACCCTCCGTGGGATCGAGCAACCGAACCAGCAACCGCAACAGAGTGGTCTTCCCCGATCCGGGCTCACCCAACACCGCAAGGATTTCACCGGACCCCAGGGTGAGGTCCACCGAGTCAACGGCCGAAGCCCGCCCGACGACGCGCTGGAACCTGCCGGCCCGAACCTTGAAGTCCCGGCCCAGACCTGTGACCTCGACCAGTGGGCTACTCATCCGCCGGACTGATCATTCGGCCGAACCGGCGGCGGAGCTCCTCCATCACCAGGAACCCGATCGGAAATGCCAGACATATCAGCCACTGGGTGGCGCTGAGCGAAGTGGTTTCGAAGACACCCTGCAGGAAAGGGACTTCCACGACGAGGATCTGTATGACCACAATCGCGCCAACCGACAGCCACAAGGTGCCGTTGGTGAAAGTATGCCGACTCAGGAGCGTGCTACCGCCCGCGCGGACCGAGAAGGCATTGGCCAACTGCAGGAAGACGAAGGCCGTGAAGGTCATGGTCAACGCCACATCAAGCTCCACACGATCCTCGGCCACACTCAACAACATGAGCGTGGCGATTGTCATCAAGGTGGCGGCGTAGAGGATCGTGATGAGTCGCGGTCGGTTGAGAATCTTCTCCCCGGTTGGCCGGGGTTCCCGGTCCATCAGGCCCGGCCGGGGCGGATCAACCCCGAGGCTGATGGCCGGTGGACCATCAGCAATGATGTTCACGAACAACACCTGAATGGGATTGAAGGGCGTGGGCAGGCCAAGAAGCCGGGCAAAGAGAATGCTCGACAGCGCAGCTATGTTCGTGGTGAGCTGGAAGCGCACGAACGTCAGGATGTTGTCGTAGATGGCCCGCCCACGCTCCACCGCCGCCACGATCGTGGCGAAGTTGTCATCGGTGAGGATCATGTCACCGGCCTCTTTGGTGACCTCGGTTCCGGTGATTCCCATCGCCACTCCGATGTCGGCCGACTTGAGGGCCGGAGCATCGTTCACACCGTCACCGGTCATCGCAACAATCTGATCTGCCGCCCGAAGTGAGTCGACCACCCGGACCTTGTGCACCGGCGACACCCGCGCACAAACACCGATCTGACCGATCTGCTCTTCCAGTTCGTCGTCGGTGAGGGCATCCAGTTCGACGCCGGTGACGACGCTGCCGGAGATGCCCAACTCGGAGGCGATGGCGGCTGCAGTAGTTGGATGGTCGCCCGTGATCATCCGCACCGAGATGCCGGCCCGACGGCACTCCCGAACGGCGTCGATCGCCTCCGGGCGGGCTGGATCCAGGATCCCCAGCAGAGCTTCGATGCGCAAGGATCCCACGTCGTCAAGAAGATTGCCCTCGAACTCCGATGCCCGAACGGGCAGTGACCGACTCGCCACCGCCAGGACCCTGAGTCCCGAAGATCCCATGGTGTCGTTGTCATCCAGCAGCTGTCTTCTCTGCTCCGCTTCGAGATCCTCTTCCCCATCAGGGGTCGCGACCCTATTGGCTTTGGACAACACGACATCCGGAGCACCCTTCACCAACAAGATCGACTGGGCGAGGTCAGCGGGATGTTCGTGGAGTGTCGCCATGAACTTCCGTTCGGACTCGAATGGCACTTCGGCAGTCCTCGGATATTGCTCCCGAGCTTCCTCCGGGTCGATTCCGGCCTTGCCGGCGACAACCAGCAGTGCAGCCTCAGTGGGGTCCCCCAGCACTTCTGCTGCGCCCGAGGGGCCCACGCCGAGATGAGCGTCATTGCACAATGCAACCATCAGGAGGGCCGGGTTCTCCTCGATCCCGAATGCGCCAACCTCACCGTTGTCATCGAGAACCCGACCATTGATCTCATATCCGAGGCCTTCAACGGTGTAGGGCCTGCCGCGGGTGACGAAGTCGGTCACCGTCATCTGGTTGAGCGTGAGTGTGCCGGTCTTGTCGGAACAAATTGCAGTGGTGGACCCCAATGTCTCCACCGAGGCCAGCTGCTTCACGATCGCGTGGTGCTCGGCCATGCGTGACACCCCGATTGCCAGCGTCACTGTGACCACTGCGGGCAATCCCTCCGGAATTGCCGCCACGGCAAGAGCGACGGCCTCCAGCGCGGCATCGGCGAACTCCTCGCCCTGGGCCATGGCGAGTGCGAACACGGCCACAACTGCAACACCCGCGATCAGGGCAAGCCGTTTGCCAAGATGATCCAGCTGTTTCTGAAGTGGTGTCAGCTCATCGGGAACCGCATTCATGAGGCTGGCGATCTTGCCGACCTCGGTGGCCATGCCCGTGTCGGTCACCAGTATCTCGCCACGGCCGCGAATCACCGTGGTGTTCATGAAGACACAGTTGTCACGATGGTTGACCGACAGCTCGGCGTTCCCACCGCCGGATTCACCATGGCCGCCGACGGGAATCGTGGCCGAATGCTTCTCCACCGGCAACGATTCCCCGGTGAAGGTTGCCTCGTCAACCGCCAGGTTCCGCGCGAGCATTATGCGCCCGTCAGCCGGAACCATGTCGCCCGCCTCCAACAACACCATGTCGCCGATCACAAGCTGTGAAGAGGGAACCTCCACCACGGAACCTCCACGACGAACCGTGGCGATGACCTCCAGCATCGAGCCAAGGGCTTCCATGGCTTCATCAGCCTTGTTCTCCTGTATGAAGCCGGCGATGGCGTTGACCACGAGCACGATGAGGATCACGACCGGATCCTTGATGTCGCCAACTGCTGCCGAAATGGCAGCCGCTCCGAACAACACGTAGTTCAGGACATTGTTGAACTGACTCAGGAATCGCCGCCAAGGCGGAACCGTTTCGCTCTCGTCGAGTTCGTTCGGCCCGTTCTGGCGGAGTCGATTCGCAGCCTCCGCCACTCCGAGGCCGGAACTACGACTGGAGCCGAGTTCTTCTGCGGCCCGCTGCGGCGACAATGAATACCAAAGCACTGGCATCCTAGATGTCAGAGGGGCGACATGGAATCTCCTCGAAGCTCGGCGCGCGCCCCTCGGACTTCGCTGCGAACTCCTCCATCATGTCGCCCGGTGTGAACATTCCGGACTGCCAACCGGCGATGCCGCTCAGAGCATCCGCCACTGAATGGTCCCTCGCGTAGTTGATTGCCTGTTTGGTGCCCCAGATGGCCAGAGGAGAGTGAGATGCGATCCGGGCGGCCTTGGCGAGAACACCTTCCAACATCGCGTCCTGGTCGCTGTAGACCTCGTTCACCAGACCACAGGCCAGTGCCTTCTCCGCCGGCATGCGGTCACCCGTATAGGCCAGTTCCCGGGCGATTCCTTCCGGGATGATCTTGGGCAACCGCTGAAGTGTCCCCACGTCTGCCGTCATGCCGATGTTGATTTCCTGGACACAGAAGAAGGCGTCTTGCGTGCAGTAGCGCATGTCAGCGGCCGAGACCATGTCCACAGCGCCGCCGATACATCCTCCCTGGATGGCCGCCAGAACAGGGATGCGCGCCTTCTCGAACGAGGTGAACGCCTCCTGAAGATGCTGCACGAGAAGCCACAGGAACGCACGCTGACGGCCGAGTTCTTCGGCCCCGCCGAAGGATGCGAGGGATGATTCACCGGTGAACACACTCAGATCCATGCCGGCCGAGAAGTGCTTTCCGGTGGAGGACAACACAATCACGCGGGCCTTCGCGTTGTCGTCGAGGTCGGAAATGATCTCCGGCAAGTCGCTCCAGAAGCTCGGGATCATGGAATTGAGCTCACCCGGACGCGTCATCTGCAGATGGGCGACGTTGTCCTCGATGGTCAGGTCAAAACACTCGTACACAGTCTGCGACGCTACCTGTTGACCGCTCCACCCGCGCGACCGCGCCACAACCGGCCGGTAGCCTCGCCACGATGAGCAATGCAGATGCCCACCGGCTTCCAACGGGAGTGATTCCGTCGCACTACGAACTGGATCTCACCCCCGACCTGGAGGGGAGCTCCTTCAGCGGTTCGGTGACCATCTCGATGGAGATCCTCGACTCCACCGACAGCATCTTGTTGCATGCCCTGGATCTCGACATCCACACCGCAACGCTGACGACCGAACGGGATGGCATCACGGCTGAAACCGAGGTTGTGCTCACCGTCGAGGAAGACACCGAGATGGTGAGGCTCAAGTGCCCCGAGGTGCTCGAAGCCGGAGCGGCCGAGCTGCATTTCGAGTTCAGCGGTGAACTCAATGACCAGCTCGTCGGCTTCTACCGATCCACGATGACGGTGGACGGAACCGAGCACAGGATCGCCGTGACCCAGTTCGAATCCACTCACGCACGTCGCGCTTTTCCGTGTTTCGACGAGCCCGAATTCAAGGCTACGTTCGGGATCACACTCACGGTACCCGGCAACCTGCTGGCAGTTTCGAATGCGGCCGAGGTGTCTCGATCGCAAGAGGGGCGATCACGAGGGGAAGACCGCACCCGCATCACATTCGCCGACACCATGCCAATGTCGACATACCTCGTGGCGTTCGTGATCGGGCCACTGGAAGTCACCGAGCCCCGTTTGATCGCCGGAGTGGCCGCCAACATTGCGCTGCGGGTGATTCACCCGCCGGGAATGGGTCACCTCAGCGAGTTCGCCCTGGAGGTTGCAGACGCGGCCACGCGATTCTTCGAGGGCTACTACGAGATTCCCTATCCCGGAGACAAGATCGATCTCGTGGCGGTACCCGACTTCGCGTTCGGGGCAATGGAGAACCTCGGCTGCATCACGTTCCGCGAGGTCCTGCTGCTGGTGGACCCGGCAACCGCCACCAAGATGGAACTCCAGCGGGTCGCCGACGTGATCAACCATGAACTCGCGCACATGTGGTTCGGTGATCTCGTCACCATGAAATGGTGGAACGGGATCTGGCTCAACGAAGCGTTTGCCACCTTCATGGAAACCTCCGCTTCGGATGCATTCAACCCCGACTGGGACGTCTGGACCAACTTCGGATTGGCCCGCGCTGCCGCCTTTGACACCGACTCCCTGCACTCCACGCGACCGATCGAATACGAAGTGATCACCGCTGCGGACTCCGAGGGGATGTTCGACATCCTCACCTACGAGAAGGGCTGCGGAGTTGTCCGCATGCTCGAGCAGTACTTGGGTCCGGACACCTTCCGAAACGGAATCCGGGCGTACCTGCGGGACAACTCGTATGGGAACACTGAAACCACAGACTTGTGGGATTCACTGGAGGCTGTCAGCGGCGAACCGGTTCGCCGAATCATGGATTCGTGGATCTTCCAGGGGGGACATCCACAGGTCGATGTCAGTCTGGACAACGGAATCGTCACGCTTGACCAACGCCGGGCCCTGCTCACCCCGGATGCGACCGGGGAGCGCCCGGGCGGCACCGAATACCCGACGTGGTCGATTCCGATGGTGCTGCAAACGACAAACAGCGGCGGCGACAAGTCGACACTGCGGATCCTTCAGGAGGAACCAACCAGTCTGGAAGTGGATCCGGAAACTGTGACGGTGCAGGCCAACGCGGGCGGCAACGGTTTCTACCGTTCGCTGACGGGTCAGGAAATGCGCATGAACCTCGCCAGGGGTGAGACTTCGGCCGTCGAGCGCTTCGTGCTCCTCGATGATTCGGCCTTCGCCCTCATGAGCGGGCAGATCGGGATTGCGGAGCTGACCACAGTGGTGGGAGTGGTCGCCGAATCGGAAACGAGTCCGGCGATCTGGCGACGTATCGCAGGGATCGCGGACCAACTCGTGAGATTGACGATCGGTGACAAGCGACACCAGATTCGGGACTGGGCTGTGAATCTGGCCATCGATGCCCGACCGAAGTTCGCAGACGCTCACGCCGCCAGTGGTGACGAGGCCGAAGTCATTGCGGTGTTGTTGAACATCAGCGGGGTCACCGCCGCTGACGAAATCGCCCGGAGCATCGCCCGTGATCTCGTCGATGCACCTGACGTGGATCCCTCCATCACCGCCTCCGCCCTCAAAGTGATCGCCACTTCGGCATCGGCGGACGAACACGCGGACATCGAAGACCGATGGCGCAACCCGGAGAATCCGCAGGCCGAGCAACGGGCTCTGGGGGCTCTTGTGGCCACCGGAAACCCCGACCTGTTCAAAGGGGCCCTGAACCTTGCCGCCGATGAGGTACGTAGCCAGGATGCTCCCTACATGCTGCGGCAGGCTCTGGCGAACCTGGAACTTGGTGCAACGGCATGGGACAACATCGAGACGAGCTGGGATCTGTACAACGAGCGCTTCCCGGCCTCGGCATTACCCCGGATGCTGGAGGGCATCAGGAACTTCACCGATCCCGACCTCGCGGCTCGCGTGGAGAAGTTCCTCTCTGCTCACCCGCTCCCCGCGGGCGACAAACAGGTTGCTCAACACCGCGAGTGGATGGCCGCCAACGTGGTTACGGCCGCTCGACTGCGCGCCTGAATTCATCTGTGTGGAACAGGCTCGAGCCAGCGGCCGTGGTAATCCGCGTGCGCAACCAGGACGTCCCGACCGTCCGGCCAGCGCCGAACACGAATTGCCGCACGGCGCCTGTCCCACTCGTCGGGTTCATAACGAATCCAGGCCAGTGGGTGATCGGGAGTTGCCCGGCTTGCGGCCGCTTCGATCGCTTCGGTGATCCTCCACCTCTGTTCTGTGGGAATGTATTGCCACGTGATCGAGTGCTGGATGATCGTGGACACAGGCCGCCCCGATTCGGTCTCCCCCGATTCACTTCTGCGGAGTTCGACATCGAGGCTCTCAGCGGTGTCAGCCGCTTTCACGAGTCGGACCGGACTCTCCCTGGCGATCTCGAGCACGGCTCTGGTGCGCGCAAGACGTTCCGTCTGGTCGGGCCAGAGGAAACAGAGGAGCGTGAGTGCGCCCTCAGCCGTTGAGGCGTCCACGGGATGCGGATCGATTCCGATCAGCTCGGTTGGGACCGGTAGTTCTCCCTTCTCCTCCAGCGGGGACCGCAGGTCCGGGCGGAGATGAACGACACCGGCTTCCTCGCCGAACCGGGCCACTCCCAGATCGATCCGGAATCGGTTGAGGTGCAGGTTCAGTCCACCGGCCGAACCGAGTTCGATGATCCGGGCCACCGGCATGTCTGCCACCAGTTGCGCCAGACAGAGCCCCGAAGACCTGCCGACCTCGTTGGTCTGGAGCTCTCTGTCGAGTCCCTGCACGATTTCGGAGATGTGAGCGGTGAGAAGATCACTCCAGAGCGCTTCCAGTTCGCCATCGGTTGAAGGAATTGCTCCGCCGCAGCTCGGAAGAGCCGTCGCCCAGGACTCAGCTCTTCCCGACAGGGCAAGGCGGTGGGCGGCTCCCACCATGCGCAACGGTCCCGCCTGACCGAATCTCAGGTCGGATCGTCGTTCCATCGCCTCCCAGGACCGGCCACCGGCGCGAATGTCCATCGCGATGATCCGCAGGAGTCTCCCGTAGAGGTCAGAGCCGAGTTCAGCACACGCCAGAGCCTGCTGATCGAAACGGTCGGCCCACAGGCCGCGAAGATCATCGGGCAACGGGCATGCTGTCTTCGACTCGAGGAGAAGCTTTGGCCCGCTCGAAGTTCCAGTCCGACCAGCGCGGATTGTTGAGCCGCTTCCGGTACTCGGTGGTATGTCCGATCCAGTTGTTGGTGATTCGCCCGGAATCCGTCTTGTACCAGGAGTCACAATCGGTGGCCCACACAGTTTGAGCCGAACGACGGACCATCTCGTCATCCCAGCGTCGCATCGCTGGTTCGGAAACCTCGAGGGAATCACATTCGAGCTCGGTCAGCTGTTCGAGGGCGGCAAGGACGTAACCCACCTGCTGTTCGATCATGAACAGGATCGAGTTGTGACCAAGATTCGAGTTCGGTCCGTAAAGCAGAAACATGTTCGGGAATCCCGTTACGGCCAACGACATGTAGGCAACTGCTCCGTCGGCCCAGACCTTGTTGAGATCAGCTCCATCCCTGCCGGTGACCACCATCGGCGTGAGGAAGTCAGTGGACTTGAATCCTGTGCCGAGGATGAGAGTGTCGGCTTCAAACGTGGAGCCATCGGCCGTCACGATGTGATTGGCCTCAACATGGTCAACCGGGTCGGTTACGACCGACACGTTGGGTCGTTTCAGGGCCGGGTACCAGTCGTTCGAAAGGAGTATTCGCTTGCAGCCGGGTTGATAGTCGGGTGCCAGAGCATCCAGGGAGAGGTTCTCATCCACCAACGATTCGATCTCTTCGCGGAACTTCTTCTGGTAGTACCTGCCGATCACGGACTTCCGCCGCATCACAGCGAATCGGGCCTCCAACCGCCAGTAGGTCCATTGCCTATATGCCTCGCGGACGCCCGGGATTCTCCGAAATGCGGTGAGTTCCCAGTCCTTGAACTCGCGGTCGGCCTTCGGCCCCACGTAGTTGGCGGATCGCTGGAACAAAGTGAGCTGTTCAGCCTGCTCGGCCACCGGAGGGACGAATTGGATGGCTGACGCACCGATGCCGATCACCGCAACCCGCTCCCCACGCAGGACATGGTCGTGATTCCAGCGAGCCGAGTGGAACATCTCACCGGTGAACCCGGACAGCCCCCTGACGTCGGGGATGTTGGGCACACTGAGTTGGCCAAGTCCGTTGACCACAACCTGTGCTTCGATCTCGTCTCCGGTGGTGGTCAATATCGACCACCTGGAACGGTCCCCGCTCCAGGTGAGGCTCGACACCTCGGTGTTCAGCCGCAGGTGACGTGAAAGTGAGAACCGGTCGACCATCGACTCGAAGTAGCTGAGAATCTCCGGCTGTTTGGCCCACTTGCGGCTCCAGGCAGCATTCGGGAAGAACGAGAAGCTGTACAGGTGTGACGGCACGTCGCAAGCCGAGTCCGGATAGGTGTTGTCCCGCCAAGTCCCGCCGACCCCGTCGGACTTGTCGATCACCAGGAAGTCCCGAATACCCTCCTGGGCCATCCTGGCCGCCATTGCCAGACCCGCGGCGCCTGCTCCCACCACCACGACCCGGAAGTGCTGCGGTTGCTGTCGGGAATCCTCCGCCATGTGGTTCAGAGTAGACCGGAGTTCATCTTGGCGTGCCCGGGAACAAACCAGCTCGCGAAAGCAGTCCCGGCACCTCGTGGCCGATGAGCTCATCGGTCTGCATCCATTCCACAGACTCGATCAGGGTCCCCAGGTCGATACCGGTGGAGAAACCCATGCGCTCCAGCATGTAGGCCACGTCTTCAGTGGGAACGTTGCCGGTGGCGTTGGGCGCGAACGGGCAACCGCCGATGCCGCCAAGGGAGGCGTCCACCACCCGAATTCCCTCCTCCACTGCCGCAGCCACATTGGCGATCCCGGTGTTTCGCGTGTTGTGGAAATGCACTCGCAGATCCTGTTGGGTGCCGGCGCTTGCAAGTGCTGCGCGGGCGGCATCGACGCGCCGGCGAACATCAGTGGGTGACGCAACACCAATCGAGTCGGCCAATGCAATCTCCACGCCTCCCATCGCCGCACAACGTTCGACAACTTCGGTGAGTCGATCCACGGAAATCTCCCCCTCGTACGGGCAGCCGAAGCTGGCGGCAAGAGTCACGCTGGCCGGGACGCCTGCATCCGCCGCTGCGGATGCGATCTCGCCCCACACCTTGATGCCCGTGGCCGTGTCGGTTCCCTGGTTCTTCTCGCTGAACGTGTCGCTGATCACCACCACTGCGTTGACCTCATCACATCCGGCGGCAAGCGCCCGGTCCAGACCGCGACGGTTCAGCACCAGGCCGATGAAGGACGCTTCGGCCATCGCAGACCCGGCACCGGCGAGGGTTCTCCGAGCCCGCAGCTCAGCCATCAGGTCGTCGGCGTCAGCCATCTGGGGCACCCGTTCGGGATTCACGAAGCTGGTTGCCTCGATCCTGCGGACACCGGCGCTGACGAGCCTCTGGATCAATGAGAGCTTGGCAGCCGTGGAGACCACTGCACCATCACTCTGGAGACCATCGCGGGGTGCCACGTCAACGATCGTGATCGAATCAGCCATGTCGCAACGGTACTCGCCGCCGAATCGTTTCAACTCAGGGCGGAAAGCAGCTCAACCCAGGTATCGTCAGCGCCATGCGCAAGCTGATTCGTGCCGGGCTTCAAGTGCCGTTCTTCTCGATTCCGACCGTTGGCGCGGAGCGGATTTTCGAACACACTGCTTCAATCGCGCAGTGCGCAGACCAGGAGGGATTCGACGCACTGTTCGTGATGGACCACTTCTTCCAGTTGCCATTTCTCGGCGGACCAACCGAACCGATGCTGGAGGGCTACTCTCTCCTCTCGGCTTTGGCTGCGCGCACCAGATCAGTCCGTCTGGGGACCCTTGTAACCGGAGTCACCTACCGGAATCCTGCACTTCTGGCGAAGACCATCACCACGCTTGACGTGATCTCGGGTGGCAGGGCAATCGCCGGCCTCGGGGCAGCCTGGTACGAAGAGGAACACAAGGCGTTTGGTTACGACTTCCCGCCGACGGCCAAACGCTTCGAACTCCTTGAGAACACCGTGGACATCATCAAGGCGATGTTCCACGGCGAAACCGAATTCTCGGGACCGGCGGCGAGTATTTCGGGTGCCCACAACGTGCCGGGACCACTGTCCCAGAATGGTCCGCCAGTTCTGATCGGCGGTGCCGGCGAGCGTCGAACCCTCCCCTTGGCAGCCAAACGGGCCGACGCATCCAACCTCAACTGCACCATTGGCGAAGTGCCACGAAGACTCGCCGTGCTCCGGGATTGCCTGAAGGCCGAGGGTCGCGATCGGGACTCACTGAACGTTACGCTCCTGTGCTCGGTTGTCACTGCAGACACCGACTCCGATGCCGAGGAGAAGTTTCGGGCAATGGCGGCTGAGCACGGCACGGATCCCGGATTGCTCGACAATCCAGAGGTACGGGGCGCCTTCCTGGACCGGATGATGGTTGGTTGCATCGACAAGGTCGGCGGGCAGATGAGCTCGCTGTGTGGTCCCGATGGCCTTGACGGAATCATTGCCATGCTCCCCGCTGACGCGTCCGACCCCGCAGGTCCCACCCTGTTGGCAAAGGTATTTCGTTCTGCCGGCCTCATGGATTGAGCTTCGCCAAACGCGAAGGCCCCCGAACACCGAGGCTCAGTCAGCACCGTTTCCGAAGGCCACCGCAACCGCCGCGTGAACTGCGATTCCCGCAGCCATGGAAGGTTCATCCAGAATCATTCGGTTCGAGTGGCAACTGGGAGCAGAGAACGGATCCGGGTTCTCCGCAGGACAGGCCCCAAGGAAGACCATCGCCCCGGGAATCCTGTTGAGCACGTAGGAAAAGTCCTCCGCTCCCATCACGGGAGCGGGAATCTGGAAGAACTTGCCCTGGCCGATCGCAGCCTCTGTGGCTTTCTGGGCGAACTCGACAAAACCCTGGTTGTTCGTGGTTACTGGATACCCCTCTGCGATATTCACTTCCACGTCGCAGCCGTGAGCAGAAGCCACACCCTCGGCAACCCGCTTGATCGACGTCCAGACGTCGTGACGCACAGACTCGTCCACGGTGCGCAGGGTCCCCGACAATCGCGCGGTTTCAGGGATCACGTTGTGGGTGGTGCCGGCCGAGATCTGCGCCACGGTGAGAACCGCGGGATTGAAGGCATCCACAGAGCGCGTGATCATCGCCTGCAGGGCCGTCACGATCTCGCATGCAACCGGTATCGGATCGGTGGCCCAGTGCGGGGTGGAGGCATGACCGCCCTTGCCGATTATCCGGATGTGGAACTCATCGGCAGCTGCCAACAAAGGTCCCGGCCTCGAGGCGATGAGACCCGGGAACAGATTGGGAGCCACGTGAATCGCAAAGGCGGCGTCAACACCATCGAGAACACCCTCGTCGATCATCAGCGCTGCGCCACCGTCATGCTCCTCGCCCGGCTGGAACATGAACCGGACACGTCCGCACAGATCCACCCGATTGTCCACCAGCAGTTTGGCCGCACCTACCAACATCGCGGTGTGGGCATCGTGGCCACAGGAGTGCATCCGGTCATCGTGACGGGACTTGAACTCGACTCCAGTGTCTTCGTGCATCGGCAGCGCGTCCATGTCACCACGCAACAGGATGGTTGGACCCGCCCTACCCGTGTCCAGGTCCGCAACCACGGAACTGAGGCCGGTTCCGATACTCACTTCCAGTCCGAGGCCATCGAGACTCTCCAGGACGGCCGCCTGGGTCAGCGGGAGTTCCAGCCCGAGTTCCGGCTCTTGGTGGATGCGACGCCGCAGAGCGACGATTTCGGGAAGCTGATCCTGCGCTGCGGAAAGCAGATCCGACAGGGCCGGCTGAAGGTCTTCGAGTGATGTCATGCGGTGCCCAGGAGGCTGAGAACGATGGCTATTTGAGCCAGGTGGTAGCTCACCATTATGTACACCCGGCCGTTGGGGATGTCCTTGACGAACCTGGTCCAGCCGATCAGCGAGTCGGACAGGCAGAACAGGGTTGCGCCAACCATCGCCGCGGGCCGGAAGGTGCCAATGGCGAACATGAACATCACCGAGATCGCCGTGATGTACATAGCCACCGGCACACCGAGGGATCGGTTGGACTCCGCTGCGCCCGTCACAATCCTCACCCCGAGGCGACGGAAAACGATCACCGCTATCAACAGGCCGGCTATGAACGGCAAACCGATGATCCCCATCAGAATGAACCCGAGAGCGTAGAAAAGGTGTGCGACCAGGAAGGCAGCGAGTCCGGGAACGAACTTGTCCTTCAGCATGAGGAAGACATCGCCAACGAGCGAAGCCACAAGGCCCGCCAGGATGAGCGGTCGTGCAGCGTCCGGGTCGGGCGCGCTCATGGCCACAGCGGCGGCGATCAGTATCACCATCACCAGCGGCTTGAATACGTACTCGGCGCGTCGGTTCTCGGTGTAAACCGCCCACCAGTCGCCGACGGCCACCAGCAGCGCGAGACCGATCAGGGAATAGAACATGATCAGCCAGTGTGGACCAAGTGCGGCGTCCGGCGACAGTCGAAGGTGTGCCCGGTCTACTCGATTGTGCCGACTACGGCTCGAACAGTTCCAGCATCGAATCCCATGCCAGGGTCTCAGCCAGTTTCATGCGGGCGCGGATTGCCAATCTCGGGCGATTCACTCCCAAGGCGGCCCGACACTCACCACCACGCTTGAACAATGCAACGAAGCGACCTTCGGACACGGATCCATCCACAACATGAACCTCATCACCTGGACCGGCCCTGCCGGCCATCTGGATCTTGGCGTCGTACTGATCGGACCAGAACCACGGAACGGTGCAGAAGGGACCGGGATCCTGGCCGGCCCCGATCTCGCAAAGCATCTGCTTGCCGGCATGTGTGCCCTGTTCCAAGGCACTCTCCCACTGTTCGACGCGCATCCGCTCGCCGTTGAACGAACCATTTGGCCATGAAGCACAGTCCCCTGCAGCCAGCACCTTCGGCGCCGCCCGCAGTGATTCATCGCAGCGAATCCCGCCTCCCTCCTGCGGGGGAAGCAGTTCCAGGCCGCTGCCTTCGAGCCAGGACACGTCCGGGACTGCGCCGATACCCACCACCACGACCTGTGCCGCAATCTCGGAGCCATCTGTGAGAGCGACTCCCCGAACAGCACCGTTTTCATCGGCGAGAAACGAATCCAGACCGACGCCCAATCGAACATCCACACCGTTGTTGCGGTGCAGATCAGCCACGAACGAGCCCATGTCAGTCGGCAACACCCGTTGAAGTGGAACCTCAGCGGCTTCCACCATGGTCACCTCGAGGCCGCGACCCCGGCAGGTGGCAGCTACCTCGGCACCAATGAATCCGGCACCGATCACCAGCACCCGATCAGGCCCGCGATCCAGTTCATCGCGCAGTGCAAGGGCGTCCGCGCCAGTACGGAGTACGAACACGCCGCTGGGTACTTCGCCGGGTATCCGGCGGGCAACAGAACCCGTGGCAACCACGATTCCCCCCGCCGAGATCATCGAACCGTCGCTGAGACTCAGTTCAAGCGAATCCGGATCGAGTCCCACCGCTGAGAGACCCAGGCGAAGATCGACATCCAGCTCGGCCAAGTTTCGTGCCATCGGTAGCGCCGCGCGATCAAGATCCCACTCACCGGCAAGAACCTGCTTCGACAGCGGAGGTCGGTCACTGGGCATCTCGGGCGATGCATCCAGAACCACCACGGGACCGCCATACCCACCGGACCGCATGGATTGGACAGCGCTCATCCCCGCAAGGGAGGCGCCAACTACGACAACGGGTTTCACCCCTCGATTTCCAGCGCCTGCTTGGGACAGCGCCGAACAGCCTCCTCCATCTTGGGACGCAACTCCTCCGGAGGCTCATCCATGAGCAGGTAGAGATTGTCGTCATCTCGAACTTCGAACACCTCGGGGGCCACTGCCATACAGATGGCATTTGCCTCGCAAAGGTCATAATTAACGTTGATCTTCATGCAACGGACTCTACAAGCCCCGCCGAGTTCCGCCCACACACCTCCAGAGGGCATGCTTGAGCCATGGGAGAGCCGAATCTGGAGCTGAGGAGACGTCCGGTGCAGGAGCGCGGACGACAACGATTCAACAGGATCCTCGACAGTGGGAGAGATCAGCTCTCAGAGGTCGGAACCGACGGGTTCACGCTCGAACACGTTGCGGCGAATGCGGCGGTTCCGATTGGCTCCGTGTACCAGTTTTTCCCCAACAAACACGCGCTGATCAGCGAACTATCGGCACAGGACACCCGGGCCATCGCGTCGGAAATCCGCGATGCGGCTTCGGGATTCCCCAACGACCAATGGCAGAGCAGCACCGATGACCTGATCGACAATCTCGCGGACCTCTGGCGTCGCGATCCGACCCGTCGACATGTCTGGTTGGCCATGCAGTCCACCGGCGCCACCCGGTCGCTGCTCGCCGAACAAACTCAACAGATCATCGCCGAAGTCGTGCCGCTGATCGCCACCCTCATGCCGGCCAAATCAGGACGGCGCGTTCGTACGGTTGGTGAGGTCGTGGTGCAGATGTGCCAGTCCCTGCTGCACTTCTCGGTGCGTGACGACAAGCCTCATCCGGAAGCCGTTCGGGAGCTGAAGAGAGCGCTCAGGTCCTACCTGCGGGCAGTGGCCTTGGATTCCTCAGGGTGACGATTCCGTCCGACAGGTCGTTCGCTGGTGCTGGATCAGCAAAAGGTTCATCTTGTGCCAGTCTGGATCCCAGCACACGAGCGATCGCCAGCCTGACTTCACCGGCCTGGATCACTTCGTCCACGGAACCCACCTCCATGGCGCGATGAACATCGTGAACCGAATCGAATCGCTTGGCGACCTCGCGCACCGCAAGCCGTTGTAGATCCAACGGCGGGTCCGGCATCTGTTCCATCTCGGCCTCGACCTCTCGCACCTCGCGACGCAACACAACCTCGGCCGCCGCTGTTCCTCCGATGACCGAGACCTTGGTTCCGTCCACCGCCGCTATGTGCAAGTTCTGATTCAGCTGCTTGTTGAACACCACGTATGCGCCGCCATGGAATCGCCCGATCACCACGACGACGAGAGGACCCTCGAAGTTCACCACGGCCCGCGCCAGCTCGGCGCCGTGCTCGAGTTGAATGTTCATCAGCGAATCCTGCGAGCCGTCAAAGCCGGCAAGGTTGGCGAGCATCACCGCTGGGCGCCGACCGCTGGCGTGATTCAGCGCTCTGGCAATCTTGCGGGAGGCCTGTGGGTACAGGGTCCCGGCAGCTTCCCAGCGACCGTCCACGAGCCTCGGTCGCGAATCGATGCCCATGAGGCTCACCGGCCAGCCATCAATCCTCGTGTCCCAAACACATGCACCGCTCGCGCCGGTCATGTCGGACCAACGCTTCAGCTTCGGAGCATCCCGGTCGATCACGGCATGCATCACGGCTTCGATGTCGAATCCCTTCATCCGGTCGGGATTGTCGGCCGCACGGAGGATCTCACCAACTGTTGCAACCGCACCCGCTGGCGGATCATGTCCGATGTAGGGATCCGCACAGACATCCCTCGATGGCTCATCGCTGGTCGGGGCCTGCAGGGGACGCTCGGCAGCGGTATTGCACAGGCTGTGGTGAGTCAGGATCAACTCGAACGCTGAGATCAGGTCATCGGCTCGATGATGGGCCTGACCGTTGCCGGACATGATGCCGGTTCCGCCAAGATCGTGGTCCGTGCTCTCGCTCACTCCACCTGCCTGGGCCAGCGCCCGTCGGCCAGTAAGCACCATGGACGTTCCTTCAACCATCACCAGCATCCCGGCGCAATGCATCAGCATCGTCGCCTCGGCATTCCAGTAGCTCTGCGCACCCACGTTGATGCCGGCCACCACGATCACCACCTCGCCACCAGCCTGGGTGAACTCCACCAGGCGGCGGACCACCGCGGCACACCAGTCCATGTTCTCGGTTCCCGAGGTCATCGAGATTCGGGCACCGCTGCTGACAGCCACCCACTCGAGAGGCAGACCTTCACGCTCGGCCAGATCGATTGCGGCGATGATCCGGCGGCATTCCGGTTCCGCCACCGCTCCAAGGGACTTGGTGGAGTCCCCACAGAGCCAGATTCGCTCAACCGCATCCGGGTGCGGTGCCAACTGGTGGGACATGCGGCCCACCACCACGGCGGCGGACCGATCTTCGGGGTTTCCGGAGGCAACCACGAGTCGTTCCGGATCGGCGGGATCGAGATCGAGTTCCGTGAACCTGGAACCATCGGTGAAGTCGTGAAGCCGTCGGTCATCGCCGAGTCCGCACAAGGTTTCGATGATCTCGTCAGGGTTTGGAGTACGTACCGGTGAGCGCTCCTCGATACGCACCACCTCCGCACCGTCCGGTACCACGCTGCCCACCTCGGGCAGCCAACTGACCTTGCCGGAGCACTCTGCATGAACCGGGGATTCACATTTCATTGTCTCGAGAATCATCACGAGGTCACCCTCGGCGACCATGTCACCCACATTGATCCGGTGAGCCACCACGAGACCCGGCATGGCGGTGCGCTGGCAGTGCTGAATCATCGTTCGACCCCAACCCTGTTGTCGGTACTGATCACAACCATGGCCGCTGCCATGGAATCCTCGTGTGTGATCGAGAGATCCACTCGGATGTCGCCCAGGGATTCGCGAACTCGATCCGCAGTTGCGCCCCTGGGATGCAGGGACGGCCGATCCCACGGATCCTTGCGGATCTCCAGACCGAGCCAGTCAACCTCGTTCATCACCGGAGGACTCCCGGCACGAGCCGAGGACCAAGCCTTGACGAAGGCTTCCTTCGCCGCGAATCGCGCCGCCAGATGCCGCGAACGAGCCGAGCTGTAGCAATGGGCTGAGCGGGCGGCCTCCTCGGCGATGGCCAACTCCTGCGCCGTGAAGGTACCGTCGGGGAAGGTCGTTCCGGGCAGCGAAAGCTGCCTGGAGAACGACTCCACCTCCACGAGGTCGATGCCGACTCCCAGAACAGACATCAGGCACTCCCTTTCGCAGCGGAGCTCAAGGCGTAGACACCATCCACGAGGCGGGAAGTCGGGCCGGTCAGGATCTCCACCTCGCTGCCACGTTGTTCGGCGTGTCCCTCGCCTTCCAAACGCCTGGCTTTGAGCCGTTGATACGCAGGACCGCCACCGAAGGCGTCCCAACGTCGTTGATGGTCGGAAACCTCGGTGCGACGGGCAACCTCCGCGAGGTACCGATCGCGTTCAGGTGGCTCCAGAGCGGCGGAGAATGCGGCCGGATGGATCAGAAGCACAGCTGCTGACACATGCCCGAATCCGAGACTTGTGAGCAGCGCTGCCTTTGGTGTTTCGGCAAGTTGCAGCGGACGGTCGTCAACCGTCAGCCAATCGCGCTCCATGTCTGGATCCACACAATCCAGGTTGGCGTTGCCGGGGACAACCCCGGTGGAGAACAGGTCGCAGAGACCGGCAATCTGCCAAGCCGCAGCACCGCCCTTGGGGTGACCGGTCAGGTGTTTCTGCGAAATCACCCGAAGCGGATTGCCGGGGGTCCGCCCGATCAGGCGTTGCAGGGTCTCATGGATTTCCGCCTCGTTGGGATCATTGGCTCTCGTGGACGTGTCGTGTTTGGACACCGCGGCGATGTCATCAGCACCAAGGCCATGGTCGGCCAGGGCCTTGGCCAGGGGAGATTCCCCGGCACCCATCCCGACGCACAGCAGACCAAGTCCGGGCGCCGGAATTGATGTCTGAACACCATCGGAGTAGCTGCGGGCCAGTCCGACGACGGCCTTCACTGGCAGACCCAGCTTGCGGGCAATGGAACCGCGGCAGATCACCATGGCGCCGCCGCCCTGGCTTTCGACGAACCCGGCCCGGGAACGGTCACCCGGACGGGACAACTCGGACGGGTCGAACCCGGCAGCGAGCATCTTTTCGCTTGAAGCCGTGGCCGCCATGTCGGCGAAGCCGATGATGCCCTCGGGACCGAGATCGTCGATTCCACCACCGATGATCACGTCAGCTTTGCCGACACTGATCAGGTCGACTGCCGCCTCGAGGCTCACCGCCGCTGTCGCGCAGGCAGCCACCGGATGGACCATGGGCCCGTAGCCGCCCACATATGACTGCATCGCGTGGGCTGCCGGCACGTTTCCGAGCGCCTCCTGAAGCATGTCGTTGGCGTGCGGCACTCCGCGGAGAGGATCCATGTACATGGCACGAAGGCTCTGCATTCCACCCATGCCGGTCCCCTGAGTGCTGCCCATTCGGGATGGATGCACCTCACCGAGCAATTCCTCGGGATCGGTGCCGGCATCGCGGAACGCTTCCGCTGTGATCAACATCGTCCATGCAGCCAGGGGATCCACGCTGGACGCAATCTCAACCGGCAGGCCCAGGGCCTCCGGGATCATTCCTTCGGGAATCGCAGCAGTAACACCACGCGGAAGATCCTGGATCTGCGGCACACGGATCGGACTGCCCTTGGGCAGAGTCACGCTCCATTTGCCGTCGCTACTGTCCAGGGTGGCCCCCGGAACCGCAGCGAGGACTCCACGGGCTTGATCCTCATCCGGCAGATCGAGCGTGATCGCCACGCCCGAGAAAATCTCGGTGTCCAGAGGGTAGGTGCCCTCGGTGCTGAGGCGGATCCCGCAACGCTGTTCGACGTCAGCGCGATAGCGCTCGACAAGGTCCTCGGAGGCCACCACATCCCCTGTGGAGGAATCGACGTACTCGCCGCTGGATCCACTGGACTTCCACTCAACGAGACCACAACCGATTGCCAGTTCCACCACCGAAGCGGCGTCCAACCTTCCGCTGCGTTCCACCGCCGCGCGAGTGCTGGATGTGCCCCATGGACCGATCTCCGAAGTGCCACAGATCACGATCATGTCGTCGGCGGCCAGCTCGATCCGGTCCGGCCATTCCTCAGCCAGGTCTGCCACTGGCCGGTTGACCGGCGACACCAGCGCATTCAGGGTTACCTGTTCAGGTCCCTCCGGCGCTGCCACCTCTTCGGATGCCACACCGTTGCCGACAACGGCCGAACGCAGGAGTTTCGAAAGCGCGCCGGGATCATCCAGGTCACTCATTCCACCTGTGAGGTCCACGCGTCCGCTTCGATCACCATCGACGCAGAGTGCAGCAATCTCGTCACCCATCTCCGCGGCCGAGAACGTACGGACACCAAGACGCTGTTCAACAATCGGAGCGAAGTCGTCGTTGGCCTCCATGAGTCCGGTTCCACGGACCCAACCGATTTCGGCGCCGATGATGCGACAGTACTGACCCCAACGTTTGTGCTCCGAGCGGCTGCGGGCATCGAGAACCTCGAGCCCAGCCTTGGCGGTTCCGTAGGCGCCGTCACCACCAAAGGTCCCGTGGTTCGGAGACATCGGCAGAACTGCTGTGACCGTGCTGCCATCGCGACGGGTGCCGGCCGCCTCCGCCAACTTGCCAACGAGTCGCTCCACGCCAAGCAGGAGGACGCGCAGCTCGATTTCAGCGGTCGGACCGGAGTCGGCCGCGTCTCCGAGCACCGGCGGGGCCGCAAATGGCAACACCACATCGGGCAGACCGGGTGATGGCTGTGCGTCGGCTTCAGCGGGAGTGTTCAACCACTCGACCAGACGATCAATGTCGGTGAACGAGGCGAGATTCGCTCCGACCAGGAACACCTTGGCGCCCGGCGCCGCGAATCGTCGCTCCAGATCCCGTACATGACGCCGGCGTCGGGAGCTGAGAGAGCTCGTCACCAGAACCACGGTGGCTCCACTGGCCAGTAGGCGGCAAGCGGCTGCTTCGGCGATGGATCCGGGTGATGCCCCGCTCAGGAGAACGGTGCGGCCGGCAAGCTTGTCGGCCCATGCGATCTGATCCTGATCGGCACCGGCAGCGATCTCGGTGAACACGTCCACGACTTCTGAATTCTTGTTTGCGGCCTTCGTGAGGTACCAGGCGATTCCCGCGTCCACTCGTTCATCCGCTCCGGCGAACTGTCGAAGGCGATCAACCAACTCCAGACGTTCGGCTGGGTCAATCGTGCGCGAGATCAGTCCTGAGTACAGGTGATCCAGATCGGCGCGAGCCCACGCGGTCCCGGAATCGAACAAGCGGATCTGATCCACATCGAACACCGGTGCCACGGCATCGGCGCGTCCTGCGCCGTGTTCCGAATCGAGTAGAGCGAGACGCTCAACCGCGCTCGAAGCATCCGGGTCATCAGAATGGGAGGCCTGGGGAGTCTCTGCGTCGTGCAACGCTGCCGAAGCTGCGCCGGCAGCGGAGGAAAAGGCTGCATCCACCCTCGCGGCCAACTCGGTCAGCTCGGCGGAGTCCACAGTGCCGCCGGCGGCCTCAGCCGGCTTTGCGAGGGACACACCTGCACGTTCGGCAACCGCTGCCAGCGCCTCGTCAATCAGATCCGGCGCGGAACCGGAAGAGCTCAGGGTCCGCAACGCACCGCCGCGACGGCTTGCGTCGCCACGACCGGCAAGAGCCAACTCGATTCGAACTCGGTTCACCCAACCCGGGCCAAGGCCCCAGGCGGCCGACAGGTGTTCTGCAACACTTCCATCGCCGCCTCCCACCGGGCCGAGAACAGAAGTGACCCCCGACGACACAGCGGAGGCCAGCACGGGTCCGGGGAACGAATAGCTGCGAGCCAGTTCACCCAACTTCGTAGACAGTTCGCTCCGGCTCACTTCGTGTGCGCCATCGACACTTCCGAGGCCGAATTCGCGGCCCAGGTCCATAAGAACCTGATTGCGACGCGAGGATGCGCCGTCCACCAGGTCATCAATGGAGTCATCCGCGAGCTGATCCACCCGCATTCCGGTGATGTGGGCAAGCAATGCCTCCACGGCCTCCGGCATCTCGACCGCCACATCGGCGACGTCGGGGGCGGAATCGGTGCTCGGCGCAGCGATGGCCGCAGCAGCGACCTTCGTGGCCGGAGGGGGAGCGTCACCATCCCAGTCCTCTTGCGCAGGATCATCGTCCGGCTCATCCTGGGTGACCGCCGGAACCTCTGCCGGCGGTGCTTCCGAGGTCTGGCAGAACACCACATCGGCATCGATCTCAAGATTCAGGACCTCAACAGGGCCGAAGTGCTCGGCCGCCACCGCGGCCTTGGTGAGACCGGTCAGTGTTGGCGCGGAACCGAGCCCGATTTCAACAACTCGCTCCACCCCGAGACCGCCACGCTCACGCGGGGTCAGGAGAACCTCGGTGGATTCGATCCAGCGAACCGGCGAGGCAAACTGCCACGCCAAAATCTCCACCAGCAATTCCCGCGCCAGTCTTCGCGGGTTGGCGACCGCTGCATCCCAATCCTCGAGGACACCGGCGAGAGAACCTTCCCCACACAGTGCGGACACTGCTTCCACGTAGGAACGATCCAGACTGAAGGGTTCTGGATGCAGGTTGGGCACATATCGGCCGACCAGCGACTCCGGGTCTACCTCCGGAGGAAGAGCGTCGTCGAGATGCCTCTTGAACTCCGGCACACCGGGTTCGAGGGCCCGCGAGTGGAATGGAACGTCGATTCCCGGAACCAGCAGGAAAGGATCGCGTCCGGGTTGTGTTCCTTCCCCCAGCGCGTCGCTCAACTCTTCGAGTGAGGTGACGGTGCCGGCCACGGCATACTGCCGTCCTCGCAGGTTGTGGTTGACGATCTCACAGAGTTCACCGGAGTCCTGCGCGACCCGTTCGACCAGGGCTTCGACACCCTCGGCATCGATGCCGGCCAAGTGCGGCCTCACCACTCCGAGTCGATAGGTCGACGCACCCGTCGCATCACGCTCCACCAGATTGTGCATGGCTGTACCACGAGCCCAGACGATGCCGAGCACCGCTTCGAGGGGCAGGACTCCCGCTGACGCCGCGAGGGCGTTGTATTCGCCAACTGAGTGACCGGCAAGGAAGGCCCCCTCCACCAGGGCACCCGCCTCCTGGAGTTCGGCGGTCTGCGCCGCAGCAAGCGTCGCCATGGCCACCTGGGTGAACTGGGTGAGGTTCAGGACTCCGCCGGGGTGTCGGAAGGTTTCCCCTCCCACTTCGAGCAGCTTCGGATTGTCCCGGACCACCTCGATCACCGAGAATCCGATCTCCGACCGGCAGTAGTCATCGGCCTGACCCCAGACAGCCTTGGCCGCGGGGCACCGCTCCATGCCGTCGAGGCCCATTCCCTGGGCCTGGATGCCCTGGCCGGGGAAGACGTAAGCGGTTCTTGGCGCAGCCACGGTTGCATGCGCCACGGCCACGGGAACTCCCTCGACCTCAACGCGAACCTCCACCCGGCGTTCACCATCACGTATGGCCACGCGCTCCGCAACCAGATTGAGCTTGGCAGCCGGCTCAACGATGCCGAGGAAATCGATCTCCCAGGACTTCAGGAGGCTTTCGTCGCCACCCAGTTCCGCTACCAGGAATTTCTGGGCAGCGTGAGATGTCCACATGCCGTGCGCGATGCGACCCGGGAGTCCGGCCATTCGGGCAACCAGATCACTGCGGTGAATCGGATTGAAGTCTCCCGAGAGTTCGGCGAACACCTCGGGATGGCGGGGTGCGTACCGAATTGCGGTACCGAGGTGATGACGTGGTGTCTCTTTCCAACCTTCGGGAACTGCCGCTGCCGGCTCGATCGGCGCGCCCGTCGGGGCCGCACTCCTGATCAGGAAAGTGTCCTCGCTGGTCACTCCGGGAGCCCAGGCGGAAGTGCGGATCAATCGACCGGCCGGACCGTTGACGTCTCGGGAGATCTCACAGCCGACGTCAGCAGAATCCCGGGAGTGCAACGTCATCACGTTGCGCAGATGCACCAAGCGCAAAAGGCCGTCGGAAACACCGGCATCAGCCAATGCTGCGAACACCGAGGGCCAGAGGGCGGCCATGGACGGTGATTCCCCGCCCAGAGACGTCCGTTCGGCATCGGCCGCCACCGACTCCGCCCCGGAGGTGAGCATCCCGAGGATCCCCTCCTGGGCCGCCGCGATGCTGTCGCCATTCATTTCGGCGAACACAACGCCGGAGTCCTCACTCACGTCCACGGCGAAACGGAACTCCCCGTCTCCCGCAGCGTTCTTGGCGGACGGCCAACGGAACTCGACGTCCACCCGACCCAGCGGAGCCTTCGGGCCTCGCAACACTGCACTCTCGGAACCGGCGGAAAGTGTGGCGACAACTTCGGAACCATCGGCGTCGACTTCCCACTCGCCGCCGGCGGTGGCGGCGAGAACCGGCGACGGCAACATCGATCCGCCCCAGCGCATCGATGGGAGCCCTATTAGGTGTTCGGCAGCCGAGGCAGCCTGTGCATCCCCACCAGCGTGGACTGCTCCGCTGTCAGCCAGACTCTCCGCTGCACCGCTTTCGAACCGGTCAAGAAGGTCCGCGACGGGTTCATCTGGAAACTCGATTCCGGCCACTGCCGCGGGTCCCGGAATGATGAGGACCTCGTCTGCGTCCCAGTGATCGCTGTGAGACTGCCAGAGCGAATCTGCCAGGTACCGGCGGCGGACTTCAGCATCGATCACGGCCACGAAGGGAACTGGCTTGCCGGGGCGGTCGCAAGTGTCGATGAAGTAGGCGACATCCTCAGCGAGAAGTTCTGCCGAAGCGGCAACCGGAAATCGCTCCGCGAGAATCGCCGCTGCCTTGGCCGGGTCATCCAGCGATGCGGGGTCCTGAAACACCGATACGACCGTGCCCTCGTCCTGTGGCACACAACGCGCCTCGAAGCGTTGAAGCAGGTCGAAGAACCGATTCCTGTGGGTGACATCGAGCCACAACCCATCCTCATATCGGCCGTTCCGCCCGAGCGCGGTGAGCTCCACAAAACGCTCGGCCACATCGAGATAGGTCATTTCGGAAAGTGGGCCGAACCAGGGTTTGGCCGTCTTGTTCAGAGCCTCGGCGATCTCGTCGTGACGCTCATCGATGGCATCCGCATCACCTGCCAGGTCACCAAGAAGTGTGGCCACTCGCGACGCGGTGTTGTCGAGATAGTGAATGTCGGCATTCAGCCCGGAGCGACCCGAGGTGACTCCACCCCTGATTTCCCCGGAAGCCACCACAACATCGGTCCCGGGAGCTTGCGCGAGCAACTGTTTCACCGAATCCGATGCGGTGGACTCCGCTGTTGCCATTGCCGCGGTGCCAACGAGGATTGCGTCAACGGGCATCGGATGAGCGCCATGCTTCAGGGCCCACTCACCGCCGAGGAACTCCCCGGCACGGTCTGCGGAACCGATTCCGCCACCCACACACAGGATCACGTTGTCGTGGGAACGAAAATCGTTGTAACTGGAGAACAGCAACTCTTCGAGGTCAACCCAGGAGTGGTGACCACCGGCGCGGCCGCCTTCCAGGTGAACCCAGATGTCGTGATCGGTCCTGGAGGCGATATCGAGAACCGACTTCACCTGCGCCCGTGTGCCCGGCTTGAACGCATTCAGCCAGATGCCGAGGTCATTCAGGTCATCGAGAAGCTCAAGTGCCTCGTCGGTCTCCGGCACACCGGCTGAAATCGTCACGCCGTTGATCGGGGCGCCGGCAGCGCGGGCGCGCTGAACCAGACGATCCTTCCCCAGCTGCAGCCCCCACAGGTAGGGATCCAGGTAGAGAGCATTGAAAACGACCTCGTGTCCACCCGTCAATCGCTCGGAGAGCTCGGCAAAGCGTTCGGAGAAGATGTCCGAACTCACCTGGCCACCCCCTGCCAACTCAGCAACATTCCCGGCGTTTGCAGCTGCTGCGACTATCTCCGCATCACTCGTGGACGGAGTCATGCCGGCAAGCACGAACGCCGATCGACCCGTCAGACGGCTGTGTTTGGTGGAGATGCGCCGAGGTGAGGTCTTGTCCACCGTCGGCAGGAAATCCCGATAGTTCAGTAGTGGTTCGGCGACACGGTCATTGCGGCGCAGGGACTCGAGACCTTCTGGAGTGCCGGCAAGTACGACTGTGGCACCGCTTCCCCGCAGAGCCCGGCGCGACAGGATGCCGACCACGCCAGACGGTCCCACATCAATCAAAACATCGCCGGCACCGACAGTGGCGTTCACGAAGTCAGCCCAGCGCACGGCGTTGCAGCTCATGGACTCCGTGATGCGAACCGTGAGATCGCCACCAACGTGATGAGTGCAGTCGCGAGGATCGATCAGGGTGGTCGTCAGATCACCGGAGAAAGCAATCCCCGCACGCTCGAGCGTGGCCGCCATGTCGATGGCGATGGGCTTCAGCCACTCGTGATGGTAACCAACGGTGCTGGGCAGGAACTCACACCGGACTCCGTCAACATCGGCGAGGTCCTCCGCCAGAGTTTTGAGTTCTTCGGGGCGACCCGAAAGGACAAAGCGGTCGAATGAGTTCTGAAGCGTGACGCGAACAGTGTCGGTATGGCACAGCTCGAGTTCCTCCACCAATCGAGGCTCGGTGAGACCCGACACGGAGAGCATGGGTGTGGGCACGTTCTCGCCGGCGAATACGGCCTCGAGGCTGCGTACAGGAACCGACTCCGGGTGCTTCTGGGCTTCAGCGCCAACCAGACCCATGGCCGCCATGGCTTCGGCGGCAGCGCGGGAAGGTATCTCTGTGCCATAGCGGGCAACCACCCAGGCGCTCAACAGACCAGCGCTGTGGCCGGCCACGCCACTGGCCGGCGTGATGAGATCGCCGACCTCGTCCACCAACGCCAGCGTGGCGGCAAAGTGAGCGAGGGCTGAGCCCATGAGGCAAAGGCTGCCGTTGCTTCGCTGGCCTTTGGTCCAGCGCTCCTCGAAATCTTCGAGCCAATCGGTCGGCTCAATGCCTGCCGTGGCCATCTCGGGAAGCAACGTCGGCTCTGCGACCAACATCTCCGAAAGCTCCACGAGCACGGCCGCACACCAGTCGCGCAACGCCGGCCTTGCCTCCAATGTTCGGCTCAATCCCTCCGCCCAATCGGGATCTTGTCCCGAGTAGGTCAGATACGCCGACGTCCGCCCTGATGCGATCGCTTCTGCGATCGAGTCCGAATCCGCAAACATGATGACTCCCTCATAAACTCAGCCGGCACTGAAGTTAGACCAACTCGAAGCAGAGTGGTTACTCGAATATGAGGAAATTCTCGGGTTTTGTGCTGAATCACCTTCAACTGGTGCGCATGGTGATACCTCAACCACCTGTGGTGAGTATTCGATACCGGGCCAGAGCGAACCCGATTGCCCGACAATCCAAGCGGCCGGTGGCATACTCCCGTTTCGACAGTCGACCACCCCACCCAGCCGCTACCGTCGCCAAATGGGCGATTCACCAGACATTGACCACGGGGCAATCCGGGCGCTGAGTGAGCGAATTCAGCGCGAGGTCGACGATGGACGAATCCCGGCCGCCCAGATGGCGCTGGCGCTGAACGGTGAATTGATCCACTCGGAGAATTTCGGCGACGCAACCGACCACATTCGCTTCAACGTGTATTCCTGCACCAAGGCACTGATCGCCGGAGTCGTGTGGCAGTTGATCGGCGAGGGTTCGATGTCCGCCAGCACACCGGTCACCGACCTGGTACCCAGCTTCACCGCTGCGGACGGCATGACCCTGGAACACCTTCTCACCCACACCGGCGGGTTCCCATACGCACCCTTGGCACCGCCCAGGTGGGACACCCGCGAGGCGCGCCTCCGCCAATTCGGCCGCTGGAACCTTCAGTGGGAAATCGGCGAGCGCTTCGAGTACCACGCCACCTCGGCCCATTGGGTGGTGGCAGAGATGATCGAAGTCACAGAAGGGCGCGACTACCGCGACGTCGTACGGGATCGGATGTTGATTCCGCTCGGACTCAACGAATTCACTCTGGGGTCCCCGGCCGGCGACGTCGGCGAAGTCGCCGAACTGAAACTGGTCGGACACGTACCCACCGCGCAGGAGATCGAAGAGGTCTTCGGCATCCCGAACGTGGATCTGGGTGAGGTGACCCCCGAAATCCTGCTGGGGTTCAACGAACCATCAGTTCGGGAAGTCGGTGTACCCGGAGGCGGAGGCGTAGCCACGGCAAGATCTCTGGCAATGCTGTATCAGGGTTTCCTGCACGACCCCGATGAAATCTGGAATCCGGAGGTTCTGGCGGACGGCACGCAGAACATCCGCTGCACGCTTGCGGATCCGCTGAAACAGATCCCGGCCAACCGCACGCTCGGCTTGATAGTGGGGGGCGACGACGGCAACGCACACCTGCGGGGAATGGGTCACACAAACTCACCTCGTACGTTCGGACATGGTGGAGCGGCCGGCCAGATCTCGTGGGCCGATCCTGAGTCAGGCCTGTCGTTCGGGTTCGTCACTTCGGGTGTGGAGAAAAACTTCATCCGTGAGAATCGACGAAGTGTGGCCATCACTTCCCGAGCGGGATCCGTGGTTGCGACCTGAGCGGGGATTCGGACGTGAGCGAGGGATCAGACCCAGGCCCCTCAGGTTGCCAAGTGGGTCGTGTCGTTGAACCGCCGAAGTATCCAGCGATCCACCGGATCCTTCAGGTAAACGATCTCGCTGACGGAGGTGTTGTCGGCGCTGACGAAGGCGAAGCGCCTGGACTGCGCCACATGTGACAGCACCGCAGCTATCACTCCGCCGTGTACCACCGCTATCACCCGACCGCCGGCATGTTCAAGGCGAATTCGTTCAACTGCTTCCACACAGCGCCCCTGGAATTCGTCCCACGGTTCGGCCCCCGGAATCACGTCCCAGCGCTCCTGTCGATAGACCTCCGCCACGGTGGGATCACCTTCAGCGCCCTTGATTCTCAACAAGCCGCCCTCGTAGTCCCCAAGGTGAACCTCACGCAGGCCGGGCTCCACCCTGGGTGTGAGACCGCTCACCGCCACGAATGGAGTCGCAGTCTGATGGGTTCGAATCAGGCTCGTGACATACAGGGCCTCAAAGGGCTTCGCCGAGTGCTCTGTGCTCAGACGGCGCCCAAGCTGGGTGGCCTGAACGTGACCCTCCGGGGCCAGATCAGGATCACCATGTCCGTCCTTTGCCGGAAAGGGTTTGCCGACACGCGCCGGTTGGGTAGCTCCATGGCGGACCAGCAAGACAGTCGTGGAACCGTCGGGAGCCTCGAACGGCTTTTGTGGAATCCCGTCGGGATCAACGGTCCGCCTGCCTGAATCACCCGGAACTGTGTTCTCACTCATCAGTGGCCGATGGTTCCATACCGCAGACCTCGCTCAGATAGCGCTCGATGTTGTCGCCGGCCGCAATGACTTCCGGACTCATCATCAGCGCCATGACCTCACCGTAACGCCCCATGGCTTCTTCTGACTCAGGTGTTTCAGCGCCCAAGTCGTTCATGCTCACCTCCGCGATCTGATCGAACACGTCCGCCAGAAAGGCCAAGTCGGCCTTGATTGCGGACGGAGCCGTATCTGCGAGCAGTTCCATCTGGTCGGCTGCGGATGCGATTGCTTCCGGATCGTCTTCGTCGAGGGAATTGTTGGCCTCGCCCATCTGTTGCGCCTGTCGACAGAATTGCTCCTCGGACATTTCGGACGAGATGACCTCATCGGAGGTGCAAGCGCCCATCAGGAGCGCAAACGTTGCGACGGCGAAGATCGTTCTGAGAAAATGGACCCTGATGAGCCCATGGTAATTGCGCATTCCGAACCCGACGAAAGGACCATTGGCTGACCGATGCTGCCAGGGGCACGCCGGATGCTGCCACCTCGCCGCCGAATGCTGCCCCCTCGCCGCCCGATGGTAAAGTGCAACAAGTTCTACTTTTTCGACGGAGGTCCGGAAGTGACCGTCACAAGCAGTAAACGTTCACCATTCCCGATTCCATTCGGCTGGTTCCAGATCGGGTGGGAGGACGAACTCAAGCCCGGAGAGATCCAACCGCTGGAGTACTTCGGCAAGCACTTGGTTCTTTGGCGTGATGACAACGGCATCGCGAGCCTGAACTCGGCATTCTGTCCTCACCTCGGCGCTCACCTGGGTTTCGGCGGGACCGTGACGGGCGAGGAACTGGCCTGCCCGTTCCACGGCTGGCGCTTCACCGCGGATGGCAAGAACTCACTGATTCCCTACTCGACCCGCATCAACAAGAAGGCCTGTGTAGAGTCCTTCCCGGTCGAGGAGCGCAATGGCCTCATCATGGCGTGGTATCACCCGGACGGCGAAGAGCCGATGTGGGACATACCCCAGGTTCCCGAGTTCAACGACCCCGACTTCACCGACGTGATCACCCGCGAGTACGAAATCGAGGCCCCTTGGCAGGATCTGGCCGAAAACGGCGTCGACTCTGCCCACTTCCGCTACGTACATCACACCGAAGAGGTGCCCGAACTCGTCAGCTACAACGCCGACGGACACGTTGCCCGGATGAAGTCCATCCAGAAGTTCCCCACTCCGCGAGGCATCGTGGATGGGTACATCAACGCTGACTCGTACGGCCCCGGCTTCTCCGTGGTGCACTTCGGTGGAATTGTGGACACCGTCCTCATGGGATGCAACACGCCAGTGGATGAAAACAAGTGCAGGATGCGCTTCACCTTTACCGTTCGCAGCATGGGTGACTCCGACCTGGACTCCACCGTGGGCGAGGCATTCGTCAACGAGATCCACAGACAGGTGCGCGAAGACGCTCCCATCTGGAACAACAAGGCATACATTCCGAGACCGGCGCTCGCCGACACCGACGGTCCGTTCACCAAGTTCCGCAAGTGGGCTGCACAGTTCTACGCCGAAGGTGTCGAGACCGATGCCGACCTCTACCCTCCCACCCAGCAGTATCCATACGAGCTCGTCGAGACCGCATCTCGCAAACACGGCTTCGATCCCTTCGCCGACTGAAGTCGGCGCCGCTCAGGTCGGTGGTTGCCAATCTGATTGATAGGGAGGTCTGGGCTGACCCGGCGGATTCCCCTCGGGGACCGAATCGGGCCGGACCTCAGGTGCCGGTTGAGCCGACGGGACAACCGCTCGGAGGTACCCGGGACTTGGTGGCGGTGACCGCTTCGAGCGATTGCGCTTCACCAGTCCGACGATGAACAGGATCAGGCCCAGCAGGAACATCACGCCCGAGATGAGCGTCGCGGCAACCACTCCGAGCAAGGGTTTGGCCAGATCGATCAGTTCGTCTGCCGACACCGACCGGGCCACGAAGAACGTTCCCGAGGTGGTCGAGGAGCTGTCACAGCTGACCGAGTAGGACCCGGCGGAAAGCGACCGGGCAACAAGTGCCGGCGGTTCGGAGTCGAAGTCCGGGTCCAGGAACGTCTCGAATGAGCCACCTCGACCAAGCGGTATTTCTTCACCCGAAGCGGTATGCATCACGCAGGATTCAGAACCGGTGGAAACGTCGGATTCGAACGCGATGCCCACGTCCACCGAGACGCTCTCGCCGGAGAGCGGCTCGAGGATGCGAAAATCCACGGTTCCGGGAATGGATGAAGACGGTGAGCCTGATGTGTCGATAGTGCGCTCGAAGTCCGCCACGTCGACCTTCGGAGCCAGCACGGCCATCGCAATGGTGAATCCGAGGATCGAGATGATCAACAGGACCGACCCCGCAATGATCAGACCCTTGCCCCTGAGTTCCGCTGGAGGGACCGACTCCCCGCCCGGGTTGTAGGTAGTCACGGTTTTTCGGTACGGAGAACCCACATGGCGAAGAACTGGGCCGCTCCGCCGTATGCCTGACCCAATGCGGTCTTCACCCCGTCGACCTGATGGTCACCGGCCTGACCTCGCACCTGTAGCGCCGCCTCACCAAATCGGATCATGCCGGAAGCCCCGATCGGGTTCGTGGATAGAACTCCACCCGAGCAATTCACGGGCAAAGCACCCGTCATCTCGGTGGTGCCGTTCTCGGTGAGCTTCCAACCGCTGCCCTCCTCGGCAAATCCAATGTTTTCGAGCCACATGGGTTCGTACCAGGAGAATGGTACGTACATCTCCACCACATCAATCTGCTCCAGCGGCTTGGTGATCCCGGCCTGGGAGAAGACATCAGCCGCGCAGTCCTTACCTGCCTGGGGTGACACCTGATCGCGCCCGGATGCCGTCGCCGGCTCGGAGCGCATCGACGTGCCGTGAATCCATGCAGGGGGAACGCCACTCGAAGCCGAAGACGCTTCGGCGGCCTCGGAATTGGCCAGCACCATGGCAATGGCGCCGTCTGAGGAGGGGCACGTCTCCGAGTAGCGGATTGGCTCCCACAACATCATCGAATCCTTCACGGAGTCATAGGTGATGTCGGGTTCATGCAAATGGGCATACGGGTTCTTGAGGGCGTTCAGGCGATCCTTCAGCGCCACCAGTATGCCAATGTCCTCGGGAGCATCCGAACGTCGCATGTACTCCCGGATGAAGGGCGCAAAGTAACCGCCCGCCCCCGCGACCAACTGCTGCTGGAACGGAATCGGGAACGACAAAGCCCACATGGCTTCCGACACCGACTGCTGCTCCCAACCGATTGTGAGTACCCGCTCATGTACACCCGACTCGACGTGGCTGGCCGCAACGATCGCCGTTGATCCGCCCACTGAACCCGCAGTGTGAACACGCAACAGCGGCTTGCCGACTGCTCCGAGCGCCTCCGCCAGGTATGGCTCCGGCATCATCATGCCCTCGAAGAAATCCGGCGCTTTGCCAACCACCACTGCATCGATGTCATTCATCGTCATGTGTGCATCGGCCAGTGCACGATACGCCGCCTCGCGCAGTAGCCCCGGCATTGAAACATCGCCACGGATCGCCGAGTACTTGGTCTGGCCAACTCCAACCACTGCCACTCGATCGGGGCTCATCACTCACCCTCCAGTACGGCCACGAGGTTCTGTTGCAGGAGTTGGCCGCCCGTTGCGTGAGCAACTCCCCGATCGATCTCCTCGGACATGATTCGCTTGGCGACTTCACCAAGGCGAACAAGGCCCGCGGCCATCATCGGATTGGCAGCCAGCGCTCCACCCGAAGGGTTGACCTCGACACTGTCGGACAAACCGAGGCCGGTGGTCACGATCTTTTCCTGATGGGAGAAGGGAGCGTGCACTTCTGCCACATCCAGCCCTGGGGAGACTCCGGCGGACTCCGCTGCGATCGCTATCGACGGAGCCACAGTGAGGTCTCGACCACCGAAGTTGTGGGAGTCGATTCGGTGATCGATTCCCCGCAACCATGCGGGCCGGTCCACCCAGTCCCGTGCCTTGTCGCCTGCGGCCAACACGATGGCGCAACCGCCGTCCGTGATGGGCGCACAGTCATGCTTGCGCAGAGGGTTGCAGAGATAGTCCTGCGCCAGGAGCTCCTCAACGGGAGCAGAGCCGCGAAGCTGTGCATGAGGATTGTTCTCGGCCGACTCACGATTGCGAAAGGCGATCTCGGTCATCTCGGCTTCGGTGATCATTGCGGAATCGAGCATCTGCCGGGCCTGGAGGCCGGCGACCGCCACAGAATCCGGCCAGAGCGGACCTTGGTAGTACGGATCGAGTCCACGCGAAAGGACTCTGGGCAGGTCTCCGGGAGACGCCTTGGAGTAGCCGTAAACAAGGGCGGTGTCGGCGTGACCGGCCTGGATTTTCAGCCAGGCCTCATAGAGGGCCCAGGCGCCATCCATTTCCACATGGGATTCGGCTATGGGTGGCCAGGCGCCCACGGCATCGAGCGTCATGACGAAACTGAAAGCTTGGCCGGCGAGGTAGTCGGAGCTGCCCGAGCAGGTGAAGTCGATGTCGGAAATCGTGGCGCCGACGTCCTCGAGGGCCTGATGGATCACGGGCTGAACCATCTCGACCTCGTTCACCTCGGGCCGGGCACGCTGGTGATCGGTCTGGGCAAAGGAAACGATTGCAACTTCGGTCATCACATGTGTCCCTTCAGCCGTTCGGCCGCGACGTCCGGCTCGTCGATTGGTTCCCAATGCGTGATGTTCTCGAAGCTCGTTGTGAGCTGGTCGTGGGGCAGCCAGACCGGTTCAACCCGCAGTCCGATACGCACATCGCCGTGCGGGATGCCAAGAATCGTTCCGTAGAGCGACACTGCGGCGCCGTCGGGCAGGATCAGCGCGGACACGAACGGTGTGGGTGGGGCGTTCTCCCCGAATCCGATGTGAACGACACAGAAACTTGTGATCGTGGCCTTCGGTCCCACCTCGACGGCCTCGGTGGTGGGCAGACCCTCAACCGGGGACATGCCCCGCGAGGGGACGTACACATCGCCGGACACCGGACACTTCTCACCAAGAATCTTCTTCTCCGCGAGACCTCGCAGGAAACGACTCGGTGCCCGCCCCGGTGTGTAGTCGTAGACGAAGGACGCCGGCGTGCGGATCCGTTGCACCTCGGAAACGGTGTCATCGCCGGAAACGGTGTCATCGCCGGAGGGAACGGACGGTTGTGGCTGAGTCCAGAGACCGTCCGGAAACGCAGAGATGGGTCGATCCTCACTCATCACTCCTCCACCAGTTCGAAACACTCGATGTCGGTTATCTGGCCGGTTCTTTCGGCGGACCAGCGGATCCGCACCCGTGCTCCGGTGGCAACCTCTTCATCTGAATCGGCTGCGACCACGTGCATCATCGCGGTGTCAGCACCGTCGAGGCGGATCAGCGCCAGCGCATGTGGATCCTGGACTGGTTGTCCTTCGCGAGGTGTGTTCACCCAGGACCACGACGTGATGATCCCCTCGGTACCGACCTCGACCATCTCGGTGATCGGTTCACCGGTCACCGAGTCGTACTCCACCGGCGGACACACGATGCGCCCCGTGGAGTCCTTGATGCCAAGAACCCTCTGTTCGACCAGACCGGTCAGGAATGCTCCGATCACCGGACCTGTGGTTCGGCTGAAACCGAACTCAATGGTCAGAGGAGCTCGCAGCAGGTCCTGCGAGTTGTTCGCGCCAGCCATCCGTATGCCCCCTTTGCCGATCATGGGTGGACCGACCGGCAGAGACTAGAACAGGTTCTGATTCCGGGAAAGCCGCGTACACCCCAGAGGGCTTCGCCACGAATGTCCCCGGTGAATCAGGGAGTGACGATCGGGAAATTCCCCTCCGTCCGATCCAACCACCCCATGAGCCTGGCCAGGGCGTTCTCGTCGCCCTGGATGTCAGCATTGCCGGTCGGGAACCCGGCAATGGCCGACAGGAAATCGATCTTGGTGAGCGTGACGGTTGCAACTGCTGCATCATCAAGACCCCGGCGGTGATGAAATACCGAGTTCTCCACGAACAGGCAGTACTGCTCGTGGATATCACTGAAACGTACGTTCACCTTGAGTTCTTCCCCGGCGCACGCGGAGGCATTGATACGCAAGGCAATGGCGTCAAAAAGCATCGAAACATCCATGGCCATCGCCACATCTGCTCCAGCCGACCGGAACTCTCCTGGGTCCTCGGCAACTCCATTTCGAAGTTCCGTGGCGCCGACGAGATAGAAGTTTCGCCAAGGAGCCGATTCGGCCTGATAGCCGAGTTGTTCGTAGGCGTCGGCGAGCATCTCCCTGGCCTCGGTGTTCGCCTCGTCAGCGAACACCACCCGGTTCAGCACCTCGGCAACCCAGCGATATTCCCCAGATTCGAAATCAACGCGTGCCTTGGCCAATATCTGATTGGCTCCGCCCATGTACTCCACGTACTTCGCGGCGGCAGCCTCCTCGGGCAGGGCATGCAACTCCGACGGATTGCCTGAGAACCAACCGAGGTAACGCTGATAGACGGCCTTCACGTTGTGGCTCACGGTGCCGTAATACGGCCGGTTGCACCAATGCCTGGCCAATGCGTCCGGTAGCTCCAGAATCTCCGCGCACTCGGTCATCGTGTACCCCTGGTTCGCGAGCTTCAGGGTCTGGTCGTGGAGGAACTTGTAGACATCTCGCTGGGCACCCATGTATTCGTTGGCGGCAGCCTGACCCCAGACTGGCCAATGGTGACTGGTGAAGAGCAGATCCACCTTGCCGTCGAAGTGCAGCAGTGACTCATCCATGTACCTGGACCAGGCAAGGGCATCGCGCACCTGCGCACCTCGAAGGGTATAGAGGTTGTGCAGGTTTCGCGAGCAGTTCTCCGCCATGCAAAGGGCGCGGAATTGCGGGAAGTAGAAGTTCATCTCCGCGGGCGCCTCCGTGCCGGGAGTGAGCTGGAATTCGATCTTCACGCCGTCGATGGTCAACTCGTCACCCGTTTCACCGATGATGTCGGTTGGCAGAATCAGGGTGACCGTCCCAGTCGAGTTTGTCTTGCCGAGGCCGGCGTCCACCTGCCCCTTCGCACTTCGATCCAGCTTGGCGCCGTACATGTACTGAGCGCGGCGGCTCATGGCGGGACCGGCGAAGACGTTCTCGCTCACGGCCGCCTCCACCATGCCGATCGGAGCGATCACCCGACACCGCCCGGAATCCACGTCTTCTTGGGAGATGACTCCCTTGATTCCGCCGAAGTGATCCACATGCGAATGGGTGTGGATCACCGCCACGACCGGACGATCACCGAGATGTTCGCGGGCAAACGACATGGCAGCCGACGCTGCCTCCGTGGAGATCAACGGATCGATCACGATCAAGCCTGTATCGCCCTCGATGATAGTGATCTCCGACAGGTCGAATCCGCGCAACTGATGGATCCGGGGAGCAATCGTGAACATGCCGGACTCCATGTTCAGTTTTGCCTGTCGCCACAGTGATGGATTCACGGTGGGAGGGGCCTCACCGTCGAGGAATTCGTATCCTTCGAGGGACCACACGGGGTCACCGCCGCCGGTGGTCACCACACTGTCCGCCGGTCGGGCAACGAAACCACGGGTGGCATTCTCGTGATCCTGCTTATCTTGCCAGTCCATGGGTTTGCCGGCCCGAAAGCTCTCCTGAACGCCGACTGTTCGAGTGGTTGCATCCTTGGGAGAGGTCATGGGACATCACTAGCACCCGCAGGGGAATCCGTGTGTCCACGGCCACATCTCGCTACGATCCGGAACAACCCAAGGAGCGTTCGTGGCAAACAACTCACCTGTCTCCGACTGGAAGACGGACTTCGACCACACCGTCGCGGACTGGGCCCAGAACGCGCCGGAGATCTGGGCGGAATTCCGCGAGGAGTGCCCGGTGGCACACACCGACAGATTCGGTGGGTGCTGGTTCCCGGCGATCCACGAGGACATCTCCGAAATCGCGCATGACACTGAGCACTTCACTTCCCGGTCAGTGATCGTGAACGATTGGGGTCCGATGGGTGAAGCTCCCGTCGGCGGCGCCCCCCCGATCACGTCGGATCCACCCTTCCACCAGATGGCACGAAAGATCCTTCTGCCTGCCTTCAGTCCGAAGGCCGTTGCCCAGCTCGAACCGACCACACGCGAGACGTGCCGCGAGTTGATCTCGGACCTTCTCGAAACCGCCGCCGCAAACGGAGGGCGCGCTGACGCTGCCACCGGATATGCACAGCACATTCCGGTGCGAATCATCGCCAAGATGCTGGGTCTGCCCGAATCAGACGGCGACACGTTCCGCGGATTCATTCACCGAATCATGGAAACGCCCGGCCAGGCGGAGATTGCAGAGGACGACGTCCTCCTCGACTCCTACCTGGAGACCACCGTGACGAACCGACGGGAGAACCCGGGAGGCAACGACCTGATCAGCTACCTCCTGGATGTGGAGGTGGATGGTGAACCCCTCACCGATGAGCACATCGGCGGCACGATTGCGCTCCTGATCATCGCCGGAATCGACACGACATGGTCTGCAATCGGCGCCTCACTGTGGCATCTGGCCCAGAACCCCGACGACCTCAGGAGGCTCAGGTCCGAACCCGACCTCATGCCCTTCGCCGTGGAGGAATTCCTGCGGTTCTACGCACCGGTGACGATGGCACGATCGGTCTCGCAGGACATCACGATCAAGAACGCGGAGATGAAGGTGGACGACTGGGTGCTGCTTCCGTTTCCATCGGCAAACCGCGATGAGGAAGCCTTCGACGCGGCCGATGAGTTTCTCCTCGATCGCAAGCAAAACCGCCACGCGGCCTTTGGACTGGGAATACACCGCTGCCTTGGAAGCAATCTGGCTCGCATGGAACTCCGCATCGCACTCGAGGAATGGGTCAACGCCATCGACAGGATGGAACTTGAGTCTTCCGACCCGGACTCGGTGCGCTGGTCAACGGGGCAGGTCCGCGGTCCCCGTGAACTACCCCTGATCATCTCCGGATCAATGGAGCCGAACCCATGAAAATCAGTTACGACCGTGACCTCTGCCAGGGACACAACCGGTGTTACCTGCTGGCACCGGAGTTGTTCGACGTGGACGACGATGGATACGCAGTACTGCTTGTCCCCGGCGAAGTCCCCGCGGATTCCGAGGAAAAGGCGAAACTCGCGGCCGACAACTGCCCCGAGTATGCGATCACCCTGATCGAGTGAATCCTCGGATCACTTTCGGGTGAGCCGGGGCAGCAGGGCCTTCGCCGAACTGCGGCGCACGGCGCCCTTCCAAACTCCCGCGCCGTAGGCCATGTCATCGACAATCCCGATCACACGCTGAGCGGGCGGTCGATCATCGTCGAGAACCCGGGCGACAACAGCCAGCAGCGCAGCGCGGCGGGCTTGGCGGGATACAACAGACGCTACCGCCAGCACTGGCCACCATTCGCGCACGGCCGCCCTGGCAAGCTGGCGACCGGCACCCAGGTGACCGGCAATCACCAGTCGTGCTGCCACCGCGGGAGTTACCTGATCGAGCTTCCGGGCCAGCGCAATACCCGAATACACAGCAATCGCCAGAGCCCTGAGGGGATGACCGGCAACCACGTTCAGCCACACACCGGCACTCGAGGCAGAGAGTACAACCGGCGACAGACTCCGCGGATGGCGCTCTGCCAGTTCGGCGGCGGATGAGCCGTAGTCGATCCTCTGGAGCAGCAGTTCTGTCCAGGTGGATCTGGGCAGGTGCATCACCTCCGAGGCCGGCTCGTATCGAATCAATCCCCCATCGCCCGCAACACGCCAGACAAGGTCGACGTCTTCACCGAAGCGAAGCTCCGGATTGAATCCACCGAGTACGGAGAACACCTCCGAGCGCACCAACAATGCAGCAGTCGGCACGTGGGAGACCACCGAGCCTGGCCGGACGTTGGCTGGTTCGGAGCCCATGTCCAGAGGTGAGGAGTTCGCCTCATAAGCGGAGATCGGATCGCCGCGGTCCCGTGTGCGGACGCGCGGCGCAACTACTTCCACCGCCTCATCTTCAAAGTGCGGAAGCAGCGGAGCCAACCACTGCCCGCTCACCTGCACATCTGAGTCAACGAACGCAATCAGATCAGTCTTCACGGATTTGGCGCCGACGTTTCTTGCGGCACCCGGCCCGACAGAGTTCGCCAGGCGCAGGTATTCTGCACCGATATCGCGCGCGGCGTTCGAATGAGCGCCCGGATCACCGGACCCGTCGTCAACCACCACCACCGATTTCACACTGGCTGACAGATCGCCCAGCGATCGAACGCCATCCGGATTGTCACGGACCGCCACCACCGCTGTCACGTCCCGACCGCTGAATCGCGAAGGAACACCATCTAACACCGGATGCGCGGCCCCGGAATCAACAAGGCGCCGCAGAAGATGCCTGGCGGCCTCATTGTTGGCTGATACCTGTCGGTCAGAGTCCAACTGACCGAGAATCTCGTCACCAGCATCACTCACCCGGAACATCCGCATCGGCGCTCCACCCACCCATACCCCCGGTGCGACCCTGCGCAGCGTGAGGTCGGCGGACACGGTCAGCAACTCCGCTGATGATGAACCAGGCATGTCAGGTCGCCGTCATTCCACCATCCACCGAAAGCACCGAACCTGTGACGGCCGACGCACCATCGGAACACAGCCAGACGATCGCATCGGCGATCTCGTCAGGCTGCAGTATCCGTTGGTTCGCGTGGTGATTGGCAAACTCGGACGAGTCCTCCAGTGAGTACACATCTGCTGATGCTTCCAGCAAGGTTGTGGCAGTGGCTCCCGGGGCAACCGCGTTGGCGGTCACTCCCGTGTCGGCCAAGTCGGCTGCCAAGGATCTGATCAGCCCCACAACCCCATGCTTGGCGGCAGCGTAGGCGCCCATGAGGTGCAATCCCCTCATCGATGCGGCGGATGCCACAGCCACGAATCTCCCCGGGTTCTCCGATTCGATCATGGCCGGCACGGTTACAAACGCAGTGTTGAACACACCATCGAGATTCACTGCCATCATCTGTCGCCAGACGGCCTCGGGGGTGTCCCAGATCTCCTTGCCGCCCCACACCGCGCCGGCGGCGCACACCACCACGTCGAATTCGTGGTCCTCGAGGCATCCGGCGAGGGAAGTGCTGTCGCGGACATCAGCGGCCACACCCTCGGCCGACTCCCCACAGGCCTCAACCGTCGTGGCCAGATCCTCGAAGGTGGAGAATGGGTAATCCAGCGCCGGGTCATCCGCGCAGATGTCCAGGCAGACCACACGGTCCCCAGCCTCGGCCAGCCTGATGGCGGTGGCCGCGCCGATACCCCTTGCTGCTCCGGTAACCAGAACCGAACGCTCACTCATCGCCCCAAGAATGTCATGCCAGCTCGATTGATCCCGAATATTGCGCGGACGGTAGCGTGGCATCCGATGATCGCAGTGGTCCCGATTCGCGACGGAGAACTCCCGGCAGGTGGTGCAGAGTCCGTCGCCGAGGCCGGGGGTCGAGTTCTGCTGGTTGGGGAATCACCATTGAAAGCATTGACCGCACTGAAGGGGATAGCCACCGAAATCCAGTACTGGGACACACCAGGTTTCGCCCCGGGGATGTGGGCCGCTGCACTGTCCGATGAACTGCTCGCGGAGGACATCGTACTTCTGCCGGCCAGTCCCGACGGCCGCGATCTGGCGCCCCGCCTCGCGGCTCAGCTCGAACGACCTCTGTTTGCCGGTGCGATCGAGGTCCGCGCGCATGGAGTCACCTGCATCGGATTCCAGGGGATCGTGATGGTGGAACACCTGCTTGGCGGCGCAAGCATCGTGACCCTGCAACCGGGAGTCCGCGGGATCGACCCGTTGGACATCGACCTGCCGGAGCCGGTGGCCATGAATCCTTCGGTTTCCCCCGGGAACGCGCCCGTGCCCGACGCTGAGATTATGGAGGTGCTGCCTCCCGACGTCACAACCATGGATCTGGCGGAAGCACCCCGGATCCTCGGCGGAGGAAACGGGCTGGAGTCTGCCGAGCGCTTCGAACAACTGGGGCGCATCGCCAAGGCCCTGAATGCTTCGGTCGGAACCACACGCGTGATCACCGACAAAAGCTGGCTGCCGCACAGCCGACAGATCGGAACCACCGGAGTGGTGGTGAACCCTGAGTTGTACATGGCATTCGGCATCTCGGGAGCAGTCCAGCACACCTCGGGACTCGGTCAGCCACTGCACACGATTTCGGTGAACACCGAACCTCACTGCCCAATGATGGATCTGGCCGACCTTGCAATCGTCAGTGACGCCAACGAGACGCTGACTGAACTCGAACGGCTCCTGATGCTCCGAGGTTCACCATGAAACCCGGGGAAGAGGTGAGTCCCGAGGAATCACCGAGTACTGCAGAATCGTCACCAGTGGGCGCAGGAGGTGCGGAAGTGGACGCAATCGTCGTCGGAGCCGGTCCAGCCGGCAGCGCGGCGGCTCTGGAACTGGCCCGGAATGGCCATTCGGTGGTCCTTCTCGAACGTGGACCCTTCCCTGGATCCAAAAACATGTACGGCGGTGTCATCTACGGCCGAATCCTCGACGCACTGGTGCCGAAGTGGTGGGAAGAGGCTCCCATCCAGCGCTGGGTGACCCGGCGCCAGACCATGATGCTCAGCGGCGATCAGGCCCTCACCATCGACTACCGCTCCGACCGGTGGGGAGATCCTCCGTACAACGGTGCGACTGCCTACAGACCGGACTTCGACCACTGGCTCGCGGACAAGGCTGCTGAGGCCGGGGCGCACTTGGTTTGTTCCACCACTGCAACCGGGCTGATCCACGAAGGTGACCAGGTGGTCGGAGTCACCACGGACAGGCCGGGCGGTGAACTGAGGGCGAAGGTCGTGATCGCCTGTGACGGCGCCAACTCCTTCCTCGCCAGGGAAGCGGGCCTGTACGAGAATCTGGATCCTGCCAACTTCACCGTGGGTGTGAAGGAGACGATTGCCCTTCCGCCTGAAGTGATCAACGCCAGGTTCGGGGTACGCGGTGATCACGGCGTGGATATCAAGATCCTTGGTTGCACCGGTGGGGTGCCAGGTGGCGGATTTGTCTACACCAACCGCGACACCGTGTCGGTGGGACTGGTGCTGTCGCTGACCGGACTGGCCAAAGGCGACAGGCGACCCGAGCAGCTCTTGCACCGGATGAAACACCATCCGGGCATCGCTCCCCTGGTGGAGGGCGGAGAAGTCAGGGAATACTCGGCACACATGATCCCCGAAGGCGGCTACGACGCCATGCCGGAACTCGTTGGCAACGGACTGCTCGTTGCCGGCGATGCCGCATCGATGTGTCTGGCTGCCGGCGTCTGGCTCGAAGGCGTGAACTTCGCGATCGGCTCGGGTGCTGCCGCCGGACGGGCCGGCCACCGCGCAATTCAAAGAGGTGATACCTCCGCCGCAGGTCTCGCGGGATACCGGACGCGGCTGGAATCATCCTTCGTGCTCTCCGATCACCGGAAGCTACGCGAAATTCCCCACCTGGTGATGGGCGACCTGGCTCAGACCCGGCTCCCGGGGATGGCCTGCGGAGTGGCAGAGCAGTTCTTCCACGTTGACAATCCGGCTCCCAAACCCGGCTTGCGTCGGATAATCCGCAGCGAGATGAAGGCCAACGGAGTGCGAATGCGGGATCTGGTCCGTGAGTCGGTCAAGGCGATCAGGGGATTCGGATGAGCGGCTACTCACAGATCAGCTTCGAAACGCGCATGGATTCGGTGGAATTCCGTGTGGCTGAGCGCGCCCACATCACAGTTGACGACACGTTGTGTCGCGACTGTTCCGTGCGCGGCTGCATCACCGCGTGCCCCGCGAACCTGTTCGTCCCCACCTCCGACGGTGGAATCGTCTTCAACTACGAACAGTGCTTCGAATGCGGCGCCTGCTCCCTTGCATGCAACACCGAAGGTGCCATCGATTGGTCCTATCCGGAGGGCGGCCATGGAGTGGTGTTCCACAAGACATGAGCTCACCCCGCACATTCGCGCCACCAGTGGTGGCGGCCTGCATCAAGTGGGTTGACCTCCGACCGGAACTTGATCCTGTGCAAGGTTCCTTGGCCCCTTCGCTCCATGGCGGGGGATTTTCGGCTGCCGACCTGTCGGCCGCGGAGACAGCCCTCAGTCTCGCCCAGGCCTGGTCGGGAAGTGCGGTACTCGTGTGCGCCGGACCTGCCAACGCCGACCGCTCACTGTTGGATGTAGCGGCGTCCGGGTTCTCGAGAACCGTCCGGGTGGACGTTCCCGGACAGTTGGCAACAGCCACCGTGGCCGAGTTGTTGGTGCGAACGCTCGGGCAGACGGATCTCGATGTGGATCTCGTGGTGTGCGGCGACATGTCCTATGACCGTTCGTCCGGCGCAGTTCCGGCGATGCTCGCTCACCATCTCGATTTCTGCCAAGCCCTCGGATTGTTGTCAGTGCAACCGATGTCTGGAGAACTAGCGGAAAAACACACGATTCTCGCAACGCGACGACTCGACGGAGCACGACGCGAACGCATCAAGATTCCGATTCCGGCCGTGATTTCGGTGGAGGGCGGGATCGCCACTCTGCGGCGGGCGGGGCTGCACGCATCAATGGGCGAAGCGGCCCGCGCCGAGGCTCGGGTGGAAACTCGCGGTGGCCACATCCACGGCCAGTCGGATCCTCCGAGAACCACTCCATGGCGGCCCAGGGCGCGTTCGCTTGCGGGACCAAGTGGGGAATCCTCGTTCGATCGAATCCTCGAGTTGACCGGCTCGCTTTCTGACACATCACCACCGCGGACTGTCAAAGCCGACCCTGCGGAGGCGGCCCGGATGATCATCGAGAGCCTCTCGGAGTGGGGATACCTGGGTAACGATGACTGAACTTGCGGCCATGCGCTGGCCCGAGATCACCGGCAGCCGAATACTGGCTGTGCCGTTGGGTAGCTGCGAGCAGCACGGCCCACATCTGCCTCTCAACACCGACACGATCATCGCCGAGGAATTGAGCCTGTCTCTGGCCCGACTGCGCCCCATCGTCGTGGTGGCTCCGGCGATTTCCCTGGGAGCTTCCGGGGAACACCAGGGATTCCCCGGCACCATCTCGATCGGCACGTCAACCTTGGGCGACGTCATCGTGGAACTCGTTCGCAGCGCGATCCCCCCGCAGGACTCGGAGTTGCCGAAACCGTTCGCCGCAGTGTTGTTGGTCAACGGCCACGGTGGCAATGTGGCAGCCGTGGGCAACGCCGTGTCGCTACTGCGCACCGAGGGTCGCACGGTGGGCTCGTGGAACCCTCACCTTCGCGACGCCGACGCCCACGCCGGACACACAGAGACGTCCTTGATGCTCCACCTTCGGCCGGAAGCTGTGGTGATGGATCTGGCGGAAGCGGGAAACACCAGGCCCGTGGACCATCTGGAAAGGGAATTGACGGAGTCCGGGGTACTCGCCTTGTCCTCCAACGGGGTGCTCGGAAACCCCGAAACAGCAAATGCGCGCGATGGCGAGCAGATTCATGCACAGTTGACCGACTCACTCGTTGACGCCGCCGACCACCTCGAGAAGAACCATGACTGAACGTTCAGGCCGGTCCAGCCACGGCCACGATCACGGAACCGCGCTTGCGCGGTCGGGGGAAGCAGCCAAGAAGCCACTGACGATCGCCTTGGTGATCACCTCGGCCACCCTGGTGCTTCAAGTGATCTTCGGATTCACCACCGGATCACTGTCCCTGCTCACCGACGCAGCACATCTGCTCACTGATGTGGGCGGAATCGTCCTGGCGCTCGCGGCGGTGACTCTCGCATCGAGACCCACCCGCGACGACCGGACGTTCGGTCTGTACCGCCTCGAGGTTCTGTCCGCGCTCGCCAATGCCGCACTTCTGGTGATGGTCGGAATCTGGGCACTGTTCGAGGCGATCGAGAGAATCCAGAATCCTCCAGAGGTTCCCGGATGGCCCGTGCTCGTTGTTGGCGCGATCGGCCTCGTGGCGAATCTGATCTCATACAAGATCCTCTCCGGCGGAACCTCTCTGGCCGCTGCGGGGGCCCGACTCGAAGTCCTGGCCGATGCAGTCGGGTCGGTGGGTGTGGTTCTTGGCGGAGCGTTGATAATCGTCACCGGCAATCCGGTGTTCGATGCCTGGATCGGCCTCGCAATCGGATTGTGGATACTCCCCAGGGCTATCCGGCTCGGTCGGGAAGCACTGAACATCCTGCTTCAGTCGACCCCGAAGGGCGTCGACCTGAATCAGGTACGAACTGATCTGGAATCACTTGACGGTGTGATCAACGTTCATGATCTGCACGTCTGGACCCTCACCACCGACATGGATGTTCTGACCGCCCACCTGGCCACCAGCGAGGACACCGACGCACACTCGATCCTCGACAGGAGCCGGGATGTGCTCGTCGAGGAACACGGGATTCGCCACGCCACATTGCAGGTGGAGCCGGTCAGCCACAAGGGTTGCGATCAGATCGACTGGTAGTCGGCGAGCAAGGATTCTCAGACGATCGCGGCGCCAGCGCGCTCGCCATCGATCACAGCGGCATGGGCACGTCTCGGGGCCACGGCGTCACCCACCCGTTCTGCCTGCATTCCCGCCCCGCGCAACTGGAAGTACAACTCGTCCGCAGGCTCGGAAGGTACTGCCAGCACCAGCCAGTCCGGTTTGCGGGTTTCCATTCGGCCAGTCGGATGGTGTTGCAGACTCACCACCCGACCCTCGACACCCATCGGGACCAGTTCGGTTGACTGCACGATGCCCTTGGACTGTGCCCGGATCCAGAAGTTCTCCAGATCCAGCGTCACACCGAGATCCTGACCCACAACCATCCCCGGAGTCACAATCTCCACCTCACAACCGCGGTCAGCCAGCAACTCGGCGACGGAAGTGGCCTGGTGAAAACCGAGTTCGTCGAGAACCACCACGGATCCGTCGGGATGAACGTCTCCAGTGATCACGTCGCGAACATCCACTATCCACTCGGCGGACGGTGGAGCCCACCAGGGACGGGCGGGCACCGACCCGGTGGCGATGATCACCTGCGCCGGATCGCGTCGTATCACCTCCGCCAAGTCGACTCTGATGCCATATTCAATGGCCACGCCCGTTCGAGTGCATTCGTGCAACTGGTTCCGCACCAGGTCACCGAATTCAGCGCGATTCGGAACCGAGGCAGCCAACGCAACCTGTCCCCCGGCAGCCTCGGAGGCTTCCAGGACCGTCACGACATGCCCATTGCGAGCCGCCGCAATCGCCGCCTGCAAACCCGCCGGGCCGGCACCAACCACCAGAACCTTGCGCGGAACACGAGTCGGTCTGGCAGTGCCGACCCCGAGTGATTCGCGGCCGGTCCGCGGGTTCTCGATACAACCGAGCCAGCGGTTGAGACCCATCCGGCCAACACATTCCTGATTGCAGGAGAGGCAAAGACGAGTGTCGTCGGAGTGGCCGGAGCGGGCCTTGGCAACGAAGTCCGGATCGGCAATCTGGCCGCGGACAACCCCAACAAGATCACAATGCCCGTCAGCGAGTGCTCGCTCGGCCTGAACAGGATCCTTGAAACGCCCGACGCCCACCACTGGCAAGTCAACAGCCTTTCGGATCGCGGATGGGATGAACATCGCGTAGCCGGGAGGAATGTGCATCGAAGCCTCGATCATGAAGAGACTGGCGGTGGCCACCCCGATGGAAGTGTTGATGTAGTCGACATGGCCGCTGCGCTCCACGAGTCGCGCAACCTCGACTGCGTCGTCGATCGTGGTTCCACCTTCGATCAATTCATCACCGCAGATGCGGACACCCAAAGCCAGGTCGGGGCCGATGATGGAGCGAACCGCCGAGACGATCTCCAGCAGGATCCGGGCTCTGTTTGCGAGTGTCCCGCCATAGGAGTCACGCCGTTTGTTGGTGGCGGGTGAGAGAAATCCCCGCACGATGGAGGAGTGCGAACACTGGAGTTCTATGCCGTCGAAACCACCCTCGGCACAATGCTGGGCAACGCGTGCATAAGACTCCACGATTTCGGCGATCTCGGCAACGTCAACAGCCTTCGGCACCTCCCTGAACAGCGGGTCAGCCACTGGCGACGGTGCCCACACGGGAAGACGCGAGTACATCGAAGACGCTTGTCCGCCGTTGTGATTGATCTGGGCAAATACCGGAACGCCATGACGGTGCACGGCATCGGTCATGAGTCGGTACCGGGGAATCACATCCCTATTGAACCCGTGAATGAGTTTCTCGTAGGGCCAGTCCGTGGGGTGAGTCGAGTGTTCCTCGGTGATGATTAACCCGGCACCGCCTGCGGCTCTCTCGGCGTAGTAATCAGCGTGCTGTTCGGTCGGCAGACCGTCCTTGGCATAGTTGGTCAGGTGCGCGGCAAAGACAACACGGTTTCGGACCGTGACAGGCCCGATCTGTTGTGGTGACCACAGGAGGCGCTCCGCCATGCGACCAAACTACGTGCCGACCGGAACGTCTCAAAACCATGACCCGGTGACCCCGTCACCGACTTGGCCCGCCTCGGCTGCCGGAGGACTCAGGCAACTTACCTGCGGCCACGAAGGACTGCAGCAGTCACGCCGGCAACAGTTGACGCGGCAGCAGCCGCGCCGCCCGCGACGGCCACAACACGGCCCCAGACCAGGTGGCCCTTCGAGCCATCGATCAGATCTTCGACATGGCGGTCGCTTTCGACAAGCACGTCGCCGACCGGTTCCAGGCCGAATCCGACGAGCCGTCCCTTGTGAACGTGACCGAACATGCCACCCGGCAACGCCACCGCCACGTCATCGTGCGACCGGAAGGCCGTGTTGGCCGCCTCGGCCAGTTCCTGTGCCTGCTGCACAGTCGCCTCCAGAACATTCTTGGTGGCACTCAACATGTCAGCCTCCTTCTGCTCGGACGATCGAACCCGGATCGGATTCGGATCACCAAAAACCTGTCAGCCGGCCGTGGACACACCACAACCGGTTTCTGCGACGAAAACACGCCACAGTCGCCCTCAGCCAATGCTACCGCCAATTTCCGCAAAGTCCACCGGCCGAAGACGAGTCTCAGAATCAGTCCACGTCCCAAGTGGTGCCTGAGTGCAACAAATCCGAGATGAGTTGCCTGCCCGGCGGTTCGGTCTCCACCGGTTTGCTGCCGTAGACCGGGCGGTCCACTGCCCTGAATACCCCCATCGGAGTGGGTTCGTCCATATTGGGGGAAAGACGAGAAAGCGCGAAGGCAACCGAGGGATGGTCCCTGGCCTCGTTGTGAACAAGCAGTTCGTCCTCCGAGACGTCGGCAGTATTCATCACAACCGCACCGTGGCGGGGATCGAGAACAACTCCGAAGCTGTCGTCGGGGCCGAAACGAATTGGTTCTCCCTGACGAAGTGGAATGATCATCCCTTCACGGTTCGCCTTGGCCGTGATCGATTCGTAGGCATGGTTGTTGAAGACATTGCAGTTCTGAAGAACCTCGACGAAGGCAGCGCCCGGATGGGCATGCGCTCGTTTGAATACTTCCATCATGTGTTGGCGGTCCATGTCGTGGGTGCGGGCCACGAAGGTGGCATCGGCGCCGAGGGCAATCGACAACGGCAACAGGGGTGAATCCTCTGATCCCCGGGGAGAGGACTTGGTCACCTTCCCCTGTTCCGAGGTGGGCGAGTACTGGCCTTTGGTGAGACCGTAGATCCGGTTGTTGATCAACAGGATCGTCATGTTGATATTCCGGCGAAGTGCATGCAGCAGGTGGTTTCCGCCGATGGAGAGCAGATCTCCGTCTCCACCGACCACGAACACCGATAGGTCAGGATTGGCCAGGGCAACACCGGTGGCGATGGCGGGAGCACGTCCGTGGATTCCGTGGATTCCGTATGTATTCATGTAATACGGCAACCTCGCGGCGCAGCCGATTCCACCCACCACAACCGTGTCTTCGCGCCGGATACCCATGTCGGGAAGAGCGAACTGAAGGGCTGAGAGGATCGAGTAATCGCCACATCCCGGACACCACCGAACCTCCTGGTCGCTCTGCCAATCAGCACGTTTGGTGGTGGCAATGTCCACTGCGGTGGTTGTTGTCTCGGTGGTTGTCATTCCGATTCCCCTTCATCGCCGTGCACCACTTTTCGCACGGCCTCCTCGACTTCACCAACCGTGAACGGAAGCCCGGAAACCTTGTTCAGCGATTGGGCGTCCACCAGAAACTCGGCCCGGAGCATCTTGGAGAGCTGCCCCATGTTCAACTCGGGCACGATCACCGACCGATGACTGCGAAGGATCTCTCCCACTTCCTTCGGAAGCGGATTGATGTACCTGAGATGCAGATGAGCAACCAAGATTCCTTCCTTGCGGAGTCTTTCGACCGCAGATGCGATCGTCCCCCAAGTGGATCCCCAACCGACCAGGAGCACATCGGCATCGAGATCGCCCGTGTATTCCGGCGGTGGCAGATCGTCGGCAACCCGCTGAATCTTCTCAGCGCGCAGGTCGGTCATCAGTTGGTGATTGACCGAGTCATAGGAGATGTCACCGGTGCCGTCCTGCTTCTCGATGCCTCCGATGCGATGCTCAAGTCCCGGGGTGCCGGGTATGGCCCACGGTCTCGCCAGAGTTGCCTCATCGCGGAGGTACGGCCAGAAAGCCATCGACCCGTCGGCGTTCTCGTGATTCAACTCGCTGGCGAACTCCACACTCAGATCCGGCAGATCGGCCACATCGGGAATCCGCCAAGGCTCCGAACTGTTGCCCAGATAACCGTCCGACAGAAGGATCACCGGAGTCCGGTACCGCAGCGCCACCTGGGCCGCCTCTATGGCGCACTCGAAACAATCCGCGGGGCGCCGGGCGGCAATCACCGGCAACGGCGATTCTCCGTGTCGGCCGTACATCGCCTGAAAGAGATCGGATTGCTCAGTCTTGGTCGGCAACCCGGTGGATGGCCCACCGCGCTGAATGTTCACGATCACCAAAGGCAACTCGAGCGACACTGCAAGGCCCATCGCCTCGCCCTTGAGTGCCATCCCGGGACCCGAAGTGGTGGTCCAGGCCAGGTCACCGGCGAAGGCTGCTCCGATGGCCGACGTGACAGCCGCGATCTCGTCCTCGGCCTGGAACGTCCGAACGGCTGCCGCTGGATGCTTTGACAGTTCGTGGAGGATGTCAGTCGCGGGTGTGATCGGATACGAACCCAGAAAGGACTGGAGTCCGCTCAACTGCGTGGCCGCGATCATTCCCCAGGCCAGAGCGGTGTTGCCGTTGACGTTGCGGTAAGTACCCGGCGGATGATCCGCGGATTCCACCACGTGTGTGATCGGTATCTGCTCGGTGGTCTCGCCAAAAGCGTGGCCCACGTCGAACGCAGTGGCGTTGGACCGGCGGATCAGGTCATCCGAGGCGAAACGCTCGTCGATCCAGTCCTTCACGTCGTCGGGATTCCGGCTGTACATCCAGCAGAGCAGACCAAGGGCAAAGAAGTTCTTGGACCGTTCTGCGTCGCGCCGCTTGGCTCCCAGTTCCTTCACTGCCGTCACCGTCAACGAGGTCATCGGAACGTCGATCACGTAGTAGCCATCGAGGGTGTCGTCGTCGAGTGGATCCGACTCGTATCCGGCTTTTTCCAGTTCTCGCTCACCGAACTCGTCGGTGTTGATGATGACGGTGGCATCGGAATGGACCTTCGAAAGCTCCGAGCGCAACGCCGCCGGATTCATGGCGACCAACACGTCGGCCTTGTCACCGGGATGGGAAATGTCCTCCGAAGAGATCTGGACCTGAAAAGCAGATACGCCGGCCATGGTTCCGGCTGGGGCTCTGATTTCCGCCGGAAAGTCTGGCAAGGTAGCCAAGTCGTTGCCGGCGAGGGCGCTCACAGCAGTGAATTGGTTGCCGGTCAACTGCATTCCGTCGCCGGAGTCCCCGGCGAGGCGGATCACCACGTTTTCGATTTCTTCGGACGGCTTCACGGACGACTTCGCAGTGGACACCTGGTCTCCTAGAGGATCTCGACCTTGAGAGCTTCTCTAGGACCGTACACCCGGTAATCCACCGGGTGAATTCGACCCTTGGGTGTCAGTTCCGGTTGCCGGCGGCGCGAACCTCGGGCCGTCCATCAAGACCTCAGCCGAGATCAAGGGCTCGGCGGCGTCCCTCGAGAACGGCCTCGTGAACCGTCCGGGGTGCCACGGAGTCTCCTGCCTGGGATGCCTTGAAACCTGCGGCTTCGAGTTCGTGGAACAGATCGTCTCTGGGCAGTCTGTGTCCGGCGTCGACGACCCACTCCACCGGAACCTCGAGTAGTTCCTCGGAGAATCGGTCGGCCAGGGTTGCTGTCCCCTTCTTGACGCTGCGCAGCGAACACCGCCGGTGGGCATGCAAACCGGCTTGGGCCAAGCGGGCATTGGCAGGCCCGAGGTCACCTGCTCTGGCGAGCTCATTGCCCACGATGTAATCCGGTGTGGCCAGATGGACCTCGCGACCGCCCGCAAGCAGGAGTTCGGCAACTCCGATTCCGACCGGACCACCGATGGGATCCCAGACGAGGACCGCTCCATTCGGCAGATCGTTTTCTCCATTCGGCAGATCGTCTTCCAGCACACTCGGGTCCAGCGCAGCGAGAACGTCGCCGGCACTGAGGACCATTGCCGCCTTGGTGACCGAGTAGGTGGGATCGCCATTCCTGCTGCCCGTGGCGACAATCACGTGGGAGGTGGAATCAAGTTTTGTCGGATTCGCTTCCATCGAAGTGTTGACCTCAACACCCAACTCATGCACCTCGGCCGCAAGCCAGTCTGCAAACAGGGAAAACCTGTCCCGTCCCGGCAACTTTGCGATCTGGAGAAGATCGCCACCCAGCGAATCAGACGCTTCGAACAACCGAACTGTGTGTCCGCGGATGTTCGCCACCCGCGCGGCCTCCATCCCCGCCGCGCCTCCACCGACCACCTGAACCTCACTCGAGATCGTTGCAGTCCCCACCAGCGGTTCGTCCTCGAACTCATGTCCCGACATCGGATTGACCACACAGGTGACCATCGGGTTGCGGTTGTCGCGCACCATGCACATCTGATTGCACAACACGCAGGGGCGGATACGCTCGGCCCGTCCCGTTGCGGCCTTGTTCACCAGATTGGGATCAGCCATCTGAGCGCGGGTCATCTCGACTGCGTCGGCCACACCATCTTCGAGGGCCCACTCGGCCTGCAAGGTGTCCACGATCGAGCCCTGCGCAACAACGGGGACGCGATCTCCTGCAGCCTCGCGAACCGCCGAACGGATCGACCTGCAGAGCTCCAGATTGAATCCCGGGGCGTCGTGACCATCAGGGCGGGTGGATCCTGTGCTGAATATCGAGCCGCGAACAACGGTCAGCAGATCGATTCGGGCCTCATCGGTGTCCGCAACGAAGTTCGCTGCCAACTCGGGCGCCATCTCCGGGGTGATCCCGGCCCATGGCGCCAACTCGTCACAGGACAATCGGAACGAGATCACCTTGTCCGGCCCGATGGCCCGTCGAACCGCACGGATCACCTGCTTGGCGAACAAGGTTCTGTCCCGATACTGATCATCTCTGGTGTTGGTCAGTCCCGACAGGAACTGCCTGACCAGGGAGAACTGTCCGGCGCTGATCTCCACCCCATCGCAGCCGGCTGAGACCGCGATGGACGCTGCAGCGCCGAATCCGCTGACGACGGCGTCGATGTCGGGCTGCTCCATCAACTTGGGTACTTCTCGGGTGTTGACCTCCGGAACCCGGCCGGGCGCCCAGAGTTCCCGCTGACTCCAGTGCGAAGTCCCCTGGCCACCGGCGTGATTCAGTGCGGCCAGAACAACCGAAGATTCGTTGTGGCATGCCTCCGAAACCCTGGACCACCCGTCGGCACAATCGACTGCGAGTGGAGCACGTTCGTATGGCCAGTCCGATTCATGAACGGAAGCTTCCTCGGTGACGATCATTCCTGCGCCCCCACTGGCGCGGGAAAGGTAGTACGCGACGTGTCGTTCGGAAATCGAACGATCCCTGCCCAGGTTCGTCTCGTGAGCACCGAACACAACACGGTTAGGGGCGATCACTGCGCCCAGCTCCAGCGGTTCAAGGAGTTTCAAGAATGTCCATCGTGGCGCGCGGATCCGCTCGCCGGAAATCTCAGCGGAATTTCACCGCTTCCGGGCAAGCATCAAACCGTCGCCGATGTTCACCAGGAGTGCGTCGACGCGGTCATCGTTCACAACGTGGGTGTTGAATTCCCGAATGGCCACGGTCGACTCGCTGACGTCGCTTTCGTCGAGCACGGCGCCGGACCACAAGGCATTGTCGGCCACGATCAAGCCACCCGGTTCCATACGTTCGAGAATCATCTCGTAGTAGGTGAGGTAGTTCTCCTTGTCGGCGTCGATGAAGGCCAGGTCCACCTTGCCCTCGAGTTGGAGGAGCGTCTCGGCGGCGTCACCAATCACCACGTCGATCCGGTCTGCAACGCCCGCAGCCGCCCAGTACGGACGGCCCACGTCAACCCATTCGGAGCTCACGTCGAAACAGGTGAGGTGACCGCCGGCAGGCAACGCCTCTGCCATGCACAACGCTGAATAGCCGGTGAAGGTGCCAACCTCCACCACTCTTGTGGCACCCAGGAGGCCAACCATGAAGCTGAGCCATGGGCCCTGCTCCTGCGCCACAGCCATGATGGCGAGATCACCAAATTCCCGCGCCGTTGCCTGCATCAGGTCGTGGTGCACATCCGTGCGGGGCGGATCGCTGTGTGCAACGAGATACGTGCGGAGTTCGTCGGTCAACGGGATCTGTTTGCCTGCCATTGTCTGCAACCTATCTGCGGATGAGCAATGATCTGCCGATGGAGCCGGTCGAATCACGAACCATCTGGATACTGATGGAAACCGTGCACGCCGTGACCGATGTTTCACCGGAGTGCATCGAGGCGAAACAAGAACAGGGCTTCAGTGGATTCTGGATGGGTTACTTCGGTTCGAGAGCGGCACCGATGGGTGCCGTGGGACCGGGAGTCGCCACAGCGGCGTTTGGCGGGTTCGATCCGGCCATGGTTCGCAAGGCTCTGCCAGATGCGTGGACCAGGTGCACACCCGATGATGCGGTCGAAGGTCGGGCGGGCGCCGCTGCCGGCGCACTTCGAAAAGCTTGGAAGACCTCGGGATCCGAAGACGACATTTCGGACCTTGCAGAACAGGTGCTCGATCCCCTCAGCCACGCCGTCGAACTGGCCGACCCGAGCGGCCGCGCCTTGTTCGCAAGCAACGCCGACCTGATGCCTTTCGACGATCCCGTTGCCGACATGTGGCAACTCTGCACCACCCTGCGGGAACACCGTGGCGACGGTCACGTTGCCGTACTGGTCTCGGAAGGTTTGTCCGGATGCGAACCACACGTAATTGCTGCCGCCCGAAGCGGAATCGATCCGGATCGGCTGAGAGAAGTCCGCGGTTGGCCGGAGCTGGAGTGGAAAGAGGCCGAACGCACCCTCGCCGGCGCAGGCCTGATCACAGCCGACGGTGATCTCACCGAGCGCGGAGTCAGGTTCAGGGATCACATCGAGAAACGGACCGACGGATTGGCTGCACCCCCATATGTGCAACTTGGACAGTCGGGCCGCGCTTCGATGTGCGCCACGCTGATGCCGATTGTCGAAGCTGTGGTGGCAACCGGATGGATCCCGTACCCGAATCCGATCGGGGTTCCGCATCCTGAGAATCTCAACCCCGAGACCCTCAACGCCGAGTCCCAGGACTGACTTGCGATGGCAATGCCTCCGACACCAGTATCCGCTCAGTCGTAACGGACTGCCTCCGGCAGATCGAGTGCACCGTCCATCCCCTCGGCGATGGCCCGGCGAACTTCGAGGAATTCGGCCGTACCGGCCACGTCATGGACCCGCACGATGTCACCGGCGCGCATGTCGACCGCCGCGAGAGCACCGAAGGTGCCCGCTGATCTGCCAGACGGTGGTTTCCCGGTCAAGGCTCCGATGAAATCCTTGCGCGACACCGCCCAGAGATACCGATGATCACCAAGCTCCGCCCTGAGTTCTCCGACACCACCAAGAATCGCGATCGTCTGCTCCGGCGATTTGCCGAGATCCGGCCCGACGTCGATCACGATCCGGCTGGAATCCACTCCAGCCGCGGCGAGGGTTGCGAGGCGGTCGCCGAGGAACGCCCGGCAGTCGGCCAAGGGATCGGCCACCAGGTTCGAGCGCTCCATGCGGATCTTCGGTGTGGCCCGGCTGTACGCGAGCACAAGATCAACGCCGTGGTGCGCAACCAGGTCGGCCAACGAAGGGTCGATCAATCCCGAAGGGTCGTTGACCAGCCGGGCACCCAGGCCGATGGCCGCTTCTGCAACGGGTGCGCGGTAGGTGTCGATCGAAATCCTGGCACCGTCCGCGACCCGAAGAACGGCCTCGAGAACCGGTACAACGTTGGCAAGTTCCTCCTCGACCGTCAGTTCAGCGCGGTCGGTTCGAAGCGATTGCCCGCCGATGTCGAGCACAGATGCTCCAGCACTCAGCATCTCGGAGGCGAGCACGGCTGCTGCGGCCGCGTCAACACCGCCGGTCAGAGAGTCGATGGATGCGTTGACCACACCCATGATCTGGGGAACCACACCGTGCGATGTCACTCGCTGGGGTCCCGATCGACCGCAAGCCGATCATCCGCTGGTTCGCGGTGAGTGTGCGCGTCCACCGAGTTGAGGCCGGGGGCATCGAGAGTGATGCGCAATACCCCCTCGAACGGCCGGTCGAACGCGGGGCCGCCGAAGTCCTCGTATCCATCCATCAACGTCGCGTCTTCACGGCCACCGGAATCGGTACGCCGGGCCGCGAGTGATCCTGTGACGGCCTCGGCGTGTCGTCGGTGACACCGCGCCCTTCGGCGAGTTCGGCGAGCAGATCGTCGGCGTGTCCGTGAACGCACTCGGGATCGGGATCCGACAAATCCAGCCCGACGAAGAACTTGGAAGCCATGCAGCCACCCTGACAGGCGTCGTAACTGCCACAGCTCGCACAGGCGCCGGGGCTGTCGGGTTCACGCAGCGAGGTGAACAGGTCGCTGCGACGCCAGATCTCCGTGAATCCACCAGCGTCACGCAGGTTACCGGCGAGAAATTCCTCGTGAATCACGAACGGGCAGGCATACACGTCGCCCACGGGATCAATCAGGGCGACAACTCTGCCGGCGCCGCACAGATTCAGGCCGGGCAGTTCCTTGCCCAGCGCCGAAAGGTGGAAGAACGAGTCGCCGGTGAGCACATCGGGTCGGTCGATCAGCCAGTGATAGAGCTGGCGTTGCTGATCCTGGGTGGGATGCAGGCGATCCCAGGTGTCCGCTCCGCGACCGGATGGCCTGAATCTCGTGATCCGCAGTTGCGCCCCGAATGAGTCAGCCAACCGTCGAAACTCATCAAGCTGGTCAACGTTTTCCCGGGTGATCACCACAGAGATCTTGAACGGCCCGAAATCCGCAGCTGCAAGATTTTCCATTGCCGCCAGAGCGGCGGCGTGGGAACCCTCGCCGCGGATGAGGTCATTCACATCGGCATCCGCACCGTCGAGCGACACCTGAATGTCGAGATAGTCCATCGTCGCAAGCCGCTCCGCAGCGGCAGGGTTGATGTACGTGCCGTTGGTGGAGAACTTCACTCCAACGTCATGAGCCGCGGCGTAGGTGAGTATCTCGAAGAAGTCGGGACGCAACATCGGCTCACCGCCTCCCATGTTCACATAGAACACCTTCAGCTCCTGGAGTTCATCAATGACCCCGAAGCATTCGTCGGTGCTCAACTCCCGCGGGTCCGTTCGCCCTGAAGACGAAAGACAGTGCACACACGCCATATTGCACGCATAGGTCAGTTCCCAGGTGAGACAGATCGGGGCATCGAGGCCTCCCTTGAACTCTTCCACCAAACCCCTCGTGGCCGACGGAGGCTGCTCCGACAACAGGGATTCAGGTGCGGGCACGGACCATCTCCGATTCCTCGAGAGTCTCCAGGGCCTTGATGAAGCCGGGGCGTCGGCTGCGGTCGATTGCCGCGGCATCGAGAGCGGCGTCCACGCTCGGCTCCTGATCGAGGCGCTCCAGAACCCGGAGCAAATCTACGTTCTTCACGAAGGAGAGTTTGCGATTGCCGAAGTGATAGGCAAGCGCGCCAAACCGTTCGGGTCGCAGGCTCACCTGGGGATGAAGTTCATAAGGCTCTTCGGGATTCAACTCTCTGGGATTCAACTCCTCAGGATTCAGTTGGGCGATCGCTGTGATCAGTAGACGCCGCACATGCCGTCGATCGAGATCTCTTCCACGAGGAGTTCCTCTTCGAGCATCTCCGCTGTCTCAAGCATCTCCGGCGTGTCGACGGCGGCGCCATCGGCGTTTACTGCATCTTCGGGGACCTGTGCCCTGACGGGCGCTTCTTCGGATGTAACTGGACTCATGGCTCAGAGCGTATCCGCGACCGGACTCCCCCACAGCAGCGGTCGGTTACCCAAGAGGGTTCTGCTGAGCTAGAAAAGGCGTTCTGACGATCACGGTTACTCAAACCAGGGGGATTCATGCCTACCAACACCCGTGCCGCCGTTCTGTGGGGACCCGAACAGGAGTGGAAAGTCGAAGACATGGTCATGGACGATCCCGGTCCGGGTGAAGTCGTGATCGAAACCGCATATGCAGGCCTATGTCACTCCGACGAACACGTGGTCACCGGCGACATGCCGGTTCCCCACTTCCCGTTCGTCGGTGGCCACGAAGGGTCAGGTGTGGTCACAGCGGTGGGCGCCGGCGTAAGTGCGGTTGAACCCGGTGATCATGTGGCGATGTCATTCATCCCGTCATGTGGTCACTGCCGCTTCTGTTCCACCGGCCGTCAGAACCTGTGCGACGAAGGGGCAAAACTCTTCAACAATCAAATGATATCCCGCACCGAAGGCGATATTTCGCACACAATCGGCGAAGACGAAGCAGCCCGGTTCGCTCAGCTCGGCACGTTCTCCGAAAGGCTCCTGGTCGCCGAGGAGTCTGTTGTGAAAGTGGAGAAGGACCTCGATCTCGACGCCGTGGCCCTCATCAGCTGTGGGGTGGCAACCGGTTGGGGATCAGCAGTACATGCAGGCAGGGTCCAGCCGGGTGACAACGCAGCCATCATCGGAATCGGCGGTGTGGGCATCAACGCCGTGCAGGGCGCAAGAATGGCAGGGGCCAAACGAATCATCGCTGTGGACCCAGTGGAGTTCAAGCGCGAGAAGGCCATGGAGATGGGAGCCACCCATACCTATGCATCAATCGACGAAGCGCTCGCCGCAATTCCCGAACTCACTTGGGGCGAGATGTGCCAAACCGTCATTCTCTCCCCCGGTGTGGTCACCGGAGATCTGATCGAGCCGGCCATCAACTTGGTGGACAAGGGTGGCAGGCTTGTGGTCACGGGCTTGGCGGGATTGCTCGAGTCCGACGTGCAACTGAACCTGTTCATGCTGTCGATGATGAACAAGACCGTTACCGGCACCGTGTTCGGCTCAGGAAACCCGCGAGCTGACATTCCCGCATTGTTGTCCATGTATCGCGAAGGTGTCCTCAAGCTCGACGAGCTGATCACCAACCGTTACAAGCTCGACGACGTGAACCAGGGGTACGAGGACCTTCGTGCCGGCAAGAACATTCGTGGGGTCATCGAGTTCTGATTACGCATAGCCCTTTCGGGCCCGACCATCTGAGGCTGCTCAGCACAAAGGTGGTGGGGCGCGAGCGGGAACTGGAGTCGATCCTCGCCGCTCTGGCAGCCGGTCGTCATCTGCTTCTGGAAGGGCCACCGGGCACCGGGAAGTCCACGGTGCTGCGGGCGATCGCAGACAGCACCGACTCCGGCTTCGAATTCGTTGAGGGCAACGCCGAACTGACTCCGGCTCGACTGATCGGATCATTCGATCCGGCTGCGGTGCTCAACGACGGCTATTCCCCTGACGCATTCGTCGATGGGCCGCTCATGAGCGCACTGCGCGATGGGGCCTTGCTCTACATCGAGGAAATCAATCGCATCCCCGAAGAGACCCTGAACGTTCTCATCACGGTGATGAGTGAGGGCGAACTGCATGTGCCCCGCCTGGGTCACGTTGTCGCGGCAAGTGGATTCCGCCTGGTGGCTGCCATGAATCCCTTCGACGCGGTTGGCACTGCTCGCATCGCATCGGCGGTCTATGACCGCTGCTGCCGACTTTCCATGGACTACCAGACCGGGGCCGAGGAAGTTTCCATCGTGGTGAACGCTGCAAAGGATCACCTCGGGCGCCGGGTGCCAACCGAAGCCAACCGTGCAGTTGACATGGTTCGGGCCTCTGACATGGTTCGTGCCTCAGTTGAAATGGTTCGCGACAGTCGCACACATCCCGACGTTCGCACGGGTTCCTCGGTGAGGGGAGCGATCGACCACGTTCTGCTCTGCACCGAACTGGCTGCGCTGAGAGGGACCACCAGTGATGATCCGGGCGTCACACTCGACGCCGCCCAGCTGGCGTTGTCCGGCCGACTCCGGCTTCGCGAGGGGTCTACTCGAAGCAGCGAGGACGTGGTCGTCGAGCTGTGGGAAAGGCACTTCGGGGTGGCCGACGACACAGACGGGGAAACCGAACGATCCGAATCTGATCCGGGAAAAGCCTGATCCCACCACCGGGTGGGTTGCCATCACCAACCGAGGAGATCCTCGAAGGTGAAGAAGCGGCCCAGGCAGTGGCCGAGGCCGGACGCAAATCAACCTCGCGCAGAGAACTCAACCGGCACGAAGGCTTCGAAGATGTGAGCCCGGAACTGGGTGTACTCGATGAAGACGCTTACATGGAGCTCTTCTCTGAAATGCCCGATGAAGCAATGGCCCTCCTCGCCGACATGACTGCGGCAACCGACCAGAACCTGAGGGCTTTGGCCCGAAAGCTCGCCGGCAGGGTGATGGTGGACGCTGCACGTATCGGCAAAGAGCGAAAACGTGGAATCGGGAAGCTGCGACGCAGGAGCATGCACCGCGCCGAAGGCGACCTCGACCTTGATGAATCCCTGGAGGCGATCACCGAAGCCTCCGCGCTCGGAATACCTCCAGACCCGCAAAGGCTGATTGTCAGCACTTGGGAAAGGCCCTCCACGGCAGTGTGCCTGCTGGTGGACCGCTCGGGCTCCATGGCCGGCGACCGCCTGGCCACAGCAGCAGTGGCGGCAGCCGCCGTCGTTTTTCGCGCACCGATGGATTGCTCCGTGGTCTGCTTTTCCGATCAATCGGTGGTGGTGAAATCCCAGACCGATCCTCGCGATCCAGACGGCGTGGTTTCCGATGTGCTCGGCCTCCGTGGCTTCGGCATCACAGACATCGGCTTGGCGCTGCGAACTGCATCCCGGCAACTCTCGCGCTCCCGGGCGGGACGAAAGCTGGCGATCCTCATGTCGGATTGCCGGGCGACCACTGGCGGAGATCCACTCCCGCACGTGGCCGGAATCGACGAGTTGGTGATCCTCGCACCGGCCGACGACACCGCCGATGCCGAGGCGATGGCAGACGCTCTGGGGTGCCGCTGGAGCACCATGGATGGCCCCGGCACAGTGGCCGAGGCCCTCACAACGGTTCTTCTGGGTTGAACACGCTCAGGCGGTCTCCGCGTCCCGGGACACTTACCCACCTGTGTTGTTCGACCCTGTGGTTTTCGCGACAAGCGGTGGTTGCCGCGGCAAGCGCCTACTTGCCAACCGGTGGAGCGAGTCGGATAATCTCACGACACTCAGACGAACCGCCGCGACCGAGCGGCCACGGAAGCGGGGACAGACATGGGTGAAAACGGATTCTGGCGACTGGCTCAGAAAGATCCGGATGCAGTCGCTCTCGTCCTGCCGGATGGAATAGCGGTGTCCCGCGGAGATCTGCTCTCGCGAGCCAACCAGATCGTCCACGGACTTCGATCACTGGGTCTTGGCGTGGGTGACTCGTTGGCGGTGGTGTTGCCCAACGGCCTCCCAATGGTGGAGCTGTACTTCGCCGCCCTTCAGGCAGGTCTGCGGATCACCCCGATCAACCATCATCTCGTGGGACCGGAGATGGCCTACATAGTGGATGACTGCGAAGCGAAGGTGGTTGTGGTATCGGATCGCTTCGCCGAGGCAGTCACCCACGCGCGGGATGCTTCGTCGCTTGCCGACGACCGCTGGTACTCCGTGGGAGAAATCGCGGGCTTCCGCGATTGGTCGGAGATCACAGCTGGGCAGCCGGACACCCTGCCGGAAGGTCGCACCGCGGGTGCAGCCACTCACTACACCTCCGGCACCACTGGTCGTCCGAAGGGCGTCCGTCGGCCCCTGATCGAGGTCGACCCGGACGACATGGCCGAACTGATGACCGGCCTCCAGGGCATGTTCGGAATAGAGCCGCATGATGGCAACGTGCACATCTGTGGTTCGCCGCTGTATCACACGGCTCCGCTGATGTGGTTCGGCAGCGCATTCCACATGGGGCACTTGGCAATCCTCATGGACAGGTGGGATCCGGTGGAGATGATGGAGCTCATCGACGAACACAAGGTGACCTGGTCACACATGGTTCCAACCCAGTTCCATCGCATCCTCTCCGCCCTACCGCAAGAGGATCGTGGCAACTACGACGTGAGCAACCTGCGGGCCATGGTCCATGCCGCTGCGCCTTGCCCACCCGACGTGAAACGTCAGATGATCGAATGGTGGGGCGACTCGATCTGGGAGTACTACGCAGCCACCGAAGGCGGCGGCACCTACATTTCCGCTGCCGAATGGCTGAAGAAGCCCGGCTCGGTCGGACTTCCCTGGCCGGCGGCCGAAATTCGCGTTCTCGATGACGAGAAGAAGGACGTGCCGGCCGGCACCGAGGGCACGGTCTACATGGGTTTGGCCATGGCTGACTTCGAGTACAAAGGCGACAAGGCCAAGACGGGCGACAACCGCATCGATGGTTACTTCACCGTGGGTGACTGGGGATACCTCGACGAAGACGGGTACCTCTTCCTCAAGGATCGTCGCAGCGATCTGATCCTCTCGGGTGGAGTGAACATCTATCCGGCCGAGATCGAGGCTGCAATCCTTGCTATTGCGAGTGTGGAAGACGTCGGCGTGTTCGGTATCCCGCATTCCGACTGGGGTCAGGAGGTCAAGGCCGTGATCCAGCCCAAGGACACAACGATCCTGGGCGACAAGGAGCGCGAGGAGGCCTTCCGCATCGGGATAATGACTGCGCTCCGGGAATCGTTGGCCAAGTTCAAACACCCGCGCTCGATCGACCTGCAAGAAGAGCTACCGCGGGATCCCTCCGGCAAGCTGTTCAAGCGCAAGCTGCGCGACCCGTACTGGGAAGACCACGAAGGCGCCTGAACACCAGATGATCCCGGTCCGGGTGATTCGACCGGGATCGGGACCGGCTCTTGACTGACCCAGTTCAAAATGACGCAGGATATTCCCGAAAACCCAAGGGGTTCTGGGGCATATGGTCGACGATCGCGCTCGCCATGGTCCTGCCGATTCTGCCGTCCAGGGTGGCGCTGTGGGACCGCTGAACAGATACTTGGGAACGCGCCGGACCACCGCTGTTTCACTGTCGGTGACCACCGCAGGGTTCGCGCTTCTTCCGGTGGTGTTTGCAGCTCCCAAGCGCTGGGCGCAACCGGCCGCTACTTCGTAGAACTGAATCGCGAGGCTATCGCTTCCAGCGATTCCGGATTGGCAAGGGCTGCCGTATTGCGAACCGTCCGGCCGTTGACGATGTCGGACACGGCCAGTTCGGCCAGTTTTCCCGATCGCGTTCGAGGCAAGTCGGACACCGCCATCACCTCGGCAGGCACATGTCGGGGAGAACAGCCCGAGCGAATGCGGTTCTTCACATCCGCCAGGAGTTCATCCGAGAGATCCTGACCATCGGCCAACCTCAGCAACAACACGATGCTGACGTCATCATCGTGTTCCCTCCCGAACACCAGGGATTCCAGCACTTCAGGTATCTGCTCGACCTGTCGGTAGATCTCGGCGGTCCCGATCCGCACACCACCGGGATTGAGGGTCGTGTCGGAACGCCCGTGGATGACCACACCACCGTGCTCGGTCCACGTGGCAAAGTCCCCCTGAGCCCACAAACCGTCGAATCGTTCAAAGTAGGCAGCGGAATACCTGGGACCGACTTCACCCAGGGGACCGTCGTTCCAGAATCCGAGCGGCATCGAGGGAAAGGCTCCGGCACAGACCAACTCTCCCCTTTCACCGGCAGACGCACTGGATCCATCGTCGGCCAGCACATCAACACCCATGCCGAGTTGGGGTCCCTGGATTTCTCCCGACCAGACGGGCTTCGTGGGATCTCCGCCGACAAAACACCCGCACAGGTCGGTTCCGCCCGAGATCGAGGCCAAGTGCAGGCCGCTTGAGCCACAGCCCGGCGCCACCGCCTCATAGACCCAGTCAAAGGTCTCAGCAGCGAGCGGGGAACCCGTGGAGGCAAGGGTTTTCAGTGAGGACAGGTCCACGGATTCCGCCGGAACAAATCCCGATTTCTTCACGGCGTCGAGGTACTTGGCCGAAACTCCCAGAAAGCTGAGCTGCTCCCGTTGCACCAACTCCCAGAGACGACCGGGCCCCGGATGGAATGGGTTTCCCTCATAGAGAACCACCGTGGCCCCGGAAGCCGGCATTGACGCCAGCCAGTTCCACATCATCCACCCGCAGGTGGTGAAGTAGCACACCCGGTCACCGCGCTTCACATCACAGTGAAGCTGTTGCTCCTTCAGGTGTTGAAGCAGAACCCCACCGGCTCGGTGGACGATGCATTTGGGAACACCGGTGGTGCCGGAACTGAACAGGATGTACCACGGATGATCGAACTCGGCGGGAACATACTCCGGGTCTGCCGGGTCGTGGGGTTCGAGCCATTCGTCCCATCCGACAACAAGGGGTCCCCCGGGAACATCCGGCTCATCGGAGAGGAACGGCAGGATCACGCAGCGGTTGAGGTTGTTCAGACCAGAAACGATTTTCGACAACTCACCGCGGCGATCATGCGGAGTTCCTCCGTAGGTATAACCGTCTGCTGCCACCAGCACCTTCGGCTCGATCTGGCAGAAGCGGTCGAGCACACCGTCGGCACCGAAGTCGGGCGAAGCGGAGCTGAACACTGCACCGATCGAGGCCGCTGCGAGCATGACCAGATTCGTGGTCACGACATTGGGCATCCAGGCCGCCACCCGGTCCCCCGTGGCGACTCCCTCGGCTCGCAGTGCGGATGCGATCCGCCCGACCGCGCGGCGAGCGTCCCCGCGGCTCAATTCCTGCCTGCGGCCGGTTTCGTCAACACTCACGAACATCACATCGGTGTCCGGCAGATTCCCTCGACCCGCAGTGGATCCGTTCAGGATGATCTCTGCCACATTCAACCGGGTTCCCGGGAACCACTCGGTCGCCCCGAGGGCCTCCGATGGGGCAATTGCCGGCCCGACCCGATCAACGCCGGGCAGGAGGTAATCGAACAGGCTGGACCAGAAGTCCTCGGGATTCTCCATCGACCAGCGGTGCAGTTCCGGCGTGTCACGCTCAGAGATTCCATGCGCACCGGAGGAAGCCTTGCGGAAACGCTCGATGTTGGATGCCCGCGCTCTGCTCTCAGGCGGCACCCACAGGGGCTCAGCCGAATCAGCCATCATCAACGCACGTCAAGGCGGGTCCTGAGAATGGAGACTCGTCAAGCGGTCGTGGACTGTGAGGCTTCTGCAAAGTCGCCTGAGTCGAGATACCGCTGATACATCTCGTTCAGAAAGCGCTCGACATACTCGATTGTGTGGTTGGTCCGAATACTCGGGAACACGTCGAACGCGTGCTGTGCACCTTCGATTTCGGCATACACCACAGGATTGTCGGAGAATTCCGTCATCTTGGCAACGAACCGGCGGGCGCCCCGAACCGGCACGAGGACATCTTTGGTTCCGTGTATCACCATCATTGGCGGAGCCTGGGTGTGGACCTGATCGATCGGCGAATAGGCGGACCATGAGTCAGGATCCGATTCCGGGTCTCCTGCCATGACGAACTGGGACATCAAGTCCACGAATTCCTGGTCTTCATCACCACCGCGGGTGAGCATGTCGTAGACCCCGTAGAACGGAACCCCCGCCTGGATCGAGGTGTCCGATCCTTCGAAGCCCGGCTGGAACTCGGGATCGTTCTCCGTGAGGGCCACCATGGCCGCAAGGTGCCCTCCGGCCGACCCGCCGGTGACCGCAATGAAGTTCGGGTCGACGTTGTATTCCTCGGCGTGCTCCCGAATCCAGACCAGCGCCCGCTTGCAGTCCTGGAGATGAACCGGCGACTTCACCTTCGGGCTGAGTCGATAGTTCACATTGAAACCGACCCAGCCGTTGGCGGCCATGTAATTGAGCAGAGGAATACCCTGCTCTCGTTTGTCTCCGACCATCCATCCTCCGCCGTGGATCTGCATGATCGCGGGGCGAAGCTGACCTCGCGCGGGAGGAACCGTGGGTTCGTAGACATCAAGCTTGAGTGAAACACCGTCGATGTTGGCGTATTGCACTCCGCGGGTGATCCTGCGTTGTCCGGCGCCGGTAAAGAACGGAACAACCCGGGAAATCCTGGAGGTTCCCAGACGGTCATCAATTGCAGACTCCGGAACAACTCGCGACACTGCTGCCCTCAGTGCGTCCTCGGCCCGATGGTGAGAGAGAATCGACTTCACGAGGGCGGCCGATGCACCTGCGGTGAGACCGAGACCGATGTAGTCGGCCGAGGTCAGCCCACCTCCACGGCGCGCTTTCCTGACCGCCGCAGCAGTGCGGAATCCCCAAATGCCCAATACGGCCGGGCCGGCCTCTCCCGTCATCCACGACGAGAAGAACGACGGAACGGTCAGCACGCGGTTGTCCGAGCGCGGTGCAAACGTGTTGGCAGCGAGTATCGAGCGGACCATTCCTTGCCGGAGAAGGCGACTCTGCAGGATTCCCATGCGGCAAGTGTGCCACGTCATACCCGCCCAAACAGATTGCGGCAACACTGGGCGGTCCGCGAGTGATTGAATGGAACCTCGGGCGCACAATGGCCACTGCGGGAGGATGTCCGGGATGGAACGACTGACGGGAATCGACGCCACGTTCTTGTACGTGGAAACCCACAACGCTCACATGCACGTTGCGATGACCGGAATATACGACGTGTCATCGATGACCGGGGGCTACAGTTTCGAGGCGATCAAGGACCACATACGAAGCAGGCTCCAGCTCGTACCCCAGTTCACTCGTCGCCTGGTGCAAGTGCCGTTCAATCTCCATCATCCGGTGTGGATCGAGGACCCCGACTTCAATCTCGATTACCACGTGCGGCGCATCGGTTGCCCGGAACCCGGCGGTCGCCGGGAACTCGCGGAGGTCGCAGGCCAGATTGCGTCCATTCCCCTGGATCGCTCCTGCCCCTTGTGGGAGGCGTGGGTGATCGAAGGTCTGAAACACGATCGGATCGGTTTCGTGGTCAAGATCCACCACGCTGCCATCGACGGAGCCTCGGGAGCCGAGATCATGACCCAGCTCTACGACCTGACACCCGAAGGCCGGGAAATCGAGCCGGTTGACCGAATACCCGACAAGGTTCCCAGCGAGCAGGAACTTCTCACATACGCAGCCATTTCCAAGCTCAAACGCGTCCGGGACTCCGTCGGACTCATCCGCAGAACCGCTTCCACGGTGGACCAGATGGTTCGATCGGCGCGAAATCCCGAGTCACACCACGGCGCCGTACCGCTGACGGCACCACCGACGCGCTTGAATCAGTCGATAGGCCCACACCGCAAGGTCGCGTTCGCCCGCCTGCCGCTCGAGCGGGCCAAGGACGTCAAGGACGCACTCGGGGTGAAACTCAACGACGTCATCCTCGCCGTTTGTGCGGGAACCCTTCGCCGTTATCTCCAGCGCCACGAAGACCTTCCCGAAGAAGCACTGATTGCGATGTGCCCGATCTCGGTTCGCACCGACGGGGACCTGCACGAGGGCGCAAACATGGTCTCCGGAATGTGGGCCTCCCTCGCCACCGACATCGAGGATCCAGGGGAACGCCTCGAAGCCATTTCGGAGAGCACTGCCGGGGCAAAGTCTGATCACGAAAGGGTCGGTGCCCACACCCTCACCGATTGGGCTGAATGGTCGGCGCCGCGAACCTTCGGGCTGGCCTCTCGACTCTACGGTTCGATGCACCTGGCCGAGAGCCTCGGCCCCATCCACAACGTGGTGATTTCCAACGTGCCGGGTCCCCCGTTTCCGCTGTACATCGGTGGCGCGGAACTCGTTGCGGCCTACCCGATGGGTCCGGTGATGGATGGCGCCGGATTGAATATCACGGTGCTGTCGTATCGGGAACACATCGACATCGGTTTCATGGTCGACTCCGATCTCATCCCCGACGTCTGGGACATGGCCGATGACCTTCAAGCGGCCTTTGATGAACTTGTCGCACTTGGAGGGGAAATCGATCCAACGCTCACAAAAGTGGCAGCACCGGTTACCGCCACTTCCAAATCGGCGAGACAGGCCACCAAGCCCGGACCGAAAGCCAGGTCCGGACCCAAAACGAAGTCTTCTGCGAAGAAGAACGGCTCGAAGTCCGCAAAGTCGAAAACCAGCAAGTCGAAAGCCGGGAACTCCAAGGGCACCAAGAAGTCCAGCAAGGTCAGCTGACGGCCACGGCCCGAAAATACCGGAGTGCACGCGTATTGCAGCGTGTTCCAGTTTCTGCGTGTTCTAGTTTCTGGTTGTGGCGTACAACATCGCAGACCTTTTCGAACACACCGTTGATGCCGTGCCGGAGCGCATCGCACTGATCACCGACACGGGTGTTCGCCGAACCTTCGCCGAACTCGATGACCGGGCGAATCGGTTTGCTCACTACCTGTTGAGCCAGGGGGTGGCACCTGGGGATCACGTGGCAATTTACGCCATGAACTCCGAGGCTTGGCTGCTTGCGATGCTCGGGAGCCTGAAGGTTCGTGCCGTACCGGTGAACGTGAATTTCCGATACGTGGAAGCTGAGCTCAAATACCTGCTGGACAACAGCGACTCGGTGGCCTGTGTGTTCGATGCGGAATACGCATCCCGCCTGGCCGCCGTGATTGACGACTTGCCGACACTCAATACCTGCATTCACATCGGTGAAGGTACGGATGACGAGTCCACGACAGCACTGCAGAAAATGGAATCCACCAGCGTCGAAAATGCGATGGCATCGATGTCAGCCGAGCGCGACTTCGGCGAACGCTCCGGTGATGATCAATTCATCATCTACACCGGTGGCACCACCGGCATGCCCAAGGGTGTGGTGTGGCGCAGCGAGGATATCTACTTCGCTCTTGGTCAGGGCATCGATGCCCTCACCGGAGAGCGTGTGGCCACTGAGTTCACCAAGGCCGAAGAGGCCGCTGCCGGTGGCGGGCTTGTCTTCTGCGTGATCCCGCCCCTGATGCACGGCGCAGCGCAGATAGCCACGCTCAGCCAGTGGTTCATCGGTTCCACGATCGTGTTGCTGACCAAGTTCGACGCCGAGTCGGTGTGGAACGCAGTGTCCGAACATGGAATCAACTCCACGATCGTCACTGGTGATGCCATTGCCAGGCCCTTGATCGAAATGCTGGAGGCCAATCCGGGCCGCTGGGATACTTCCAGCCTCCTGTCGCTCTCATCCAGCGCAGCACTGTTCTCGCAATCCGTGAAGGACCGCTTCCTGGAGGCGTTCCCCGACCTGGTGATCACTGACTCCATCGGATCCACGGAGTCCGGCTTCAATGGCCTCACTTATGCTGAGAAGGGCGCCGTCACCCAGGGCGGTGGCCCCACGGTGGCGCCCGGAACGGATGTGGTGATTCTTGACGATGATCTGGCGCTGATCCCCAGGGGAGAAACGCGCCAAGGCATGATCGGGCGGGGCGGAAACATCCCGCTCGGCTACCACAACGACGAGAAGAAGACAGCAGAGACCTTCGTGACCGCCCAGAACGGCGAGCGTTTCGCAGTTGCCGGAGACCTGGCGCACTGGACCGAAGAAGGCCGCATGGTGATGCTGGGGCGTGGAACGGTTTCGATCAACACCGGTGGCGAAAAAGTCTTTCCCGAGGAAGTCGAGCAGGCCTTGAAGGCTCACCCGGCTGTGTTCGACTGCCTGGTTGTAGGGGTACCCGATGAGCGCTGGGGTCAACGTGTCGCCTCCGTGGTGCAGTTCCGCGATGGAACCGAGGCATCACTGGAGGAGTTGGTTGAGCATGCACGGACTCACATTGCCGGCTACAAGATGCCGCGCGAAATGCATGTGGTGGAGGAGATCACGCGGTCACCGTCAGGCAAACCTGATTACCGGTGGGCGAAGAGTCTGGCGGAATCCGCCGAGTTCAAGGTGAGTCCGTAGACGGGAATCCATGTCGGAATCCGCAGTCAGACCTCGTGATCCACGGCTCCCTCGGAACCAGCTGCGATCAACCGGCCAGCAGGAGGATCCCGAGCAACACCATGAGTACAGCTCCACCGAGCCGCAAACGGTTGATCGAATCCTGGTCGACAACTGCACCGAGGGTATGGCCGACCGCAAGAAAGGCCATGTTCACCATCAGGGACGCAGCGACCATGCCGATCACCCAGCCGGGTGACCCGACTCCCCTTCGACCACTCATCACAATCGTGGCGAACGCGACAATGGTGACCGGGTTGACAGCCGTGATGCCGAAGAAACCAGCGGCCAGAACAAGACGTTCCGCCGGGGTTTCCGAGGTCATGGTGCAGCAGGTGTCGGTCGAAGTGTCCGCGGCTCCCAAATGAGCCAGGACCATGTCCGACTCGTTGCTCCGGCGAAGATCAGAAGCCGGCCCCGGCCCGATCGCCACCGCCGGAGCCAATTCCGGGATTGCAAGAGGTTCGGTTGGCTTCAGTTCACGCCAGGCCTGCAGCGCGATCCTGGTTGCCATCGCGCCGAGCACGATCACAGCGCCGATCTGCAACCAGGACTCAACGGGAGTGAGTACTCTTGCCGCTGCCACGCCGGCCACCGCCGCAAGCGTCGAGTACACGAGGTCGGCGCCCGCCACCCCGATGGCGGCCGGGTATCCACCCTTGAGGCCTCGGCGCAGTCCCTGATCCACCAGCAGCAGGGCAATCGGGCCCACGATGATCATCACCGGAATACCCGTTGCCAACCCGAGAAGCACATTCGAAATGTTCATGTACCCGAGTATGCCGGGGTCTCAAGTGGGTTTCAGAGGGTACAGTCGGGTACATGCGCACAATTTCCGGGGATTCCCAAGTATTCGACGAGGTTGACCGGCTTATCCTCGACGACCTCCGCGAAACGGCCCGAATCACATGGACAGAACTGGGTCAGCGGATCGGTCTGAGCGCCACAGCAACTGCCGACCGCGTGCGCCGCCTCGAGGGTCTCGGCGTGCTTCGGGGCTACCACGCCGAGATAGACCTCTCCGCTCTGGGTATCGGACTGCGGGCCATAACCGAGATCCGGCTCAACCGCGACGCTGACATCAAGGCATTCGAGAGCAGGCTCGCAGAAACCACACAGGTCCAGAGTGCGATGCACGTAACAGGCAGATTCGACTACGCGCTCTTCCTGGCGTGCGAGGACGTCCCGACTCTTGACCATCTTCTGATCAGGTGGCGTGAGGAGGACGGCGTGGAAGAATTTTCCACACGCATCATCCTGCGGGAAGTGGATCTCTGGAACGGCTGAGATCGCATGCTGGCGGAGGCGATTGGCATCGCGTTCCCCCGAGTCGTCGACCGAGATGACTATTCCTCGAGACCTTCCTGAGTCCGGGTCCATTCCTCCATCAGGGAGTCGACCTTCACCTTCACCGCTTCTCGCTGCTCGGAAAGGTCATGAACCTTGCCGTGGTCACCGTAGATCTCAGGGTCACCCAACTGCGTGTCAAGGCTTGCCAACTCCGATTCAGCTTTCTCGACTTGTCGCTCGAGTCGTTTGACCGTTTTGCGCGAACCCTTGGAGTGGTCGGATTTCCTCTGTCGCTCGGCAGCAGATCGCCGCCTCACCTCAGCACGGTTCTCCCTGCGTCCGCCTGATCGATCATCCGCACCGGAGGACTTGGCTTTGGCCTTGTTCGCCGCCGGACCGGCCGTGCCCCCGCCGGCAGTCCGACCCACGTCGCCGGGTGCCAGCAACTTCTCATCCATGCCGTCGTGATACACCGCCTTACCGTCGGACACGACAACGATGCCGTCGGCCACCTCACGGATCAGATAGCGGTCGTGGGTGACCAGCAGAATCGTGCCCGGATACGCGATTAACGCGTCCTCAAGCAGATCACAGCTGGGCAGATCGAGGTGGTTGGTGGGCTCGTCAAGAATCAGGAGATTCACCGGGTTCACCATTATGCGGGCCAGGGCCAGGCGCGTTCGTTCGCCTCCGGAGAGGTCCCCCACCTTGCGATCCACGGCGTCTCCGCGGAATCCGAATCCGCCAAGAACAGATCGCAGATTGCGGCCGGATTGATCCCCCACCGCGGAGCGAAGCTCCTCGAGAATCGTACGGTCGAAGCGCAGGGAATCAACTTGGTGCTGCGTGAAGTGTGCAACGTCGGTGTTGGCGCCCATCACCGCGCGACCCGAATCGGGTTCCAGCTCACCCAGAATCAGACGGAGAAGTGTGGTCTTGCCTGCGCCGTTCGGTCCGATCAAGGCAATTTTGCGTCCACGCTCCACCACCAGATTCACGTCGCTCAGAACCGGCACTCCGTCGAAGCCGACCGTTGCGTCCTCCACATCGATCACCACACGCGAACTGCGTCGAGGTGCCGGAAATCCGAAGTTGGCAGCAATACGTTCCCTGTCGGGAACCTGAATCTCCTCCAGCTTCTCGAGCATCTTCAACCGGCTCTGCACCTGGCGTGCCTTGGTCGCCTTGTAGCGGAACCGGTCTATGAACTTCTCCACATCGGCAACCTTGCGCCGCTGTTGTGCCTGCGCGGCTGCAAGGCCGGCGAGTCGTTCCTCGCGCTGCACGACGAACTCAGCGAAACCACCCACATATTCGAGCGCCCGGCCGCCGGAGATCTCGATCACCCGCTCCGCCACGGCATCGATGAAATCCCGGTCATGGCTCACGAACAGCACCGCTCCAGGCCAGTCGGCAAGATAATTCTCCAGCCACGCCACAGACTCGACGTCGAGATGGTTGGTGGGCTCATCAAGAACCAGAAGCTCGGGGGCGCTCAGCATCAATCGGGCGAGGGCGACCCGCATCCGCCAACCACCCGAGAGTTCCTTGACCGGGCGTTCCATGTCCGACTCGCGGAATCCCAGACCCGCCAGCACTCGACGCGCCTCCGCCTCCAGACCGTAGCCACCCAGAATCTCGAATCGCTGCTGAGTGTCCCCATAACTCTCCAGAGCCCTGTCGTGAGCCTCTGCATTCTCCGCGGCACCGCCGGGGCCGGTGGTGGCAACGTCGTCGAGCAGGCGCTCCAACTGGTCTTCAAGTTCCGTCACATGGCCAACGCCCCGCATGACCTCGGAGATCACCGATCCACTGGATTGTTCGGTCAACTCCTGTGGGAGATAACCGATCCTGGTCCCCTTGGTCACATGTACCTGCCCGGCATCCGCGTCCTGTTGACCCACGAGGATTTCGAGAATCGTGGTCTTGCCGACACCGTTGCCACCAATGAGCGCGACGCGTCGACCGGGCAGAAGCCGGAACGTGACGTCGGTGAAGAGTGTGCGCCCTCCATGTGATTTGGCGAGCCCGGAGACAGTGATCACGGCTGACGATCTTAGGCGAGGCCGTAGCGGATCCGGAATGCAGCCGGGGAATGTGCGGGGCAAGGACCGGGTCCTGGGGCCATGAGCGCAAATAGCAATGAGCGGGCGACCGGCAACCAGAACTCGGCCACCCAGAAGCGGGACAGCCAGGCTTCGCCCGAGTTCATCCCCACAGAAGTCGACCTCGCGGCGATCGGCATGGGTCCGGGACGTGAGGATGTGGCCGGCCGACTCGCGGAAGCAGGCCAGCACGTCGCCGGCATCGAAAACAAGTTCGTGGTGGCTGGTGCCCCTAATGGGCTGCACTGGGACGACACCGTGGCGGTGGACCGCTTCGCGGACAAGGGGGATCGGTTCGTTCGGCGACGCTGCGCGGTGATCGCTCCCGGCGTCGTCCGCGTGGGCGACGAATACTCCCGAGCTCGCCGGGGATTGGTGATTGCAACCGGAAGCTCCCCCATCACGCGGTCTCCGTCTCGGGAGAATCATCGCGGTCGCTGTTTGCCATGGCCGTAGCAAGCGAGGCGATCAGCACTGCCGCTCCGCCGATCACACCGATCACACCGAGTTTCTCCTGGTAAATGAGAATACCGAGCAACACAGCCAGAACTGGTTCAACCATTGCGGCCACCACCGCCCGGTGAGGGGGCACCTCGGTGACACCGTATGCGAACGCCAGATACGGAAGGTAGGTGCATGCGACGCCCAGGAAGATCAGCCACGGCCAGGAGCCGGCCGGTGGCCACTCGAGTCCGACGATGACTGCCAGCACCAGCCCACCGAGCGGCAGGATCAACGCATAAAGAACGGTCGGCTCCACCACACCGAACAGGTGTCGGCCCAGCAAGTAGTAACTGGCATAGCCGATCCCGGTCAGCAGTCCCCAGCCCAGCGACTCGAGACTCACGTTCACCGATCCGCCGGCGGAGAAGGCCACAGCCGCAACACCGAACACAGTCACTCCGATGGCAACCATGTCGTTGCGTTCCATGTCCGAACCGAGGAAGGACACGGATCCAACCGCCACCCAGATGGGAGCGGTGTACATCAAAACGAATGCCAGTGAGACGCCTCCCGCTTCGATCGCAAGGGGAAGAGAGGCGTAGAAGATCACCACGCCGACCACGGCGAAGCCAATCACCCATCCCGACCGTTTCTTCAGGGCATGAAGGTCGAGCATTGTGCCCGACTCCTTCCGCCGGACCATGTTGTTGATCACCGCGTGGACCAGAAAGCAACCGCCCCCGATCAGAGCCCTCCATGGACCCATCTGCGATGCCGGCATCCCGAGGTCGGACAACTCCCTGGTGGTGACTCCGAGCAGACTCCACAGAGCCGCCGCCAGGAGTATCGCAGCGTATCCGAGCGCTACCCGGTGGCGGTCGTCTTCGCCCATCTGTAATCGGCCTTGCCGGCCGGAGAGCGCACGATCTCCTCCACCAGAGTCAACGAGCGGGGCAACTTGTAGCCGGCCAGGGATGTCCGACAGTGTTCCGCCAACTCATCCAGGGTGGGGTAGGCACCGGCAACCGGCCTCACAACCGCGGCGACCCTCTCACCCCAACGGTCGTCCGGAACTCCAACCACCACGGTGTCGTACACATCCGGATGGGACTTCAAGGCTGACTCGACCTCCTCTGGGAAGACCTTCTCTCCGCCGGTGTTGATGCACGTGGAACCGCGGCCGATCAGCCTCACCGATCCGTCGGAATCAACCGTCGCCATGTCACCCGACAGGACATACCTGACACCATCGAGCTCCCGGAAGTTCTCCGCGGTCTTCTCCGGGGCATTGTGATAGCGCAGCGGGATGTAGCCGCCGTGAGCAATCCGACCGACCTTGCCCGATCCTGGGGCAAGGTCGTTCCAGTTGTCGTCAAGGACCTTCGTGCCTTCGGCAACGTTGTCGAAGCGGGTCTCCGGCGCACTCTGGCCGCTCTCGAGCCGCTGGCTTCCCTGGATGCCGGTTTCGGAGGATCCGAAACCGTCGGTGAACATTGCACCCGGCGTCGTCGCCATGAACCGTTCGCGGGTGTCGACTGTGAGAGGGGCACCACCGTTGGAAAGAGCGAACAGCGACGAGGTGTCGAAGGGCCCGTCGGATTCGAATGCATCAACCAGCGGGCGGCCCATGGCGTCACCCACGATCGTGAGCGTGGAGACCTTCTCGCGCTCGACCGTTCGCCAAACATCCACCGGATCGAATGCACCCTTGTGCAGCACCACCTTGGCGCCGCAGAAGAACCACATGAGGGCAACCCACTGGGCAGCCGCGTGCATGAGCGGAGCCAATGCGTAGAACACGAAGTCGAAGTCGATGATCCGGTCGAGCATCTCGTCGGCCGAAGCCACAGGACCGTTCATTCGCAACGGGTCGCCTGCGGTGAGGCAACCGAAAAACGCGTCCTCCATTCGCCAGACGACTCCCTTGGGCATACCCGTGGTGCCACCGGTGTAGATCACATAGAGGTCGTCGTTGCCCCGGCCGGAAATCACCGGTCGCTCGGCAACCGAAGAAGCGAGGGCCTCGGTGTAGTTCCGGGCGTGGAGCTCGGCAGGCCCGGCACCTTCTCCGACCACAAAGACATGTTTCAGGGTGGGCACGGCGCCGGCGATGTCGGCAACACGCGACGCGAAGGCATCTTCGCAGACAACTGCCAGCAAACCAGCGTCATTGAACAGATATGAGAGTTCATCGTCCACGTAGCGGTAGTTGATGTTCACCGGCATGGCACGAATCTTGAAACATGCCAACATCACCTCGATGTACTCGATGCTGTTGGTGAGGTAGACACCCACGAAGTCACCCGGACCCACACCGAGTTCGGTCAAGTGGTTCGCAAAGCGGTTTGCGCGGTCCTCGAGTTCGCCATATGTGGCGCGGCGATCTCCACACACGACGGCCTCACGATCAGATACACGATCCGACACCGCTTCCCAGATGTCTGCAATGTTGTATGTCAAGGTGCTCATCAACACCTGACGCTATCAAGGGGATCTACCATCACCGAATGAGGAGTCGAACGAGCGGCCACCCGACCTCTTCCAATGGAGCGTCGTCGTTCCATCTGTTCTGGGATGACTCCCCAACCGCTCCACGACCTGCGAGTTCGGTGAGCGTGGACCTCACCGTGATCTCTGCACCAGTGGTCCCGGACCTCTACTTCTGGGCGCTGCAGGTGAACTTCGGTGACCACCGGTCCCGGGCGGCAGGTGGAGCCCACATCGGCCTGCAGTGGCACTCCGCGCATCCCGGCTCCACGGCGGCCAACTGGGGCGGGTATGACCACAAGGGTTCGATACTGCCGGGATCGGATTCGGCGCTGCCGTCTGCAACCGGCAATCCGCACACGAGAGATTTCCGCTGGCAGGAACAACGCCAATACCGCCTGTCCGTGGCACTGGTTGCTCCGGAGGGGCAACCCCCGGGCCTGCCACGGGATTGGCAAGCCTGGCGAGGTTCGATCACCGAGGTCGACTCCGGCTCGGTCACGGTGATCCGGGATCTGTATGTGCCGGCTTCGGTGATCACAGCGGCCAGTGTCTGGTCTGAGGTGTTCGCCCCTTGCGACGCTGCGTCAACCACGGTCTTGTGGGAACGGCCGACAGCGGATGCAACCGGAGGCGAGGCCATTGCGCCAAGCACGGCCCAGGCGAACTACCAAGCGGTCGGCGAGGGTGGATGCACCAACACCAATTCCTGGGAAACCGATGATGGGATCTGCCAGGGAACCGCCACCGGGCGAACCACCGCACAGGGCAGTCGCCTGAGGTTCTGAACGATGGGCCGGAACACGTGGCAGAGAGCTCGGCAAGCACCCGCCAAATCCACAGCCACCCGCCAAATCCGACCGGGATCGGGCAAACGGTCACCACGACCAGCTGATCACCACGACCAGCTGTATTGCCCATCGACCCGTGATCGCCCTATTTTCTGGCGATGGCCATGCCCAAAGACGCAACAATCATCGACACGATGATCGGATTCCCGAGTTCGGATCGCAAGCAGGTCTACAAGTTCCTGACTCCCAGCCTCCGCGACACCGAGAGCCGGGAAGATTTCAAGATGCCGGCGCAGTACATGTTCAAGGACATTCCCGCCGAGATTGCCGAAGGTGTGGACCCTGTGGCGGTCACCCTGGCAAACATGGATACCTACGGTGTCGGGCGCGGCATGGTGAACGTCGGCAACGACGCACGCGAAGCGCCGCGCCGCGCCGTCAGGGATTTTCCTGAGCGGTTCCTGCCCTGCATCGATGTGGATCCCCGAGGCGGCATGGATGCTGTTCGGCGCATCAAGTCATTCCACGAGGAGTGGGGTGTGGTGGCAGTTACCAGTTTCCCGAGTGGAGTGGAAACCCCCATCAACGCTGCTGCCTACTATCCCGTGTACGCCACCTGTGTCGAGCTTGACCTGCCCATATTCCTCACCGCCGGGGTACCCGGGCCCAGAGTTCCCCTGGCTCCCCAGAAAGTCGAGCTCCTCGACGAGATCTGCTGGTTCTTCCCTGAGCTCAAGGTGGTGATGCGCCACGGCGCCGAACCGTGGCAGGACTTGGCTGTGAAGCTCATGTTGAAGTGGCCGAACCTGTATTACTCAACCTCCGCCTTCGCCCCCAAGCATTATCCGGAGGCGATCATCAACTACGCCAACTCCCGCGGCTCGGACAAAATCCTCTATGCCGGATACTTTCCGGCGGGACTCACCTATGAACGCATCATGGCCGAGATGCCCAATGTCCCGTTCAAAGATGAGGTCTGGCCCAAGTTCCTCGGCGGAAACGCTGCCAGGGTATTGGGGCTGGATCAGGACTGAATCCCCCGCACCCGCAGCGGGCAGGCCTACCCGATGACCAACGCTGCGTTGACCCGTAGATTTCGTCAATGACCAGAATCGGGGCCGACGCGGACGAAATGCTGGCCCTGTCCCGACAAATGCGCCAGAGCGCCAAGCAGGTGGATCGGGTCAGGGAAACACTTCATCGCCTCCTGCGAACAGCGGAGTGGTCAGGATCCGATGCCGAATCGTTCAGCACTGCCTGGTCCGCCCTGCGTGTGGAACTCGAATCGGCAGCAGTCGCCCTGATGACCGCCGCAACGACCGTGTCGCGCAACGCACAGGAGCAGGTTGAAGCCTCCAGCTTGGGTTCCACCGGAGTGGGCGAACATCTGCCAGCGGCCGAAACAGAGCTGCAATCCCGTCCGCACGAGCGCACGGAACCCCTGAGCATGAGCGACGTTCTCAGCGGGGAACACCTTCCGTCAACAGTTCACACCAGAACCATCAACGGCGGAATCTCCGTCGGGCCGATCACCGCCTCAGCCATCAAGTCCGCACAGCTGGAAGATTTCGATGGCCCATTCAGCGTGGTCTCGATCACCACCGATGCCGGCCTCGCCGCCTCGCTGGCCGCCGGGGGCGGACCATCCGTGGACCTCGGAGACTCAGAGTGGAGTGCCGCTGCAACTGCCCATGCGAACCTCGGGATCACGGGTCGGGATCAAGACAGCTGGGTCGTTCCGGATTCCGATGCCCGGGAGTTCCTGAATCAGAGAATCATCGACGAATCGACTCGCACAGCAGTCCAAGGTCTCTCCAGCGCGATCCCGTCTGGTCGGGGCAGTACAGCACTGCAGAATCTCCCGATAGTCGGTACAGGACTCGGACTTGTGGAATCGGCGGGCGATTGGATCGTGGAACAAGTTCGAGACCTGCCGGAACCGGACCGCACCACGAGATCCACACTCGGGGTGATGGTCACCATGGGCGCAATGGCCGGTACCGGACCGCTCTTTGGTGACCTGACAGGTACCGTTCGAGCCCAGGCCTCCACGGTTGAGCGGCACGGCAGGGAGACCGCTCACACATTCCAGGTGGACGGCGAAGCGGCCGGAGCCGTGACCACAGGATTGCTCAGCGCAGTCGGGCTGCCGGATTCCTTCACAGAAGGGTTCCGCTCAACAATCACGGTCACGGAACCTGTCAACGGGATGAGAACCTTGATCGTGGATCAACTGAGCCGCAGTGGTGTTGCCAAGCAGCGATCCGCCGCGTCGTTCATGGTCGAGGACGAGGAATTCGGTGAAGTGCTCGACAGGGCCTGGACACACCTGAAAACCGGTGATGTCCCCCAGGCCGCACAGGAACTCGAGGGGATTGAAGCCGAACTGAAGCACATGGATCGGGGCATCGGCGTGGCAACGGACGACGACTGGGGAGGACGACTCACAGTGGATGCCGGAGTTCCGGTCGGAATCAAAGGCACCTTCACCGACGAAAAGGTGGAGTACCGCTAGCCAAGGAGGGTCACAGTGGCATCGTCGATGCGCGGGACGATTTCCTCCGGATCAACCACACCGCTGATCCACCCCACGAGCACGGCCAGCCACACGTCGCTGAGCAGATCGATTTCGAGCGA
>JAHRAZ010000123.1 GCA_020027475.1 Microthrixaceae bacterium
CAGCAGCGCATTCGCGTACTGAATCATCGACCACATACCGGTATCCCAACGTCCGTTCCCGACGATGCCGCGCCAAGACTGCCGCGCCAAGGTTCACAAGCCTATCGGCACGGGTCGCCGTCCCACCGTGGCCCAAGGGTCCCACCGGGTCACGAAGCACGGCTGAACTGACACGCAAGGTCAATGGATCACTCCCCTGCATCGCTTCGTCAGTCGACAGTCGGCGGGCCATCATGCACCCAGTAGCCGAAGCGCTCCATCGGCTCGGCCAACGACTCCTCGACAACTCGCACCTGGTCGTCCGAGAGAAGGGACCGCCAGGCCTCAGCTCGGCCCTTCCGAAAGAACACCTCGGACTTGGACGAGGCTCCCCTGAATTGCGAATCTTCCTCGTCAGCGCGAAGCCGGGCGAACCGCGTCCGGTCGACGGCACTGCGCAGTTCGGCTTCTCCGACCTCCCAACCGAACTCCGTCAGCACTGGATGCAGCGTGGCGACAGCGTCAGCGTGCAGATCCTCGTACCGCACTACATGCACAGGGAAAGGAACATCCTCAGCAAGCCACGATGCCGCATGGGAGGCCCAGTTGCCCCATGGCTCGGCAGTCGCCATGTCGGCGGGGGAGTCGATCGCGTGCCACTGGTCCGACCCGTGACACACCCGTTCGACTGACTCGTCCACCTCGATGCCGAAGAAAGGGGCCCACGAGCACACCACATCACGAGGATCCCGGACGATCAGAATCGCCCCGCGGGTTGCCGCGGTCGGAAACGGCTCATGGCCGGGCGGTCCAGTCCGATACGCCTCGTGCGTCTTACGAAACAGCAGGGGAGACCCCCCGCGGCACACTGATTGTTCGAGCTTCTCAGCCTCCACGGACGTCACCCCGAGCCCGTGCCGGATCGCCTGCACCTCGGTCCGATCGAACCAGCGAGGGTCCAACTGCCACCGGTGGAGCGCGGAACCGATCGCACTGGGCTGCCTTCCGAACGAAAGCCGGGCCAGACCGAACATGTGGTCCCCGGTTTCAAGTGCGGTCAGGATGGCGCGCACCCACGTGTTGCCGGATTTCGGGAAGGACGCCATCCAGACGGTCCGTTGGGCCGATCGACTCACTGGCTCACGGTCGTCCACCACTCGACCACCTCCCGGGCATGATCAGCCATCAGCTTGTCCCCGATCGCCAGCTCGGCCATCGGCAGGGCTGACAGGCGCAGGTCATCGGCCAGGAGCTCCGCAGGATCGGGGTCATCGCCTGGTCCGCTCTGCAGTAGCGCGGCTGCCAACTTCAACCTCTTCGCGCCCACGACTGGTCGCACGCCGGCTGCGTCCCTGACTTTTCGCTCAGCCAGTACCAGAATCGCGCGGACAGGCACCGGCGCCTCGGCGCGGGGCAGCGAAACGGCCACCGTGTCGCTGTCCGAACGCAGCGGCTCTGCCATGAGCTCCCACTTCTCCGCGAAACGATCGCTGGCAAGAATCGGCGCCTGCCGTGGATGCGAGAAGAGGGCCCCCTCTGCCCACCGGACCGGAGTCAGGGAGTCTGAAACGATTGCCCATCCTTCATCAGTGAGCGCCTTCAGCATGGGCAGCATCTCCCAGCTCCCGCCGCTGACCAGTAACCCCCCGGCCTCGGGATCAGCCACGACGGCCTCTGCCAGCCGAAAGCCTCGTCGGAGAAAGTTGAGCGGCTCGCCCCACCCCCACTCCAGGGCTCGGCGGCGCTGCTGCGCCTCAGGACCGTCAACCACGTCGATGCAGACCCTGCCGTCCGGCCCGATCCGGACCGTGCCGACGTCGGCAAACGTCGCAACCCAGGTCGGACCCTTGGTGTCGACAAGAATCGGCTCGTCAGAGTTGGATGACATCGACCTTGGCCGCAGCCGCCAGGAAATCCCGCACATCAGCGCGGCAGGTTCCCTCGGATACTTCGAACTCCGCGAGCAACCTGCGAACCAGGTCATCTTCGGTCAGTCCATCATTCCCGAGCAGATCCCAGATCCGAGCTCCGACCCGTTCCAAGCCGAAGTACCTCAATGACTTGGGCTCGAGCAGCACACGATCGCCGTCAATCTCGGCCTCAATCACGCCGGCAACGCGGGTAATCATCATTCGCCCCCTTGTATCTTGGGGCTGAGCCTATCGAACTCCGTGGGAGACCACTCCGCCGCGACTTCCTCGATGGAGTCGAGCACAGGGTCCAGGCTCCAGCCTTCGACCGGGCGAAGCAAAGTGATCATCGGTATCTCCGCAGCGATCCTGGTCGCCCACCGGAAGAAGGCCTCGGCCCGCCCGCCCGTGTCCTGTCCGAAGCGGTCCGTGGTGGCCTTGATTCCGGAGAGTTTCTCGAGGCCGCTTAGAGGCTGCCTCATAACCGCATCGGAGTTGCCCAAACCCAACTGGATGATGCCGGCCAACGGCACCCCGACCACACTGCTCGACACCGCCGCGGCCAGATGTGGCTGATCTGGACGAACCGCCTCGGCCAACTGCGGTGACCGCTGCCACTTCGGCATCATGGCTGCGGTCGCCGTCCGGACGTGGACCGGGCGATTCCAACCCGCGCAAGTAATCGGGCTGCCACTCACGTCGACGGCCAGCAGGTCATCGACGATCGGCTCGTACCCCCGGTCGCTCATCCCCAACAGCGAGGTCGATTTCCCCGCGAACGCCTGACCCATCACCGCCACGGCCCGCCCCCGGACCAGGAAGGCCGAAGCATGCAGCGAGAACTGCTCGCGCAGGGTCAGCACCATCCTTGTTCCGGAGGAGTAGACGAGATAGGTCAACTCCTGCTCGTCGGACCCAGGTCCGGGCGATACCACGATTTGGTCCCTGGTCGCCCACAGTCGGATTCCTGACCTCAGCGTCACCAACGCCTCATCGGCCGCCAACCAGATGAACGGGTTCACCTGTTCGGCATCATCGATCTTCTCCGGCACCGTGCCGACGCTCAGATCAACCGACAACCACGGCGGCAGCGCTTCGGCCAGACGTTCGGATGAGATCACTAACTCAGCGTAGACCACCACCGGACCAGCGAGTCCCTGCGTTGCGACCGGTCGTCGTGGTGATCGGGCCTCGTTGCCCGTATTGTGTTCAGGTGACACCTGTTAGCAAGTGGCTCCACCGGGCCCGGGTTGCGGAGGCGATGGTCTTGTTGACAGCCGCGACCACGGTACGCAGAGCTGTGCCGATGCCGCGTTGGAGCCGGGTGCTGGGGGAAACCTCCGCTATCGCGGATCTGGACTTCGATCCGACCGACCTCAATACCCGCCGGTTCCCGCAGAGCATGGGCGAGCGTCGTGTCGCACTTGCCATCCGCTCGGCCGGCAGGCGACTCCCCTACGGCCCCCGCTGCCTGGACGAAGCCACCGCTGCCCAGCTCATGCTGCGCCGGCGCCACCACCCTGGTGTGGTGGTAATCGGGCTCGCCGCCCGTGGCGAGCCCGGCCAGAAGCGGAGGGCGCACGCCTGGCTGATCGGCTCCACCGGGACAGTAACCGGCGGGCCGGCGGCACAGGGCTTCGTTGCGGCAAGCTGTTTCGTCCCGCGATCTATCGCACACGCGACATGAGCACCACCAGGCCGGGCTTGCGCCGGGACCTCGCGCTGATCTTCGAGGAGAGCTGGCGCAAACGACCCGGTCGCGTACTCGTGATCTCCGGGCTCAATGTGGCAACCGCACTGACCGAGGGTCTGTCCCTGATGATGCTGGTGCCGATACTGAAGTCGTTGCAGAACGACGGAACAGTCTCCGGGGAGATCTTCGGTCAAACCATGACAGTAGGTCTCGGGATGGTGCTGCTCGTGTTCATCCTGCTGGTCACCGCTCGGGTTGTTTTCCAGTGGTTCACGGCGGTGACCACATCGAGGTTGAGCATGGAAATGGTGGACGAGCTTCGCGTCAATGCGCTGGAGGCGCTCCTGCTCGCACGCTGGTCGTTCTTCCTGCAACGCAACAACGGGCACGTCCTCCACACCATCAACGCCGATGCCGACCGAGCCGGGTTCGCCGTCGACCGCGCCTCGGCCATGCTGGGGACGATAGCCACATTGATCGCCCTGGTCACGATAGCGTTCGTCACCGCACCGTACCTGGCGATCGTCGCGCTCATCGTGACAGTCCTGGCAGTCGCGATCTCCTTGCCGATCATCCGCCGTTCCCACGGAATCGGCCAGCGGGTCGGGGACCAGGGCCGGACGTTGATGGGTGGGACCGTGAACGCGCTGGATTCCATGAGGTTGATCCGGGCCCACGGAGCCGGACCTGATTGGCTGCGGAGCCTGCGCACAAGCACCACGAACCTGCGCCACACGATGATCTCCGTGGTCAAGCGTGCCGGCGCGACCACTGCGGTCGTGCAGGTGGCGTCGGTCACGGGCGCTGCACTGCTGATCTACATCGGCTGGAAGGCGGGCGTGGATGCGGCCAAACTGCTGCTGTTCGTCCTCGTCTTCTCCCGAATGCTGAGCAACGCCAATCGGGTGACCCGTGACATGCAACTTCTGGCCAGCAACGCCCCGGCTGTTGCCGCGATCCTGGACCTCACGCAAGAGGCTCGGGATGCCGAGGAACCCTCGAACCGCACTGACCCGGATGCTCCGGCGCCCGGCAGCGGCCCACCGGCGCTTGCCCTCCGTAGTGTTACCTACACCTATCCGACCGGTAGCGAACCGGCCATCACGGACCTGACCATGGAGATTCCGGCCGGGTCCATCACCGCTCTGGCCGGCCCATCGGGGGCTGGGAAGTCGACCGCGGTCGATCTGTTCCTGGGCCTGCTGCACCCTGACACCGGCCGGGTCACCGCTGACGGGCGGGCGCTGGCCGACCTGGATCTGGATCGCTGGCGAACCAGGACAGCCTATGTGCCGCAGGACCCGAACCTCATAGATGCCTCCCTCCGGGAGAACCTCGTGCTGGGGCTGCCGCAGACGGTCCTGGGAACCGATGATGCCTGCTGGAAGGCGCTGGCCCGTGCCGGGGCCGAGTTCGCGCACCGACTGCCCGACGGGTTGGACACCATGCTAGGTGGCCGAGGGGTACGGCTGTCCGGTGGCGAGCGGCAGCGGGTCGCGCTGGCCCGTGCCCTGATCCGGCAGCCCAAACTGCTGGTACTGGACGAAGCCACCAGCGCACTGGACGACGCCACCGAATCGATCGTGCATCGAGAGATCCTCCGACTGCGCGGATCCTGCACCGTCCTGATTGTCGCCCACCGTCAATCCAGTCTGGCCATCGCTGATCGCGTGTTCACCCTGGAACGGGGGCGAATGATCGGCGAAGGTGCACCGACGGTTACGTAGCAATCGGCTGCGGGCGAAACCGACTGCCGTAGTCCGGTCGCTTGACACGAGTGGATCGGTGCTCTGCGAATGGTGGCCAGGAGATGACCAGTTCCGATACTGATACCTCAGGCTAGACCGCATCGTGGACGACGTTGGTGATGATTTCGGCCTGACGCTTGGTCGCCGCCACCATCAGCCCTGCCGCAGGTTCCCCCGAGTGGAGGCTGGCATTGCGGCCAACTGTCTGTAGCGCCTCAATATTGGCCTGGGCCAAGCCGATCGCGATGCTCTCGACGATCGGTCCGACCGGCGTAGACACTTGCCCACGACGGCTGAGCACCATCTGAACCGCCATCGTGAGTGTGGCCCAGAAGCGAGATGGCGCCGCCTCGTCGAACATCAGGTGGCTCATCTTCAAACCGTCGGATGTGTCCTCGAGCAATGGCGGGTCCAACTCACTCTTCCGCTTGGGGCGACGACCGAGCGCCTCCACTCGACCTAGCTGCTCTACCTCAACCGCGAACCGCCCGGACACCGCCTCTGTGACGTTGCGGTCCAAGTAGCCGTAGTGCAACGCCAGGTCCAACAAGTCTTTGCGCCCGGCGTACTTCGCGAAGCACTGCTGATCTCCCTGCCGGCTAACCTGTAGGGAGACTGCAGCCGGGGCACCGCCGAACGGCATGGCTTCGGGGTGATGGTTGGCCAGATCGATGATCGGCATGAGAACGCGCTTCCGGCGTGGTCCGGGTACTGCCACATCTGAGTCGGACTCTTGCGCATCACTCTGGGACCGACTTCGGAGCCCCAACACCCTGGTCGACAGGAACACGTCGGCTGCTGACGCCCCGGCTTTCGGCACCCATCCTCGTAGTGATTCGAGCGCTGACTCGGCACCGTCCAACCATGTGGTGGTGAACAGCGGATGGTTCTGGGCGGTCTGGGGCACTTTTTCCGTCAAGTTGTAGAGTTCGATCTGCAGATCCAGCAGGTGCTGCTGTACGTCGGAAAGACCCTCCGCAGGAGCCGTCAGCCGCAACTCCGTGCTGGAGTCCTCGAACACCAAGCCCGCCGTCGGCATCAGCAGTTCCCTGGGCACACTGACCAGAATCTCGCCCTCGGACACCTCCGCCGCGCAGGCGAGAGAGAGGTCACCGGACCTTGAAACCAACCGTATCCCCGGGTTCACCTGTCCACGCCCTGTGCGAACTGCCGCAATGATTCGCGAAAGCACCGCAGCCACCTGTGGATCACCAGTCCGCAGTTGGTCTTCCCTCATATCCGAATCCTATGTCCGTCCCCGTCCCGCGGACTAACGATCGTGCAACCATTCGTTGACCCGGCGAACCGAGTACCGCGGTCCGGCAATCGCCCAGGCCCGAAAATCCCCAGTACGATCCCATGGGGGGGCTGCCATGCATACCCGCCACTTGTCCGGATCCACGATTTCCTGGAGCGCCGGATGCAGATCCCCCCAGGGGAGGGGCGAATCCAAATAGTCGGCCTTCCTGTCTGTGAACGGTACCGTCGGGGACCCCAACTCCTTCGACCGTCTCCAGACCACCTTCTCGGGAACCACGTCGGCCACCGCTCGCCGGTGCAGATACCGACCGAACCCCTCTCCCCACTTCTCGATGGCGGGGGTGGAAAGGTACTGCTGCATGAGCCGACGGTCCAGCAGCGCCCACCTGTAGTCAACACCGTATGTGGCAGCGATAATGGTGCACTGCTCGGTGCGGGTGGGTACGAACGGGGCCAACCGGTAGTCCAGGATGGAGGCATTGATGCTGCGATGGCGAGATCCGTAGCCAGCGTCTCGGAGGAGTCGCTCGCGGACCTGAGCGTCCCGCAGGAACTCATCCCCGATCACGCTGTGCTGCAGATCCGCGAGCATGGCCTCGAGCAGGACTGGATGGTGATCACTCGTGCGTCGCAGCCGCCATCCCCGCTTCGCGAGCCGCGCAGGCCGTGTGATTCGACTGCCAGGTAGTTCCTGCAACGCCAGTCGCCACCGCCGGCGTTTGAGCAACTCGGTGGTCAGTTGCTTCGCTTGGTTGGTAACCACCTCGTCGCCGCCGAACCCAGACTGCAGGGTACGGATTCCGGCAGCATGCGCGGACTCGTAGAACGGGATGTAGGCGGTGGCAGTTTGATGCTCGATCGGATAGCCAAGTGCTGCCCAACCGCGCCGGTGGGCCGACATTGGGTCCACATTCCAATCCCAGCCGGTCCAAATGTTGTTGTGTCGCACTTGGTACATCCGAGACATCTCCAGAATGAATTCTGATTCCAGGTCGGTGTTCACCTTGCCGAAGGTTTGCAGGGAATCGCCTTGTTTCGAATCCAGCTCCATTATCAGACCCAAGATCGCCGAAGAGTCGAGGCCACCGGTGATCTCAA
>JAHRAZ010000146.1 GCA_020027475.1 Microthrixaceae bacterium
AACCGCTGTTTTCGGCCATGGATGAACCCTTCAACGAGTTCGTTGTGAGCGCCGGCAAACCTCGAGCAGCAGCCTCCATTCGCTGGGTGAAGGCCAAGAAGGACCAGTGCTCCACCTCGACTGCACCCGAGAGATAGGCCGCAGAAAACCTGGGGTTGGGTGTGAAGTTCGGGAACACGTCGCCCGAGTATCCCGTGATCACCTTGCGAACGAGGCCCCGATGTTCTCCGAAGGGAAAGAAGATCGCTCCCAGGCTCGAAAGCGACAGCATCACCAGCGTCCACTCGGGATCCCTGCCCCACCAAGCTCTGACCAGAGCACGAGCCAGGGCGGACCAGCGGGTGTGAGAACACATGAGGTGCACGGCGTCACCTGCACGCACGTGTTCAACGGCCTGACTGAGGCTCGTCACTTTGCTCAGCGACTCATCAGATGTCACAGACGCGTCTGATGGAACAGACGGGTCTGGCGAATCGTTCTGCGCGTTGGTCCCCCCGTTGGGCATCGCGGCGACATTACCCTTCATTACATGAGCGCTGCCTCCCAACCCAGTCCAAGCACCCGAGTCGACGGTCCAAACCCGTGGCTATTCCTTGTCATCCTCGGAGGACTCCTCACCGCACTCGGTGTGTGGCTTCTCTTCAGCTACGACGCTGCAATGGCAACAGTCGCCATTCTGCTGTCGATCGGCCTGTTGCTGAACGGCCTGAGTGAGCTCGTCATGGCCAACGAGCGCCCCAGTCCGTGGCTCGGCTACGTGCTCGGTGTCCTCTTCCTGATCGGTGGCGTGGTGGTACTGGCCCAGCCGGGTGACAGCCTCCGGGTACTGGCAATCGTCATCGGCGCCGTACTCATCACCGCCGGCGTGTTCCAGATTGCCCTGGCTGTTCTGGACAAAGACGACATGGATTACTGGGGATGGATGTTGTTCTTCGGATTCGTGACCGTGGCAATCGGAGTGATGGCAATCGTGTGGCCGACGGTCACGATCAGGATTCTGAGCCTCATCCTGGCGATCCGGTTCCTGATCGTGGGAATCGGCGCCATGATGCTCGGCAACGACTTCCGCAAGGCCCGCTGAGACCGACTCGCGGTCGGCCATCTAGGCTCGCTGTGATCCACTTCGGGCCGCCATCGCGGTGACTGCCGACCTCTTCAACAGAAACCAGCCGACCCCTTGGAATCCACCGACGCCAACAGCGAACTCGGAGCAGGTCTGTTTCGCCTCGAGGACGGCGAGTTAATCCTGCGGGGAGGGCGATCCACGGTGTCCGGACTCATCCACTTCCCGCTCCAGGACGTCTGTCCGTACACCGGAGCCAAAGGTGTGGAACCGATCGATCTCCCGAGCACCGGCACGCTCTGGTCCTGGACCACGGTGAATGCATCACCTCCCGGCTACCACGGAGCAGTGCCGTACAGCCTCGGCATAGTGGAGATGAACGTCGACCCCGGAGTCCTGCGGGTGGTCGGGCGGATCGAGAACTCCATCTCCCCGGAATCCTCGATCTCTCTGGAGTCCCCCATCCCCCTGGAACAGGGCATGGACATGACCGTCGGGGCCGCGAATGTCGCACTTGCCGATGACCGGGACCCATCCGAATCCGAAGGTCCCGATGGAGCGGATCCAGCCCGTCGTCGCAATCCGCCGGTTGGATTGACCTGGGCGTTCTTTCCCCGGCGAGTGCACCGGGGCAATCCATGACGCAGGGCCTGAACATGCAGGACCAGAACACGACCCATGCAGCCCTTATTTCACTCGGGATCAGATCTTGAGTGGCGTGTCGGTCGCAGTGGCAGGGGTTGGCCTGTATCCCTTCGGACGTCATGGAACGATGACCGCCCATGCGATGGGCGCCAAAGCCCTGCGCGAAGCCATGGACAACGCCGGAGTCGGTCGCGGCGACTTTCAGGCGGCCTTCTGTGCAACTGCGTACGGTGGAGTCGCCTCCGGACATCGCGTGCTCGGCGCACTGGGTCTGACGGGAGTCCCGATCATCGATGTGGAGGCCGGTTGCGCCTCCGGAGGAGCGGCCCTGTCACTGGCCGCTGCTGCCATCCGTTCAGAGCAGTACGACACTGTGCTCGTGGTGGGCATAGAGAAGATGGCAAAGGGAATGATCCGATCGTCATTCTTCCCGACCTGGATGGAGCAGGCCGGGCTGTCCGCTGGTCCGGCCTACTTCGCCATGCGGGCACAACGCCTTCTCCGCGAACAGGGTCTGAGCAGTGAGGACCTGGCCGAACTTGTGGTCAAGAACCGTGCAGCCGGAGTGCACAATCCGGATGCGATGTTCCGAAAGGAAGTTTCGGCCTCCCAGGTGCTGGACTCGAAAACCGTGTGTGATCCGCTGACCCTGTTCATGCTTTGTGCACCCAACGAGGGGGCCGCCGCCCTGGTACTTCGAAGATCCGATCTGGCGGATCAGGATTCACCGCAGATTCTGAGTGCGCGGCTGCGCAGCCACCTCCCCGGTTCCGTGCTGGACGAGTCCACTCCGCTTGCGGGCATCGACGACTCGGACATCGAAGGCCCGACCTCACTCGCCGCAGCTGATGCCTTCACCGAGGCAGGGGTGGGCGTGGACGATCTCGACGTGGTCGAATGCCAGGACACCGATGCCGCCAGAGAGCTGCTTGTCTGGACGGAACTTGGACTGTGCGCTCCCGGAGAGCAGTCGCGGATCCTCGCCGACGGCGAATTCGGCATCGACGGGCGCCTGGCGGTCAATCCCTCGGGCGGTTTGCTCTCCAAGGGTGAACCTCTGGGTGCATCCGCGCTCGGACAGGTGATCGAGTTGTATCGCCAATTGCGCGGGCAAGCCGGTACCCGTCAACACGAAGCCGCCCGCCTGGGTCTGGCCCACACCATCGGACGGGGCGCCAACGCATCGGTGACGATTCTCTCCAACTGAGCTGATGGACTCCGGCTCGACGCATGGATTCCGACTCAGCTGATTGATTCCAACTGACCTGATCGATTCCGGACGCCAAACCTGCCCAGCCGGTAGGGTCGGCTGGACCAGCCGGAAGGACGATTGATGTCAGACGAGTCGAACGAGGATCAGCCACCTTCGAACCCGCCACCACCGGATCCTCCGTCCGCTGCACCACCGCCTCCACCGGACCAACAAGGAGTTCCGCCGCCGCCGGATCGTCTGATCCCTGAGCCACCACCTCCGTCCGGGCAACCAGCCACTCCGCCGCCTCCAGCCCCCCAAACGCCAGCCTCTGCGCAACCCACGGCAGCGGAACCTCATGGTGGTCAGCCCGGTGCTCCGGAGATTCCTTCCGCGCCGGACCAGCCCGCCGGGTCATCTGGGGAGAACCAACAGGCCATCTGGGCGCTGGTACTCGGGATCCTTTCCATATGCTTCTGCGGACTGATCGCCGGGATACCGGCACTCATCCTGGGGTACCTCGGGCGCCAGCGAGCTCTGGAGCTGCCAGATCGCAAAGGTGAGGGTATGGCTCTCGCGGGGATGATCCTCGGTGGCCTGTCAATTGTGGTGTCGATCGTTGTGTTCATGGTCCTGTTTTCGACGGACACCGGCACCTACTGAGTGATTCAGAGTCGGCTGTCGATGGTTCACCGCCGACTCTGATCGCAGCGGGTCAGATCCCGCAGATCACTTCGACTCGGCAACATGACACGCGTGTCAGCTAGAATTCCGGGATGCCCGAGCAGACAGGAATACTTCTTCGCCCCCTGACCGAAGAAGGCAGAACGGTCGCGATCTCAGGGGTGGGTGTGGCGGCCCCGTCGTTGCTGCTTCCGGTTGCATCGATCAATGAGTCCTGGGGTCGCAAAGGTGGCCGCGGCCAGCTGGCGGTCTGTCGCTCCGACGAGGACACGCTCACACTTGCCGTTGCGGCCGCGATGCGCGCGCTGCATGCCGGCGAACTCTCACCGGAACGTGTTGGTGGACTCTGGTGGGGAACCACCCGCTCGCCGTTTGCGGAGGGACCGGCCTGGTCCTATGTGGCAGCAATGCTGCGACTCGACAGCGACTGCGACGGCTCGATTCTGAGTGGTTCGCCCCATAGTGGGATCGAGGCCCTGCTCGCCGCTGTGGATGCCATGAAGTCGGGTCGGGTCGACAATGCGCTCGTAGTCACTTCTGACGCCCTGATTCCGGCACTGGGCTCCACACATGAGACCGCGTGTGGGTCGGGTGCTGCTGCCTGGCTGCTGAGCCGGGAGGGTCCGGCTCAGCTGATCTCCACAGCGTCTTCCTGGGAACCCGTTCTCGACCGCTACCGCGGCAGCACCGAGGTCGAAACACGAGATGCCTACGACGGCCGTCTGTTTCGTGACGAGATATTCCTCCCGATTGTCTCCAGAACCGCCTTGGCACTGGGGGCACCCACTGATACCCGATGGTCCACCGCCGACCCCGACGGTCGCCTCGGGTCGCTTGCGGCCAAGGAATTGTCCGATGATCCACCGGTGTCACTCGGCACGAGACGACAACTCGGCGACACGGCATCCGCCGCAGCGATGCTCGGCGCCAGCGCAGCACTCGACGAACCCGGCCCGCTGGCGATCATCGGCTATGGAGGTGGACGAGCCACTTCCATTCTGATCGAAGTGGATCAGCCCGTGGCCGGAGCAGGGAGAGTCGAGGAATGCCTCGACAAGGGCCAGCCGGCCACCTACACACAGGTTCTGCGCGCCCGTGGCCAATTGAAACCGTCCGGTGAATCGGTCGAGATGGCAGTTCCACCCGGCAGCGCAATGTTCGTCCGCGACGAACGCGAGGTGTTGGGCCTGCTGGGCGCACGCTGCGTGGAGTGCAACACAGTGAACCTCCCGCCATCGGTGCATCCCAGTTGCCCCGGATGCGGCGGTACCAAGTTCGACATCCAGCGCCTGCCAACCACCGGTGTGGTTCAGACCTATGTGATCAACCAGACCATGCCCGCCCCCTTCGAGGCACCTCTTCCCCTGGTCGTGGTCGATCTGTCCGATGGATCCCGGGTCCAGCTCCAGGGAGCCGACGACGGATCCGACCTGGCCGTAGGTTCGGAAGTAGAACTGGTGCCTCGGCGTTACACCATCGAAAGAGGAGTGCCTGTGTACGGATGGAAAGTCAGAACACTTGGGGATTCCCAATGAGCTGGAATCGAGTGTCCGTGGTCGGAGCTGGGCTCATCAAGATGGGCGAATTGTTCGATCAGTCCTACGAACAGATGGCCAGAGGTGCATTTGACGCGGCGATTGCCTCAGTCGACCACGGAATGGATCCAAAGGACATAGATGCCGTATTCGTGGCCACCCAGAGGGGAACTCTGTGGGGGCAGGAGGGCATCGGTGGCAACACAGTCCCAAGTGCACTGGGACTCAACGGCGTCGCATGCACCCGTATCGAGAACGCCTGCCCAAGTGGTTCCGACGCTTTCCGTGTCGGTTGCATGGCCGTCGCCTCCGGATTGCACGACGTGGTGTTGGTGATCGGCGTTGAGAAGATGCGCGACAAATCGTCCGAGGAGGGACTACTGGCACGCGCCGCCGGCGGTCACCCGGTGTACACCCGCGGAGAGTCCGCCCCGGTCCTGTTCGCTCCCTTCGCCACGAGACACATGCACGACTTCGGAACCACCAAGGAGATGCTGGCTTCGGTTGCGGTCAAGAACCATCACAACGGCAAACTCGATCCGTACGCACACTTCCAGTATGAGGTGACAGTGGAACAGGTGCTCAACGCACCCGAGGTATGTTCCCCGCTCGGACTACTCGACTGCTGCCCACAGACCGACGGTGCCGCCGCCGTACTCATCACCACACCCGAACGAGCCGCCGACTACACAGCCAAGCCGGTTCAGGTTGCAGGCATCGGGATCGCAACGGATCACCCGTACCTGCACGAAAAGGACAACTTTGTGGGCATGAGTGCCACCGTTGGCGCATCCTCACGCGCGTATGAGATGGCCAACCTCGGACCGACCGACATGGATATGGCCGAGGTCCATGACTGTTTCACGATCACCGAGATCCTCGACATCGAGGATCTCGGCTTCTTCGAGAAGGGAAAGGGCGGCATCGCATCACTGGAAGGCGAGACCGCCCTTGACGGTTCCATCCCAATCAACACCTCGGGAGGACTACTCGCCAAAGGTCATCCCATAGGTGCCACCGGCATCGCCCAGCTCACAGAGTGCTGGTGGCAGTTGAGGGAGGAAGCAGGCGACCGGCAGGTCAAACTGCGATCCGGCAACGCCCTGCAGCACAACGTCGGCGGCCGCGGAAGTGGAGTTTCGGTGGTCAACATTCTGACGATCGCCGAGTAGGAACCATGGCCGAGGAACTTCAATTCAGTGTGTCCGGGGGCGTGGGGACGATCACTCTCAACCGCCCGGACGCTGCCAATGCGCTCACCGTCGCCATGCGCGACGACCTCATCCACGCGATCAGGACTTGTCGAAACGACGACATGGTCCGCTGCGTTCTGATCACGGGAACAGGAGACTCATTCTGTTCAGGAATGGATCTGCGGGACTCCACCGTTGCACAAGCCGGCAAGGCCGACTTCGATCCGCGTTCCACATCTCAAGCTCTCCGGGTGGGAGTTCAGACTTTCGTCAGCGAGTTGTGGGAGCTGGACAAACCAACCGTTGCCGCCGTGCAGGGACACGCCATCGGCCCCGGCGCCCACCTCGCCCTGGCGTGTGATTTCGTGTTCGTGAGTGACAGTACGAAGTTTCGCTGGAGCTTCGCGAAATGGGGACTGGTGGTGGACGCAGGCGGCGCCTATCTGCTGCCCCGGCTGGTCGGGCT
>JAHRAZ010000006.1 GCA_020027475.1 Microthrixaceae bacterium
ACCTGTTTCGCGCAACAGCGCATCGACCTTGCGACGGTCATCGCTGGAGAAGTAGTTGCGAACCCGCGAACGGAGATCGGTGGCCTTGTCCACATAGAGAACATGTCCCCTGGGATCGCGAAACAGATATACCCCCGGCGAGCGGGGCAGGTGTTCGGTCAGCGCAAGCTTCTTCGCCTGTGGATGCGAAGCCATCTTGGGCAAGCTCGCCAAGTCATCGAGACCCAGCACGCCGAATGCGGCCGCCCGCTCCATGAGCACGTGGAGGAGGTCGGCCGTGGCAAGAGCATCGGTCAACGCACGATGTGAGGGCTGATTCGCCAGGCAGAGTCTGCTGGCCAGCGTGGACAGCTTGCAGTTGGGGACCTCCTCACCGAGGAGCCTCCGCGAAAGTGCCACCGTGTCGATGGTGCGGTGATCCAGAGGCGGGCGACCATCACGTTCCAGTGCGGCCTGCAGGAAACCCACATCGAAACGCACATTGTGTCCAACGATCACAGCGTCACCGATGAAATCCATGAGGGTGCCCAACACGGATTCGATGCGTGGTGCTTTGGTAACCATGGACTGGGTTATTCCGGTGAGCACGGTGATGGTGGGTGGTATGGCGCGGCCCGGATTGACCAGCGTCGACAAGGTTCCACAAAACTCACCACCTTTGACCTTCACCGCGCCGATTTCGGTGATCACGTCCTTGGCGGGGGAGCCACCGGTTGTTTCGAAGTCGATCACCGCGAATGTCGTATCCACCAGTGGCTGACCGAGGTCTGCGAAGCTGCGCTGGAGGAACTCGGGCTGGTCAGCGCGGTCAAGCATCACCGGAGACCATTGCGAACGTACGTTCGATTGTCAAGTATTTCCATTTGCGGGTCGCGAGTACGATTCGCGTCGTGAATTCCGATGAAGTATCCAGATATCGCTGCAACGCCTGCGGCAACCTGACTCGATTCGACGTCACCTCCACTCGTCGGACCAGGGCGTTTCACCACTATGACGTTTCCGGCGACCTCTCGGTCGAAGCCGAAACCGTGCTCGAAGAGGCAATCGAAGAGGTTTCCTGCCGCTGGTGTCACAGTTCGGGTTCCGTGGTCCGTCTGGATGCTGCTGAGATGCTGGATTCACCTCCGAAGGGAGCGGATGGCGATCCCGAGTCCACCGCCGGGTCGGTCGCGCGCTCGGCTGAGGGCTGAACCATCGACGTCGAACCAACCCTGGTTCTGGATGCCCTCCAGGTGGCGATGGTCACTGCTCGCCGCGATGCAGCGGCGCACGACGCGCCGCCACCGCCGGCATCACTGAGGCCGTACCTCAAATTTGCCAAGTTCCCGGAGAAGGCGATGCTGGCAGTCGTTTCCTCGCTGAACTCCGACGAGGAATTCCGCGGGCGTGTGGTGGAAGCGCTGAAGAAGCCGGAGGACCTTGACGAAGCGTCCCGGCTGTTCCTGCTGCGCCCTGATGGCTGGAAGGAGGACCTGTCTGCGCTGGCGGATCAACACGCCGAGGACTCCGAGCGCAGTGGGAAGAAATCGGCCGAGATGGATGCCCGGCGGAAACTCGCCGGAGTAGAAGCAGCGCTGGAGAAATCCAGGTTCGAGCTTGGCGAGTCGCGGGCGCGCGCGAATGTCGCTGAGCGTGAACTGGCAGATGTGTCTCGTGAACTCAACGAGGTAAAGGCGGCAGCGGCGGTGCTTTCCGAAGAGCTCGATGAGGCCAGCGGCGGGCGGCAACAGGCGATCCGGCAACTGAAAGCATCCGAGGTGCTGGCGACCACGCGCCTGTCCAAAATCAGGGCTCTGGAATCCTCGATTCGCCCGGGCTCCACCGAATCCAATGCAGATCCTTCGGGAGACCCCGGCAATGCGCCGGGACCTGACGAGCTCGCCAGGCGAGCAACGGAACTTGCTGCTCGAGAATCCGAAGTGGACTTGGCCGAGAAGTTGCTGCGCCAGTTGTCGGGGGCGATCAGCGATGTCCTTTCAGAACTTGGCCGCCTTCGACCATCTGTCGCGCTGCCGCAAAAGCGGTCCGCGGTCGCTTCGCCTCGCAGAGCGCTCCGGCTGGGTCGGGGAGTGCCTGACGACAGCCGACAGGGTCTGGCCGACCTGCTTTCCCACGAGCCGATATGTGTGTTCGTGGACGGATACAACGTGTCCAAATCGGCTTGGCCGCAACTGTCGATCGCCGATCAACGGAATCAGTTGATAGCCATGCTCGGACGCATGAAGGGCCGAACCTCCGCAGATGTTCATCTGGTGTTCGACGGTGATTCCACGGGCGCACGGCCCAATGTGTCGGTTCCGTACCCGGTGCGTGTGCACTTCACGGAGAACGGTGTGGAAGCCGACGATCGGATTCTCGAGTTCCTGGATGATCTGGATGCGCGAACTCCGGCGCTGGTGATCTCCTCGGACCGCAGGGTTCGCGACGGTTCTCGGGAGCGGGGCGCCAACGTGGTTTCGAGCCGCGTCCTGATCGAGTTCTGCCGGAGAACCTGAAGGTCTGACAGCAGTTCAACTGTCAGGAGATCGAACTGACCGGAGTTGAACATCACCCCGGGGGGATCCCGGCCGGGCGCGATCAGTGTCACAGGGCCTCCCTAGGTTGATCGCCATGACACCAGTGGCCTTTCCCCGTCCACCCCGTCGAAGCGGTTCAGCTCCGAACACGAATCGATTTCGGAGTGCCGACGAGCCTCCCGGCAATGAACAGCCGGAGCGGGCCGAGCCGTTGCGTTTCGGCTGTGACGACTGCTGTCAGCGCAACACGAGCCATTGCGAAGACTGCCTGGTCACTCACCTCTGTTCGGAGCGGGATGGTTCGGTGGTGGTTTCAATGGACGAGATGCGACTCGTCAAACGCCTTCAGGGTGCTGGAATGGTTCCGCCGAACCGTCATCGTCGACAGATCATCTGAATCTCCTGTGCACCGATGCTCCGAACCACGGCACAACTGGGTGTCGAACGAAGGCACAATTGTGTGATGAACGAACCGGTTTCCTCCAGGCCCTCGTCTGGCACCCATGTGGGGGAGCCGGATTCGAGTCTCGAAGACGAGCTGCTGTCGGTCGGCGACATCGACGGAGTCGCCGCAATCGGAATCTGCGGAGTTGAACCACTCACACAATCCCTGGAGATCATCGAGAAACGAAAAGATGCCGGGCTTCACGGCGGAATGAACTTCACCTACCGGAATCCGGTTCGCTCCACTGATCCCCGAACCGGCCTGCCGAGTGCACAATCGGCGATCGTTGTCGCCCATTCGTATTCTCCGGCCACCTCCGAAGCCTCCGACGCGGACTCCGCCCGGGTAGCCCGCTACGCGGCACAGGATGCATACCGACGTCTTCGGGACGTGCTCGACCTGATTCGTTCCAAGCTGACTGCGCGCGGGTACAGGGGCGTTCCGGTCGCCGACAGCAATGCACTGGTGGACCGCGCCATGGCACATCGGGCGGGTTTGGGATGGTTCGGCAAGAACACGAATCTGCTGGTGCCGGGTGTGGGCAGTTGGGTGGTCCTGGGCACGGTCCTGACCGATGCGAAACTCACGAAATCCACTCGTGATCAGCTGGCTCAAAATCAGTCTGCACAAGATCAGTCTGCTGGACAATGTGGACGATGTGATCGCTGCTTGACCGAATGCCCCACCGGGGCACTGATCGAGCCGGGTGTACTGGATGCGGGGCGTTGCCTGTCATGGCTGTTGCAGATCGAGGGATCGTTTCCGAGGCAGTTCCGTGAGGCCTTGGGGGACCGCATCTACGGCTGTGATGACTGCCAGGAAGTGTGTCCGCCCAATCGGTCCGCCCCCGAAGTGGTGATTGAATTGTCGTCGACGGGCTCGCGGGTGAACCTCGAATGGCTGTTGACGGCAGGCGATTCCGAGCTCATGGCGGAGGTCGGTGGTTGGTACATCCCCAACAGGGAACCCCGGTACGTAAGGAGAAACGCCCTGGTGGTATTGGGCAACTCCGGTCGGTCCGACAAGCCCGCAGTGGACCTTGTCCGGGCATACCTCGAATCCCCGGACACCATGTTGGTGGAACACGCCGCTTGGACCGCCCGCCGATTGGGACTGTTCGAGTTGCTCGAATTGCCTGATTTCCGGGATCACCCGGCCGTGAAGGCTGAGTTGGCCTTTCGGGACCCGCGCTAGGTGCCAGTGCAAGTGAGCGCCGCGTGTCGGTTGCAGGTGAGCGCGGCAAATGGCGCTGCGTGCGCATGCGCTGTTTGGTTGATTCCATGGCGCAGCGGCGAGACTGTCCGGTGATGGAAGCTGAGGGGGATCCACCCAAGCCGGAAACCGCGGCTGAAGCGCGTGCCCGCATGCAGAGCCAGCGCGCCGCCCGAGCGGTTGCCCGGGAGGCTGAACTGGCTGCGGTTTACGGTGATCAGGTCCCGGGTCAGCTGGTGATCGGCGCCTCGGTGGGAACGACCACGGTGTTCGTGGTGCTCACGGTGATGGCCGTGATCTGGACCGAGAGACTCGAAGGGCCTTATCTTGCGTATTCCTTCGTGGCCTTCCTGCTCGGCATGGGTATCTTCCTGGTGGACCTGCTTCTGGCCGCGTCGCGGAGCCGTTCAGATGCCATGGGCATCGGCGGATTGTTCTTTCTGGCCGGCTCAGCTCCCACCACGGCAGCGCGGACGATGAACTTGTCGCTCGCGGCCGCCATCATCGCTTCTATTATCGGAGCTCTCATGAGATCCAGAACAGCGGTCATATTCGGAACTCTCGAGCCGATCCTGCCGCTCGCCCTCAGTGGCTTGTGGAGCGTTCGCTTTGGGAATTTCCCCTTGCGCACCGATGTGACGGGGGGAAGGTAACCGTGTCCGACGCCAATCCTCGAGTACTTCTCTTCACCGGCAAGGGCGGAGTGGGCAAGACCACCTCGGCAGCAGCCACGGCGTTGACCCTTGCCGCTCGCGGCAAGAGAGTTCTTGTGACTTCTGCCGACCCGGCACATTCCCTCGGTGATGCACTTGGAGCGGATCTCGGCACCGAGCCGGCGCTCGTGGCGCCTCGGTGTTGGGCTCAGCAGGTGGATGCGCTGGAGCGAATGGAGCAGTCCTGGGGTGACATCCGCGGGTGGTTGGTGGACGTGTTCAACTGGGCGGGTCTCTCCACGGTGGAAGCCGAGGAGCTGGCGACCTTCCCGGGTGTCGAGGAGTTGGTTGCGCTTCTCGAGATCGAGACTCTGTTTGGTTCCGGCCGGTTCGACGTGATCGTGGTGGATTGTGCGCCCACCGCTGAGTCACTTCGCCTGCTGTCGCTTCCGGACATGCTCGATTGGTACATGCAGAAGCTCTTTCCCGCCTCCAAGCGGATCAGCCGGCTTGTGAGTCCGGTTCTGAGTCGGCTGACCGACATACCCATGGCCGACCCCGCTGTGTTCACCAGTGGCGAGCGACTCCAGCGCCAACTCACCCGGGTCCGGGATCTTCTCACCAATCCGGAAATCACCTCGGTGAGATTGGTGCTGACGCCGGAAAAGATGGTGGTGGCGGAAGCGCGCAGGAGCCACACGTATCTGTCGCTGTTCGGATATCACGTTGACGCGGCGATCATCAACAGACTCCTGCCTGAGCATCTTTCGTCGGAATTCATGGATGACTGGCGGAAAGCACAATCCGAACAAGTGAAGCTGATCGAGGAAGCGTTTGATCCCATGACCCTGCTCCGCGCACCTTTGCATCCGGGTGAGGTTCTCGGACCATCTGCACTGACTGAATTCGGCCAGGAAATCTGGGCGGAGCATGATCCCGAGTCGGACCTTCATCCGGGCAGGCCACTGCGGATGGAGCGAGATGTCAACGGATCCTCAGTGCTCGTGATGGAACTGCCAAACGTGGATGGTGACGAAATCCGCATGACCCAGCAGGATTGCGAGGTCTCCATCTCGGTGGGTCCCTATCGGCGGAACCTCCTGTTGCCGGACTCATTGCGAGGGCGTCAGGTTTCCTCCGCAATCATTTCCGAAGGCGAGTTGAGGCTCGGATTCATCGACTGAGGGCCAGCGGGTTCCCGGTTCCCCGATTCCGCGAGTGCGTGGAGCGCTGGAAACAGACATGATGTCTGAATGAACCGCGATGACACCTCGGCAGGAGTTGAGCATCTCCAGAACGCTGCTCGGGAGATGATCGCCGCAGCCCGGCTGTTCCTCGATGCTGCCGAAGAGGTGGTCGAGGACCCTCAGGTCGTGTCGGAGCTGGGAGGAGCAGTCCGAGGAGTCGTTTCGGACCTTGCCAGAGCAGCCGATCGCCGGGCGCGGAACAGTCGACCCTTTGAGTCTGACCTCTACGACGGCGCTGAGGACGAGGTGGACTATCGCTATGACCTCGACGAGGATCCGGATCACCTGGAATCCGACGGTGAAGCGTCGTCAGGTGGACAGTCGGACGCGAAGGCGAACCACCGGGTGGAACCGGATTCGCCACGGTCGACCAAGAGAGCCGCGGGCGCTCCGAGGGTGCGACGCATCACGGTCGAGTGAACCGAGTCACCAGTGAATCAAGCCACCAGCGAACCAAGCCACCAGCGAACCAAGCCACCAGTGAGTCATCAGAGATGCCGGGGCTGCCCGAGGATTGCAACGACCCCGCGATGACCTCGACCGTCACCCTGGGGGTGGACATCGGTGGCACCAAGGTTCTGGTTGCTGCAGTTCGTTTCCCTGCTTCCGAGGGGAGCGAAGTCGAGGGAATTCCCCTCGAAGTGATCCGGACCCTCAAGCGGCCGGTACGCGCCGACGTTGTGGAGGTCACCGATGACGTGACTGCGGCCGTACGGGAAGTTCTGGCCCTGCTGGAGTCCACGGGTGAGCTTCCGGCGGGCATGGGTATCGGAGTGGCCGGGCTGGTCGACCGCAGTGGGGTGGTCCGGCGTTCTCCCAATGTTGCGGGGGTGGATGGTCGCGACCTCGGCGAACTCCTGCATGAGGCCACAGGGTTGCCGACCGTGGTGGCAAACGATGCGAACTGCGTGGCAGTTGCGGCTCAGTCAGCTCTGCATCCGACTCCCGGACATCTTCTGGCGTTGACCTTCGGAACGGGAATCGGTGGAGGGCTGATCTCGAGCGGGGAGCTTCAACTCGGTGACAGCGGTTATGCACTCGAACCAGGTCACATGGTGGTGGTCCCGGGTGGTGTCCCTTGTGGCTGCGGACAGCGAGGATGCTGGGAGCGTTACGCCTCAGGTCCGGCGATTTCGAGAGCAGCGGAGAACATGCTCTCCGAAGGGTTGTGGACCGCCCCGACGCCGAGTAGTGCTCCCGCACCCGGCGGTCCCATCTCTTCTGAGGAGGTAATTGCCCTTGCGAGGCAGGGCGATGAATCAGCTCTGGCTGTGGTCGGGGATTTCGCCGAATGGATGAGTTTCGGGTTGGCGAACCTGATCCAGGTGCTTGATCCCGGCCGGATCGTGATCTCGGGCGGATTGGCTCAGGAGGCAGACCTGTTCCTCGACGATGTTGTGAAGAAGGTTGGAGACAATCCGCAGCTGGCGGATCACCACGTGGAGATTTCCGTCGCTCCATGGGGATCCAACGCCGGGGCTATCGGAGCGGCATTGCTCGCTCGCAGCGCGGGACTGTCCACCGGTAGCGCAGGACTGTCCACCGGTAGCGCGGGACTGTCCACCGGCAGCGCGGTGGAGACGGCGAGCCCGGCCACAAATGAGCGCGGCTGAATGCGTGTGGGGTCGGCTGTGCCGGGGCATTAGCGTTTCGGCATGGAGTTCCGCCGAATCACCTCTCTTCCACCGTATGTGTTCACGATCATTGACTCGTTGAAGATCGAGGCGCGGCGGTCGGGAGCGGACATCATCGATCTCGGCTTTGGCAACCCGGATCTGCCCTCACCGGAGATCACTGTCGAGAAATTGTGCGAGGCAGCCCAGAATTCCAGAAACCACCGTTACTCGGCGTCCAAGGGGATTCCGAAGCTTCGGGAAGCCATTGCCGGTTACTACGAAAAGCGATTCGGTGTGATCCTCGATCCGGAAACCGAAGTGATCAACACGATCGGCGCCAAAGAGGGATTCAGCCATTTGATGTGGACGCTTCTCCAGCCCCACGATGCCGCGCTGGTTCCTGCTCCCAGCTACCCCATTCACATCTTCGGGCCCCTTTTTGCCGGTGCGAATGTCCGCGAGATTCCGCTCGGAACCGGTGAGGAGTTCTTCGAGAACATGTTGCGGGCCTGGGAGTACTCCCATCCGAAACCCCGCGTGATCGTGTTGTCGTTCCCGCACAATCCGACTACCACCTGTGTGGACCTCGACTTCATGCAACGGATGGTGGACTTCGCCCGTGAGAAGGAAGTGGTGCTGGTACACGACAACGCGTACGCCGACCTTGGATTCGACGGCTATCGACCACCTTCGATCCTTCAGGCCGAGGGCGCCAAGGAAGTCGCTGTGGAGCTCTACTCAATGACCAAGTCCTTCTCGATGCCGGGATGGCGGGTGGCATTCTTGCTGGGAAACGCAGAAGTTGTGGCTGCACTGGCGAAACTCAAGTCATATCTGGATTACGGAACGTTCCAGCCGATTCAGATAGCTGCCACGGTCACGATCAACGAGGCCTCCGAGTTTCCGGTCGAGGTCAACGAGATCTATGAGGCGCGCCGCGATGTGCTGTGTGCCGGACTCAATCGCATCGGCTGGGAGATTGAGCCGCCGAGGGGGACAATGTTCGCCTGGGCCAAGATTCCCGAGCCGTACCTCGAAATGGGTTCTGTCGACTTCTGCTCGAAACTGGTGAAGGAAGCACACGTGGCCTTGTCGCCCGGCGTCGGATTCGGTCCCGGTGGTGAAGGCCATGTGCGTTTCGCCCTGATCGAGAATGAGCAGCGGATCACCCAGGCCGTTCGAAACCTCAAACGCTCCTTGACCAAGTTGGCTTGACGGTCATGGCGGGGCTGTTCGAGTCGCCCGTCAGGTCGTCGGACAGACCGGCGAATCCGTTGCGGCAGATCGATACCACGAGATCGCCGACTTCGGCTGGATCGCCATCGCCATGATCCATGTATGCCATCGTCAGTTGGTTGGTCACGCCGAGTATGCCGTGTGCCAGAGCTTGCGGATCGCGATCCGGGATCCGGCCGGCATCGATGGCGATTCGCAGATGCTGTGCCGCGTCCGATACGAGGGTGGCCTCGCCGACCTTCATTGCCTTGGCGAAGGTGTCCTCTGACCTGGCGAACTCGAACAGTCGCCGGAGGTCCGGATTGCCCACCATCCAGATGACACCTGCCCGGATCCCACCTTCGATCCGGTCAACTGGATCGGTCAGATCTGCTGTTGAATTCCGCTGGCAGCGACGGAGGTCCTTCTGGGCATCTCGAAGTATCTCCAGAAAGAGCTGTTCCTTGGACTCGAAGTACCAATAGAAGACGCCCTTGCCCACACCCACCCCTCCGACAATGTCCGCCACCGATGTCGGATGGTATCCGTCCGAGGCGAATCGGCGGGTGGCCTGGTTGATGAGCTGGCTCCGGCGTTGTCGGCCTTTGGATGTCAACTGACGTGCCACATGTCCAACGTAATGCTGGAATTGACCGGTTGGTCAACTCCCCTCCCGGATGGGATTCACCCCGGCTGGATTCCCGAACGCCGGATTGTCACTGGGGTGACCATCCTCGGGAACGTTCAACCGCCCTGAGCCACGTCGAATGGGCGGCCTGCGCTTCATCGCGGTCTTCCGCCGGGGAGAAGGTCCGCTCGGCTGTCCAGGCCGAAGACACTTCTTGTGCGCTCCCCCAGATGCCGGCCCCCAGACCGGCAAGGTAAGCAGCGCCAAGGGCGGTTGTTTCCGAGACTGCGGACCGAGCCACGGACGTATTCAGCTGGTCGGCCTGCAACTGCAACATGAGGTTCATGACGGACGCCCCACCATCGACCCGCAGCTCCGAGATTGCCACACCCGTGGCGGAGGACATCGAGTCGACGACGTCCTTGGTCTGGAACACCATGGAGTCCAGCACCGCGCGGGCAAGGTGACCTCGGGAGGTGCCCCGCGTGATGCCCAGAATCGTTCCCCGCGCCCGCGGATCCCACCAAGGTGAGCCCAGTCCGTTGAAGGCGGGCACCAGCGCAACTCCGTCGCTGTGGGGAACAGATTCGGCCAGGGGTCCACATTCCGAGGCATCATCGATGAGTTCCAGGCCGTCCCTCAGCCACTGCACGGCGGAACCGGTGGAGAAGATGGCGCCTTCGAGTGCGTAGTGGGTTACCACGTCGGCGTCCTCTCCGAGCAGGGATCCCCCAAGCTGCCAAGCGATCGTGGTGAGCAGCCCCTCAACCGGGTCGGGGCAGGTTTCACCCACATTCATCAGCACGAACGAGCCTGTTCCGTAGGTGTTCTTTGCCATCCCGGGTGAAATGCAGGCTTGTCCGAAAAGTGACGATTGTTGATCTCCCGCGACACCCGTGATCGGAATGCCGCTGCCACACCCTGAATCTGCAGCGGTGACTCCGAATGGGCCGGCGCTCGGAAGTACTTGCGGAAGTGACTTGATCGGCACGCCGAACAGGTCACACAATTCCTCCGACCAAGCTTGGGTCCTGATGTCATAGAGCATCGTGCGGCTCGCGTTCGAGGCGTCAGTGCGATGAACGGCTCCGCCTGTGAGCTTCCAGAGGATCCAGGAGTCGATCGTGCCCAGCCTGAGGTGTTCGTCGGCTCTCACCCCACCCGTTCCCAGCAGCCATTCCATCTTGGAACCTGAGAAGTAGGGATCCAGAACGAGTCCCGTGGTGTGTCTTATGGAGTCCAGATGACCCATTGCGGCAAGTTCTTCGCAGCGTGGTGCCGTTCGCCGGTCCTGCCAGACGATGGCATTGTGAAGGGGAATCGAGGTGCGGGCGTCCCAGGCAACTGTGGTTTCCCTCTGATTTGTGATGCCGAGGGCGCCAATCGGCTCATCGCAACGATCCGTGACCTCAGCCAACACAGACTGCGTGGTCTGCCAGATCTCCATGGCGTCGTGTTCAACCCAACCTGGCCGAGGGAAGTACTGGGTGAACTCCTGATAGGCGATCGGTCCCGGCTCGCCGGTCTCCTTGACAGCAAAAGCGCGGACACCCGTGGTTCCAGCGTCGATCGAAATGATCCAGGACATGTAAGCAAAGATAGGTCGTGAAGCTGGTCAGGCTTCAGGTTGGGCCGCAGCGTTCGCGCAACTGGGCAACGCGGAAACTCAGGATGGTGAGTTGCTCGGAGGTGATCCGGAGTTCTTCGCTTTCTGGATCGGCCACCAGCGACTGGAAGTCGCAGTCGGTCACGACCTCCACGTCTCCGCGCTGGGGAGACGTCACTTTGAAGGATTCACCTTCGAGGCGGAAGGTGACGTCGGTGACGTTTTCGAGACTTGTCAGGCTCAGGACGATCTGTCCCAATGCCTGCTGGCGTGCCGGGCCGACCACATCTCCGAAGTCCTCCGACAGATTCACGTCCAGGACATCGTCATCGAATTCCGCAGAGATGAGACGGGTGGCAGAGGGAATCGCGCTGGCCAGATCTTCGCCATCAGCATCGGTGGGCGACTGCAGGAGGGATTCGACCACAGCCTCCGGAGTCCGTTCGGGCAGCGCCCGGGTAACCGGAATGAGATTCTCGTGCTGCAGGAAATAGATCACGGCGGGAGCGCTGCCAAGATTGGTCGGGATGCTCGTGGTGCTGGTGGATGTGGGGGGCAGGGCTCGGGGGCCCGAGTCGTTTGCCACCCCACAAGCGCTCACCATGAGCCCCATCATGATTGGCAGGACGATTCCCACACGCAGAACTGGAGCATGCCGTGATGGCCGCGCCGAGGGTGTTGCGAGCCGCCTTGAAATGGGCCGCATCAGGGGAATTCCGCAGGATTGCTCATCTGCACGGCCTTGTGCTCTCCAGTGAGAGTCAAGTTGCTTGTTGCCTCCGGCGTGGCCGCAGAGAGGTCTTCCTCTCCTTCGGAGGGGTGGACCTGGAGAAGTGGCAACTCAACCACGAACCGAGCACCGCTGCCTCCATCGGTTCGATCCTCAACCCAGACACTCCCGGCCTGCAGTCGAGCGTGCTCGGCGGCCAATGACAGCCCCAGGCCGACACCGACATCGGCACCGCGGCTTCCACCCTGATCACCACGGTTGAATCGGTCGAAGATCTTCTCCCTGAGCTCTTCAGGGACTCCGGGTCCGGAATCCTCCACAGCCACCCGCACGGTTGGTTCGCTTTCGGGACCATCCTGCTGGCGTTCCACGTTCACATGTGTTGCACCGTCGGCGTACTTCTCGGCGTTGTTCACGAAATTGGCGAGAATCCGGGCCAAGCGTCGTTTGTCGCAGGCAATGATGGTCTCGTCGAGCTCGGGTTCGCTGAGAACTTCGACGGTCCCGTGTGTGAGATTGTCGATTGTTGCCCGGACCATCGGCACAAGTGCGACATCGTCAAGTTCGAGGCGTACTGCGCCTGCATCGAATCGGGAGATCTCGAGAAGGTCCTCGACCAGTTGGGTGAATCTTTCGACATCGGAATCCAGCAGATCGAACGCCTGCTGAGCACGTTCCGGGAGGGCCTCGCGGTTGTTCTCGAGGACCTGAAGGCTTGCTTTCAGCGTGGTCAGTGGAGAACGCAGCTCATGGCTCACATCACTGGCGAATCGGGCATCTGCAGCAATACGTTGTTCGAGCGTCTCGACCATCATGTTGAAGTTCGCCACCAGTGGGGCAAGATCCGGGTCGTGTTCGTACTCGGTATAGTTCATGCGCGTATCGAGTTGCCCCAGAGCGACTGCCTCGGCGGCATCGGTCACTCGTGTCAGTGGGCGAATTGTGTACCGGCTCAGCCAGTAACCCAGGAATCCTGCTGCCATGGCCGACGCGATCACCGCCGCGAGTAGCGCAGTGCCGATCGTTTGAACCGCGGTCTGGACATCTTCGAGGCTGCTGACTTCGATGTATGCAGCCTGTTGGTCGCCGATCGGCACGGCCACCGCCACCAGCGGTTCATCGCGAAACGTGAATCGCATGATCGAACCCTCGTGGTCCTCAAGCGCCAGTCGCAGCATTTCGGGTGGAATGTCCTCCACGGTGTATCGAGGGTCGAGGCTCACGTTGTCGGTGCCACCGTTCCAGATGACCGAAGGTCTTTCGGTGTCCGACAGGGAACTGAGGGTTGTCTGGACCTCGGAAGCCTCAGTATCGGCGAGGTCGCGCCCTGAGATCACCGCCGAGTTGGATTGGGCCCGACGAGTGACGGCATCTTCTTTGGAATCAAGCAGGGTCTGGCGGGCGACCGTCACCGTGGTCAGCCAGACTGCGATCGACAGCGCAGCCGTGACCAAAGTGACGGCGAGCGTTATTCGGGCCCGCAGCCCCAAACGCAGTTCCGGCCACGAGTGGCGCTCTTGCACCCGTCAGCCCTGCAGCTTGTATCCCAACCCGCGCACGGTGACGACATGGGTCGGGTTGGCCGGGTCCGGCTCGACCTTGGTTCGCAGGCGACGAATGTGAACGTCCACGAGCCGACCATCGCCGAAGACTCCGTGGCCCCAGACCTTTTCGAGGAGATCCTCGCGCGAGAGAATCAGTCCGGGTTGGCTGGCCAATTCCACCAAGAGGCGGAACTCGGTCTTTGTGAGGTGAATCGGCTCACCGTTGCGGGTCACGACACCTTCGGCAGGTGCCACCTCGAGCTCGCCGAACCTCAGGTGGGGATTCCCTGGGCTCGGCGTTCGCACCCGGCGGAGCATCGCTCGAATCCGCGCTGACAGTTCCTTCGGGGCGAATGGTTTGGTCAGATAGTCGTCGGCGCCGGCTTCCAGGCCTGCCACCACATCGTGGGTATCAGCTCGGGCGGTAACCATCACGATGGGAACATCGCTCTGCCGTCGGATCGAACGGCAAACTTCGAAGCCGTCAATTCCGGGGAGCATGATGTCGATCAGCACGACATCGGCATCGATCTGACCGAACTTGTTGATCGCATCCTCGCCGGTGTCGGACTCCTCCACCGACCAGCCCTCGTCCTCCAGGGCCAGCCGCACCGATGTGCGGATGCGTTCGTCATCTTCAACCGTCAGAATTGTGGTGCCCACCCCAGTATTGTCGCCCATGAACGGATGGTGATGTGAACACCCCGGCGAAATATGTGCCTCGGCACTGCGTAGCCTCAGTCGGCTCCGATGCGTTGGAGCAGTTCGCGCAGCTCGTCGAAACGATCCGGATGGGCCACCAGAACGGAATCGGCGCGGGCTTCGCCATGGTCCATGGCTCCGGTTCTGGCACCGGCTTCTGCGGCGATCAACAACCCGGCGGCCAGATCCCAGGGTGAAAGACCCTTCTCGTAGTAGGCGTCCACCCGGCCTGATGCAACAGAGCAGAGGTCCACGGCCGCGGCGCCCATCCGGCGGATGTCCCGAACGACTGGAATCAGTTCGGCAACCGCCCGGCCCTGGATCGTCCGCACAGCCGGGTCGTAGTTGAATCCGGTTGCCACGAGAGTCCGGGCGATATCCGGTGATTCGTCCGGAAGCCGGAGTTGTCGGCCGTTGCAGAACGATCCCTCGCCAGCGATCGCGCTGTATGTACGTGTATGGGTCGGATCGGAAACCACGCCTGCGATCGCGCGTTCGCCGAGGAGAGCAGCAATGGAAACCGCGTATCCGGGATGGTCATAGACATAGTTGGTCGTGCCGTCGATCGGATCGATCAACCAGGTCACGTCGCTGGTGCCCACGAGCGGATCGTCTTCTTCTCCGATTACCGAGTCGAACGGCCGGTCGTGGGCAATGACCTCCCGGATCAGTCGCTCGGAAGCGCGATCCATCTGGGTGACCTCATCGGTCGGGGAGGACTTGTTCGTCCGTTCGAGGTGATCCGGTCGATTGTCCATGATCAGCCGAGTTGCCGCGGCCGCGGCCTTTTCCGCCACCGAGAGGAGTTCTCGGCCAAGCATTGGGTCCCCTTGGGTGGTTGCGGACACGTTCAGCTCTTGGCTCGACCGGCCCGCGCCGCCCTCGCTGCGGTGATTGCAGCGGGGCCCTGTTCACGGATCGTTTCCCATTCACCGAGTGCCCTCAAAGTCAGCACGGCGATCACTGCCACACCTCCGGCGAATCCCAGACCTACGACCAGGGTGATCAATCCGATGGCGAGATCGGAAAACCCGCCCAACGAGGCGAATGCGTATCCGATGAATCCTCCGCAGGCACCTCCGAGCAGAATTGCCAGAAACGCGAGGACCCGCGCGTACACGGGTGGAAGGGCGGTTTCGGGAGTGGTTGGTTCGGTATCGGCGGGATCCGGCGCAGGGCTGGCGCCGACCATCGGCTGATCGGGTTTTGGTTGATCGGGTTCTGGTTGATCGGGTTCTGACTGTGGGGGCTTGCGGCCTCTTGAGGGTGAATCGGACGTCATTCCCCAATGTTAGGAACCCCGAGGTGGCAGAATGAATCCGTGCAGCAGTGGCTGGTCGGCGGCGGGATCATCGAGGGTTCCCTCTTGGAGCCGGATGGCGAACCTGCGCTGCTTCTGGTGCAGAACACGCGAAGGGGCGGACTCGTGGACTGGACTCCGCCTGGCGGTGTGATCGACCTCGGGGAGCCTGTTGTTGATGGCCTGACGCGGGAGGTCCAGGAGGAAACCGGGCTTTCGGTGCAGTCATGGCACGGACCGCTGTACGTGATCGAGGCCGATGCGCCCGGATTGGGATGGCACCTGCGGGTGGAAGTCCACCGAGCGGCGCGATTGTCCGGGATGCTGGTTGTCGGCGCTGATCCCGACGGCATTGTGACCAACGCTGATCTTGTCCCCTTGGGCGACTGTGCCACGCGACTGAATGATTCGCATCCATGGGTCCGCGAGCCGCTGATCCACTGGTTGGAGAGTCCGTGGGAGAACACGAGGAAGTATGAGTACCTGGTTGAAGGAACAAATCTGCGGTCTCTGGCGGTTACGAGTAGGTACACGGATGTTTCCTGAGTGTGTTGAGTCGGTGCCCGAGGAAGAGAAATTGAGGGTTCTGGTGGGAGTTGACGACAATTCGGCTGTAGCGTGTGAAATCATGCGGTTGCGAGTGACGCAATGGGACGGTCCGAGAGATGTTGGGAGCCTTGCAGATGCCGCTATCTGAACAAGAGCAGCAAATTCTCAGCGAAATCGAGAGTCAGCTGCAGGAGACAGATCCTGATCTGGCTCATCAGGTCTCATCCACGACGGTGTACACGGATGCATTCGGGAAGCTCCGTTGGGGAATCGTTGCATTCGTCCTGGCCCTCGTGGCATCAGTTCTGCTCTTGAGCGTGAGCTTCGTGCTGGCTTTTGCCGGATTCCTCGGAATGTTCGCAGCCGCGCTGTACATCGAGCGAAATGTTCGACGAGCGGGTCGGGCCGGGATGCATGAGGCGACCGCGGCCATGAAGAAGACCAGCTGGCGTGATTACCTGGACAACGCGGGAAACAAAGCCCGCGAGCGTCTCCAGCGTGACGACGAATAGCCACTCCGACGCCTGACAGCGAAACCGATCAGCTGCCTGGGCGCGGCGACGATTTGGATCCCTGATATCGTACGGGTCCGGGCCGGCAGGGTTCGATTCCGATTAGCCGGGAGTCATGGCTGAAACGAGTTCGGTTCCGTATGACTTGGCGAGGTCCTCCTCCGCAGCGGACGTCCTGACTCCCGACCAGCGCCTGCGACTCTCGAGTTCGGCGAGATTCACGATCGAATCGGATTGGATGGTTTCTTCCGCTCGCCTGGAGAATTCGGACGGCGTTTCGTTGGGATTCGGGGTGAGACCCATTGCTGTCAACCGCTCGAGAGCCCGGACCCATTGCTTTTCGACTTCATCCACCGGTAGAGCCGGTCCGGACCCGGATCGCGAGACGTTGATGGCTGTGATCACCGCAATGACGGCGATCACCAAAGCAGCTCCCAGTGCGAACATCCAGAGCGCCGCGCCGCGGTCGCCCTCGCTGGGCAGATCCGGGGAATCCGCCGCCGGACGATCAGGTGAGGCCGGAGCGGCAGAGGTCTCCGTCGGGGCAGAGGTCGTTGGGCTGGTCGTGACCGGAGCCTCTGACTCCACCGCCGGTTCGTCACCAATCGCCTGAGCCGGCGCCACGCCGGTAATTTCCACCGTCGCGGGATCACCACGGCCGGGGGTCGGCTCGAACGACACCCAGCCAACATCTTCGAAGAGGATCTCCGGCCAAGCATGTGCCTGACGGCCGTAGACTTCGTACGTGCGGCCGGTGACTCCGTCCGGATCCGATTGTGGCTCGCCCGGAGTGAATCCCGCGACAACCCTCGTCGGCAATCCCAACGATCTGGCTCCCAACGCGAAGGCGGTCGAGAACTGTTGACAGAAGCCGCTTCCGAGAAGCAGGAAATCCGACAGCGGATCTTCCGAACGGCTCAGATCCACGGTGTCGTCATAGGTGAACGTGCTGCGACTCCAATCTTGCAGGGCCAGGGCTTGCCGGTATGGAGACAGACCCTCTCCCAGGTCTGCCGCGATCTGGCCCAATTCGGGGGGCATGCCCGTTGTGTCGAGCAGGACCTCGTCGACCTTCGCCGGCTGCGCAGCTTCAAGAGCCGCCCTGGACGGGACTTCGTTGGCGGCGAATCGGAACTTGTCGCCGGATTCGACATCGCGATCACTGGTGATCAGCGAGCCTGCGTGCGGATCCCATCCGAGTGTCAATGGTGACGCCACCCGGACCGGTTCGTTGGGCGACGGCACCCAGAATCCGCCCAGACCGTTCACTGCCGTGGTCGCAGACCGTTCTGGTTCCTGCGGCCTGTTGAGTTCTGTGGGCACGGACTCATAGGAGTTTGCAAGCACCCAGATCCCCGATTCGCTGTCGTATTCGTCCAGGGCGGTGAGCCGCCAGTAGGCAGGAGTGGATGCCTTGGCTGTGAACAGCAGCGTGTTGCTTCCCGCACCGTTGAGGAAGGAACCCACATCGACGAAGGGAGAGACGACCTTGGTGGTGCCTTCACCCTTTGATTGCCGGAAGTTGATGGTCGGCTCTGTGTCCCAACCCAGGTTGTCCTGGATTCCGAAGGCTCCGAGTGCGGCAACCGAAAGTGCCACGATGCCGCCGATGAGTTGGCGGCGTGCCGCCCGGCGCGGTGTGGGAATCCAGCGAATCTCGCTCAGTTTCCACCTGGACTGGGTCAGGGCGTAAGCGGCCAGTGCGCCCATCAGCGCCACGGCTGTCAACAGACGCCCCTGACCCCGGGCAAGAAGACCGAGTGCGATGACTCCGGCGACGTGGGGAAGGGGAGCCCAGAAGGTGAGCCGCAACGTCATGGCGGCACTGGAGACGTAACCAGCGGCGGCCCAGATCAGGGCTCCGAGCAGGATTGCGTGGCCCGATCGAGGCGTCACCGGCGCAATCTCGACCCGCAGATCGGCCAGGTCCGACTGAATGATTTCAGTGAGGTGGGTCACGCTCTGCGGGGTCGGCAATCCGAAGAACAGAGTCTCCGGCGTGCTGAGAAAGAACAGCAGCCACAACCCGGACAGCAGGAAGACTGCCGCTCCCAGTGTTTCGTTCCACGGCAACCGCCGACACACTGTGGCGACCAACCAGGCTGCGCTGGCAACTGCGATGAGGGTCCACACCAACGAGTCGTTCAGGAAGAACCGGGTGGTGGAAATGGCCAAAGCCCAACCCAACGTGATCAGTGCGATCTCTGCCAACCATTCATTGCGGCCGGTCATGGGCCAACCCGCGTTCCGGTGTCCGGGCGGGCGCGGCCCCCAGCGGTGATCAGGCGGGCCCAAGCGTGCGCCAGCGGTTCATTTGTTCCCCAGGTCACCACCGGGCCCGAGGATTCATCCCCGTTTCCAGTCGGGCCGTTGCGCATGGGGTCGTTCCCGCTGGGAGGACACACCAGGATCCGGGTGGGGGGAGCCGTTGGTGGACGAGCGTGTGGATGTGATGCCGGCCGTGCCGGAGTTGGGTGGGCAATCGCAGCCTGGATCGAACGGTGGTCCGTGCCTACCGCCACATCCGGAGTGAATGTGCGTGGCAGCGCAGGGTCCGTGGCTTGCGTGGCTGCGGTGGTGGGCTTGGCTGATGTCAGCCAGTCGAGAATCGTTGAGATCGCCCCCGGAGGAACGGATCCGCTGTCCCAACCACCCGTCGTGCGCAGGCGTATCGAGGAACCGCTGGCGGCCAAGTGCAACGCGATGCTCACCGTCGCCTCCAGGGAGCGCTCGAAAGCGGCTTCCGACGGTGGCAGGCGGCGGTGGGCAGAAGCATCGGCCGTTGTGGTGTGTTCCCGATCGATGTGGGTATCCACAAGCATCTGGAACACCGCATCCGTAGGGGGCGGATCGGTCTGGATCACATGGGGCTGATTCAGACGCGCCGACGTGCGCCAATGGATCAGCCGCATGTCATCACCGGGTGTGTATGGCCTGAGACCGATGAGGTCACCATCGGGTTCACCGGGGATCACAACCGACGATGAACGGCCCTGGGGGTCTGTCAGTGAGCCGAGTCCCTGCGGGGAATCGAGGGGATGCGCTCGCGGACGCACATTCAGCACGGCAGAGCTCGGGATTGGATCGCGATGGCGCCAGAGCCGTAGTGGATCCCGCAAATACCAGAACCATCCGCCGATTTGGTGAACCCCGCGGCGCGAGGTGTCCAGAGAGATCGTGAACCCGCATGTCCCTCCGGGATCGAGCGGTCCCACTCCCAGCCGCGCAGGATTTCGTGTCGCTGTGTTGTTGGTCGCTGTGTTGTTGTCGGTCCTGTTGTAGCGAAGCTCCGCAGGCATGCTTGCGGCGGACCTGGCGTTGCGAATCTCCACGACCAGCTCGGCTTCGTCTCCCACATGAACCGCGCGATGGCTGGTCGAAAGTTCCACCGTGTTGGCGAAGCCTCCAACGCCGATTCGGAGCCATGCGGCGCTCAGAATCAGCAGTAGTGCCGAGGCGACGCTCACCACGGTCAGTTCCGGCAGAGCGAACATCACCGCGAGCGCCACTGCAGCGGCAAGCCCGATCAGGCCAGCCGCCAGGGAGATGGCTCGTAGCCGCATGTTCAGCCTTGCGGAATCGGCGTGTGTCCGAGCAGTTCCCCGACCACCGATTCGCTGTTGGAGCCGTTGCTGATCGCTGCGGCACTGAGCAGTACGCGGTGGGCGAGCACGGGGATCGCGAGTTCCTTGACGTCGTCTGGGGTGACAAACCCGCGGCCCAGCGAAGCGGCCCATACCCGGGCGCAACTGAGCAGGCCCAATGCGGCCCGCGGCGACACTCCCAAGGAGATGTTCGGGTGGCTTCGGCTGGCTTCGCTCAACTCCACCACGTATCGGGCGACCGATTCCGCCACGTGAACTTTTTGGGCCGCGGCGATCATGGAACTGACCTGGGGAGAACTGGACACGGTGGGTACCCGATCCAGGGCGTGGTCATGATCAGGTTCCATCAGAAGTGACAGTTCATCGTCGCGGTCCGGGTAGCCGACCGAGAGACGCATCGTGAAACGATCCAGCTGGCTTTCCGGGAGCGGGAACGTGCCATGTTGTTCGTGCGGGTTCTGGGTGGCGATGACCATGAAGGGTCTCGGCAGTTCCCGCGTGTTTCCGTCCACGGTGACCTGGCGCTCGGCCATTGCCTCCAACAACGCGGATTGGGTCTTCGGCGAGGCCCGGTTCAATTCGTCGCCCAGGAGAAGATTGGAAAAGACCGGTCCAGCCATGAATCGGACAGCACCTTCCTCCGAGTGCCACACAGAGGAGCCGACCACGTCCGACGGGAGAAGATCCGGAGTGAACTGGACTCGGCCGAACGAGAGGTCCAACGCGCGGCAGAACGCCTTGGCCATGCTGGTCTTGCCCACTCCCGGCACATCCTCAATCAGCAGATGACCCTCAGCCAGGAGGCACGTGAGCGCGTAGCGCAGGGTTTCGTCCTTGCCGCGGATCGCAGTTGCCACCGAGCCCAGAATCGATTCAAAGATCTCGCCATAGGTCTCTGGTCGCTGAGGCTCTGTGCGCGCCGTGGCCGTCATCTGATGCTCCGATTTGATGGCCGTCGAGGGGACTGCCATCACCAGTCTGGTTTCTCCGGGGAAGTATTCCCACGCGCCACGGGGTTTGCAAGAGGACTGACTCTGTCTGTGAGAGTGCCGGCTTGGTCTGCATGGGCGCCGGCCATGTGTACCAAAGAAATGACTCTGTGTGCGGGAGTGCCGGTATTCTCGGCGGGTGATCATGGCCGAATCCGGATTCCGTTCCGTCGCAGCCCTGGACATCGGCGGCACGAAGATCGAGGCCGGAGTTGTCTCCGCAGACGGCACGATCCTGCACCGCCGGCGTGCCCCGACGCAGGTCTTTGCGCCTTCTCAGAGTTCTGCCGGCGGTGATTCGGCGGCGAACGATCCCCTCACTCAGCAGGTGATCCGGATGCTGGAGGACGTGATCAGCCAATCAGGCGTTTCGCCTTCTGCTGTCGGTGTCGGTTGTGCGGGTCCGATGTCGGGTTTCGGTCCCTCCGGCGCAACGGCGGTTTCGCCGCTCAACATTGAACCGTGGAGCGGTCATCGGTTGGGGAGTGAAGTGTCTGCTGCACTGGACTTGCCGACCTACGTTGACAACGACGCCAAGGCGCTCGCCATGGCAGAAGGTCGATGGGGGGCCGCCAAGGACACGTCGAACTTCCTGGCGATGGTCGTATCGACAGGAGTGGGAGGTGGTCTGGTCCTCAACGGTGCACCCCTGGACGGCAGGGAGGGGAACGCGGGTCACATCGGACACCTGATCGTGGAGCCGAACGGTGCACGTTGCGTATGCGGGGCCAGGGGTTGTCTGGAAGCCGAGGCTTCAGGAATGGCGATCGAGCGACGAACGGGAAGCGAACCACGCCTGGCACCCAGGGAGGAACGCCTGCGTTGCGGTCGCATGGTCGGCAGGGCGGTCGCGTCAGTTGCGAATCTCCTCGACCTTCGGCTGGCTGTGGTGGCAGGGTCCGTGGCACTCGGATTCTCCGAGCCCTTCTTCACGGCGGCTCAGGAGGAGCTGGACCGTCTCGCGCTGCTCGATTTCTCACGGGGAGCCAGGATCCGCCCGGCGGGTTGCGGGGCGGACGGACCGTTGCTGGGTGCCGCAATGGTGGCCAATTATCGTGGAGGGCTGTGAACTCCTCGTCGCAGACCGCGAAATCGTATCCGGCAACCTTGCTCGGCGCTGTAATTGCAGTTGTGGTCCGTCCCGATCTGTGGTGGGTGGCAATTCGCCAGACGGCGCGCTCGGTCCCGTCGCATTGGTGGACGTCATGGCCGTTCCTTCCGATTCCATCGCGCAAGTACATTCGCTTTCGCCTCGTGACTGCCTACGGCGGCGAAGGCCGCTTGCCGAGCGGAAACCGAGGGGGCGAGGATCTGGCAAAGGATCTTGTTGCATGGTTGGAGTGGTGCAAGGCGTGATCCGACCGCGGCAACCGGAACTGCGACCGCGGCGACTGGAACTACATCGTCTGAGGGTGCCGCTGCTGCGTGTCCATCGGTCATCGCGGTCGGTTCTCCTCGAGCGGGAGTCCACGATTGTCGTCTGGCATGACGCAGACGGGGGCGGTATCGGTCTGGGGGAGTGCGCGGCTCTGCCGGGTGGGGGCTACGCCACAGAAACCGCGGATGAGGCCTGGGGTGTTCTGGCCCACGAGTTGGGGCCGGCTCTGGTGGCGGCAGGAGCCAGTACCGGCGCGGCCGTGTCCGGCACCAGCGAGGTGAACATGGTGGGAATTGGTCCGGCTGCGGAAGCAGCCATACGCGATTCCGCACTCGACGCAAGACTCCGCGGACGCGGCGACGCTTTGGCGGATGATCTTGCCAACCAGTTCCACACGGAGTCTTCCGAGGCGGTGCGCTGGTGCGCCGTGGTGTCCTGCATCGATCCCTCAGGCGCAGTCCGGGACCTCGATGATTTTGCTGCCGAGGTAAGTGACGCAATCGGGTCCGGGGCATCGGCGGTGAAGCTCAAGATCAATCCGCGAACCCCGATGGCGAGAATTCTTGCAGCGTTCGATGATCTGGTTTCCGGCACGGGTCGATCCGTGGCGGTGGCCGCCGACGCCAACGGTTCACTCACCCGCGCCGAGGCGATGGCACTGGATGAATTCGGCTTGGCCTACCTGGAGCAACCCCTGCCGTGGGCCGAAGGACTGGCATCAGCCGCCGAGTTGCGTCGCGACATGGCAACACCCTTGGCACTCGACGAGTCGCTGCTGAGCATCACCGACGTGGCTGAAGCCATCCGCATCGACGCCGCAGACGTGATCTCGGTGAAGCCGGCCCGTATGGGCGGTTGCGTCAATGCTGCCGCAGCGGCCGCGATGGCACATGAGGCGGGCGTGTCCTGCTTCGTGGGAGGAATGTTCGAACTGGGAGTCGGCCGGGCGGCCGCGCTGGCCGTCGCCTCGCTCGGGGTGATCGATCTTCCGACCGATCTGGGTCCCACCGGCCGATACTTCGGAACCGACATTTGCGAACCGGTTGAAGTGGATGAATCCGGGGCGGTTGTGGTTCCAACCGGGATCGGCAACGGAGTTGTCGGCCTGAACATCCGCCCGGAGTGGGTGATCGACTCCCTCGTGCTGGAGTAGCCGGCACCGCTGTGGAAATCGGCAATGCAGGAATGGTCGGCGAACCCGATCCGCAGTATCGGTGTTGGTCAGCTTCGCGGGTGTTGGTCAACTTCGCGATTGCCAGTCCGAAATGTGAATGTCCAACGGAGTGATGTCGATGGGTTCGGCCGGAA
>JAHRAZ010000030.1 GCA_020027475.1 Microthrixaceae bacterium
ACTCGATGTTTTGTCCTCACTCGTCATGATCCTCGAGCAACTGGCAGCGGGCCGCCACGAGGTCGAGAACCAATACTCCCGGCTGGTCGAGTGGGACGGAAACCAGCGGGCCCTGGACCTGTTCCAGGAGGTCTACGAGGTGCGCGACACCTTCGAGTGGCGAGGCCTCGGACAGATCCCCCGTTCAGGCCTGAGTATGTCTCCGCGCTACGCGTCGCTCGATGCCGAGGTTCGTTTCGGTGTGCCGGGGCTGAAGGTGCCCGATCCACGGGCATGTCGGTGCGGCGACGTCCTGCGGGGTGTGCTCAAACCACCCGAATGCAAGGTGTTCGGCACGGCCTGCACTCCTGAGCATCCGATCGGCAGCTGCATGGTGTCCTCAGAGGGCGCGTGCGCGGCGTACTACCAACACGGTTCGCCGGATCCGGTACCCGTGGGGATCGGCGCAACGCGATGATGCGATCCGCCAAGTGAGTGAGATCGACATCTCCGGACGGATCACGATGGCCCATGGTGCCGGTGGGGCCGCCACCAAGCGACTGATCGACGAAGTGTGCCTACCACGAATCGGAGGGCCTGCACTCTCCACGCTGGGCGACGCCGGCCTCCTGGAGATGACAAGTCTGGACCTGGATCGGACCCTCCCGGGACGTGGTTCGGCCGCCAAACTGGCGATGACCACCGATGCCTTCGTGGTGACGCCCCTACGCTTCGAGGGTGGCTCGATCGGATCGCTCGCCATACATGGCACTGTGAACGACTTGGCGGTCTCGGGAGCCCGGCCAACGGCACTGACAGTGGCGTTCGTGCTCGAGGAGGGTCTGGAACTGGCGGTCCTGGCCGGAGAGCTCGAGGCAATGGCCGCCGCCGCCCAGGAATCAGAAGTGGAAATCGTCGGCGCCGACACCAAGGTTGTGCCGCGGGGTCGGGCCGATTCGATGTACGTGATCACCACAGGCTTCGGTGCCGTCGTTGCCGACCCGGCGCCGGTTCCGGCCAACATGCGACCGGGCGACCGGGTGCTCGTGTCGGGACCCGTCGGTGACCACGGCATCGCGGTCATGCTCGCCCGCGGCGAGCTGAACCTCACCGCCGATGTCCGCAGCGATACTGCTCCTCTGTGGCCTGCGGTGAGCGCGTTGCTCGATACCTGCGGAAGCGACGTACGGGCGATGCGCGACGCCACCCGCGGCGGCGTGGCGACTGTGCTCAATGAGTTTGCACAGTCCGGAAACCTCAGCATCGAGATCGAGGAGACCATGATCCCCGTCAACGGCCCGACGCGTGGCGCCTGCGAGTTGCTGGGACTGGACCCGTTGTATGTCGCAAACGAGGGCGCCATGGTGGCGGTGGTTGCTCCGGAATCGGCCGATGCCGCCCTGAACGCCCTGCGTTCGACCACCGTTGGTCGGCGGGCCGCCCTGATCGGTGAGATCACCGACGAGTCAACCTTGGGTGGCCGTGCCCGGGTGATCGCGCGAACAGCCTTCGGCGGTCATCGAATCGTGGATATGCTCGTCGGCGATCCGCTGCCGCGCATCTGCTGAGCTTGGGACCTACGGATGCAAAGAGACTTCTCAAGATGAAAGACCCATCTCGACCAATGAGTCCTGCCCCACATGCTCTCGACGGGAGATGACATCACCGTGAACCATCCCGAGGAGCACGATTCGGAGTCGGACGACGATCCATCTGGCTCGTCCGCGGTCGTTCTGGGGCTCGACGGACTGGCGGCTCTGATTGCAGCGCTTTGGGACCGCGGTTACCGGGTCGTCGGACCAACAGTGCGTGACTCAGCAATCGTTCTCGACGAACTTCTGACCGCAGACTCCCTTCCGATCGGCTGGGGTGATGAGCAGGCGCCCGGCCATTACCGGTTGCGCCGACGCGAGGATCAAGCGCGGTTCGGCTATGTGGTCGGGCCCCAGAGTCCACGGCAGGAGCTTTCGCCACAGAAGGTCGCACTGGTGAAGATCCGCCGTACCGCCGACGGCTTCGACGCCGATGCGGTCGATCCCACTCCCGCCGCACCGATCGCATTCATCGGGTTGCGCGGCTGCGAGTTGGCGGCCATGGGTATCCATGATCGAGTCATGATCGGCGGTGCCCATCCCGACCCGGTGCAGTCCGCCCGTGGTGCCGACCGCTTCGTGGTCGGGGTGGATTGTGGCGACCCGGCCGCCACCTGTTTCTGCACCTCCATGGGCACCGGTCCGACCGCCGGCGCAGAGATGGGACCGGACAACACCGAGACAGCGGACCTCAGGCTGTGCGAACTGATCGACGATGATCGACACGATTTCTTGTGCCACGTCACCAGCAAGGCAGGCGCCGAGGTGATGGAAACACTTGAGCACCGGCCGGCGAACACCGCCGATCACCTCGCGGCACAAGAAGTCCGCCACCGCGCGGTCCAGTGCATCGAGAAACACCTCGACACGGATGGCCTGGCGGACAGATTGATGGCCGTTCCCGATCATCCACGATGGGACGAAGTGGCCGAACGATGTCTTTCGTGTACGAACTGCACCCTCGTCTGCCCAACCTGCTTCTGCAGCACGATCGACGATGTCGGTGACCTGGCGGGAGAGATGACCACGCGCACCCGAGTGTGGGACTCCTGCTTCACGCTGGATCACTCGTATCTCCACGGGGGCGCCGTGCACGCCACGACTCGGTCGCAGTATCACCAATGGCTCACCCACAAACTGTCCACCTGGTGGGACCAGTTCGGCGAATCGGGGTGCGTCGGATGCGGCCGCTGCACGACATGGTGCCCTGCCGGAATCGACCTTGTCGAAGAGGCAACCGCTCTGAGCCGTGCACCGGAGATCAACCGATGAACCAGAACATCCGCATCGAGCCCTCACGGCTCGCTGCGACCCGGTTCCTGTCCGGATTGCCCGAGCAGTCCGCCACAACACTCAGCGCATGTGCTCGCGAAATCACGATCGGACGCGGCGGATTCCTCGCGCACGAGAGTCGAACAGCAGACGAGTTCTTCGTGATCGAGCGCGGGTTGGTCGCAATCGAGCTCCTTGCCCCCGGTCGCGGTCCCCTGATTGTTGCGACGGTCGGCAAGGGCCAACTCGTGGGCTGGTCGTGGCTGTTCTCTCCGCGCATCTGGCACTTCGACGCCGTGGCCCTGGAGCTGACCCAGGCGATCGCATTCGACGCTGAGGCTGTGCGGCAGGCATGTGATGCCGATCCCGAACTGAGACACGAACTCACCGGTCGGGTCGCCCGGGCGATGTCGCTCCGGCTGGAAGGCATCCAGATACAGCTACTGGACCTGTATGGCAGCCCCTCGTGAGTCTGCGCGATTCCATTGCAGCGCCGATGGTCCCGGTGAGGTACCGGGTGGTCGAGCGACGCCGGGAGACCCATGACACGGTCACGCTGACCAGCGTCCCCGACGCTGGTGTCGACGCCCTCGAAGAACCCCGGCCCGGTCAGTTCCACATGCTGTCGGCTTTCGGTGTGGGTGAGGTGCCCATATCGGTGAGCGGTGTCGGGCCGCAAGGGGGCATCGAGCACACCGTGCGGGCGGTGGGTGCAAACACCGAGGCACTGGATGCTCTGAGCGCAGGAGATGCCGTTGGGGTTCGCGGGCCCTTCGGGCGGGGCTGGCACCTGGACGGCGCAGCAGGAATGGACGTCGTGGTGCTGGCCGGAGGAATTGGCCTTGCTCCCCTGCGACCCGTGATCCAGCATCTGATCGAACAACGCGAGGAGAACAGGTCCGTGCGACTCCTTGTCGGCGCCCGACGCAGCGAGGAACTGTCCTTCACTTCGGATCTGGCCGCCTGGTCGGAAGCACCGGGGATCGAAGTGGCCGTCACGGTCGACTCGGCAACGCGTGAGTGGTCCGGCCGGGTTGGCGTGGTGACCAACCTGGTGGAGGATCTGGACGTCGACGCTCCCCGAACGGTCGCATTCGTTTGCGGGCCCGAGGTCATGATGCGCTTCAGCGCCAGGGCTCTGATCGAATTCGGTCTACTCCCGGAGAAGATCCAGCTGTCAGCCGAGCGCAACATGAAGTGCGCCATTGCCCACTGCGGCCACTGCCAGTACGGACCACTTCTCATCTGTCGCGACGGCCCGGTGTTCGACTATCCCGAACTCTGCGAACTGATGGAAGTGAGGGAGTTGTGACTCCAGCATCCACCGAGCTGGCGCAGGAGCGCCCCCGGGTCGCTGTCTGGAAGTTCTCCTCCTGCGACGGGTGCCAGCTAACCTTGTTGGACTGTGAGGACGAACTCCTCACAGTGGCCGAACGGGTCGAGTTGGCGTACTTCCTCGAAGCCGGCGCCGTCGGCGACGGCGGCAAGGGTCTCTACGACCTGTCACTCGTGGAGGGCTCGATCACCACCCCCGGCGATCTGGATCGCATCCAGGACGTGCGGCGCCGTTCCACCCGCCTCGTCACCATCGGGGCGTGTGCGAGCGCCGGGGGGATCCAGGCGTTACGCAACTTCACCGAGGTGGAGCAGTTCCTCGGAATCGTCTACGCACAACCCCAGTTCATCTCCACGCTCGAAGAATCAACCGCAATTTCCGATCACGTGGAAGTCGACTTCGAATTGCGTGGCTGTCCGATCGACAAGAACCAGCTTCTCGAAGTGATTGCCGCGTTCACGAATGGCCGACCTCCGGCGATCCCGGGTCACAGCGTCTGTGTCGAATGCAAGCTCCGTGGCAACGTGTGCGTGACGGTCGCCCAGGGAGTGCCGTGCCTCGGGCCTGTCACCCACGCCGGCTGCGGAGCGCTTTGCCCGACATATCATCGGGGGTGTTACGGCTGCTTCGGACCATCGGAGACGGCCAACGTCGCCGGCGTTGCCGTCGAACTGCGACGACATGGCATGGATGAACACGAAATCGAGCTGGCCATGCACACATTCAACACCTGGTCACCAGAACTCCGCGATTACCCTCCAAGCGCCCCGACCCCGACCGGAGAGCAGCCATGACTCACCGTTCGCCGGCGAGCCGGACCCTGAAGGTGGATGCGCTCGCGCGTGTCGAAGGTGAAGGCGCAATGTACATCGAGGTGAGGGACGGCCGGCTTCACGACGTTCAACTGAGAATCTACGAACCTCCGAGGTTCTTCGAGGCGTTCCTCCGGGGACGGCGCTACACCGAACCACCCGATATCACGGCGCGGATCTGCGGCATCTGCCCGGTGGCGTACCAGATGAGCGCCTGCCTCGCGATCGAGGACGCTTGCGGCGTGACCATCGACGGACCGCTGCACGACCTGCGTCGGCTCCTGTACTGCGGCGAATGGATCGAGAGCCATACGTTGCACCTGTACCTGCTGCACGCCCCTGACTTTCTCGGGTACTCCAACGCCATAGACCTCGCTGCCGATCATCGCGACCTGGTCACTGCCGGACTCGACCTCAAGAAGGTGGGCAACGAGATCCTCGAGGTTGTCGGCGGCCGCGCCATCCACCCAGTGAACGTCAAGGTGGGCGGGTTCTACCGGGTACCGACACGCAAGGACCTCGCTCCCCTGGCCGAGAGACTCCGAGGTGCGCTCGACACCGCGATGAACACGGTGGCCTGGGTGGCGGGATTCGATTTTCCCGAGGTGGGCCACGAACTGGAACTCGCAGCTTTATGCCATCCAGACGAGTACACGATGATGGGTGGACGCTTCCGCTCCACCCGGGGACTCGACATCGCTGCGGATGAGTTCACCGACCACGTCATCGAAAACCAGGTTGAACACTCGACTGCTCTGCACGCACACCTGCTGGAACGCGGAGAGTACCTGGTCGGACCAATGGCCCGATTCGCCCTGAGCCACGCCCTGCTGGGTCCCGAAGCACTGGCAGCCGCATCGGATGCCGGCCTCGAACCCGGCGAACGCAATCCGTTCCGGTCAATCATCGTGCGAGCGGTCGAAATCGTGCAGGCGTGTTCCGAGGCGCTGCGCATCATCGAGAACTATGAACGGCCCGATGCTCCCGCGGTCGAAGTGGTTCCTCGCGCAGGCGTCGGGTTCGGATGGACCGAGGCCCCCCGCGGGATGCTGTGGCACCGCTACGAGCTCGACGCAGAAGGCACCATCGTTGATGCGTTGATCGTGCCTCCCACATCGCAGAACCAACCCGCAATTGAGCACGACCTCTATCACTTCGTGGAGGGGCACCTGGATCTCGACGACATCGAGCTGGGTCTGAGGTGTGAACAGACGATCCGCAACTACGACCCGTGCATCTCATGTGCGACACACTTCCTCGACGTCACGGTTTCGCGGACGTGATGCGACCCACGGACACCGACCGTCTCCTGGTGATCGGAATCGGCAATCGGTACCGCCGCGACGACGGTGTGGGTCCAGCGGTGATCGACGAACTCAGGACACTGAACTCAACCACGACGTTGCTCGATCTCCTGGAGTCCGACGGCGAACCCACCCGGATCCTCGACCTGTGGGAAGGAGCTGACCGCGTCGTCGTGATCGATGCGATGCGCTCCGGAGCGCCGCCCGGGACAATCCGCCACATTGATGCGTGGACCGACCGGTTGCCCGACACGGCGACCGCCAGCACACATGCCGCCGGAGTCGGTCACGCAGTGGAGCTGGGTCGGGTGCTCGATCGCCTGCCGAGAAAACTGTCGGTCATCTGCGTCGAAGGATCAGACTTCTCCGAGGGGCCAGGGCTGTCAACGGCGGTCGCAGCGTCGGTGATCGGCACCGCTGAGGCAGTTCTGGGCATCGGGCAGCGCCCGCAACACACTCAAGAATCTCCAACTGCCGATCCACGCAGCTGAGGCAGGCGACTCACCCAATCCGGTCTCAGCGTTCTGCCTCAGGGCTGTGCGGAAGCCGCCTCGACCAGCTCAGCGAGCGACTCACGGAGATAGTCCGTGAGTGACCAGACCTCGGGCACGAGCTCCGGGCAGGTCATGATCCCCACCTCGATCGAATCCACGTAGCTGAGCACGGTGAGGTTGAGCCCGATCACGTCGAGCACCGGGCCAAAGGGAAACACGCTGACGACTCGCGCCTCACCCGCGTAGAGCGGTATCGGTGGGCCGGGGACATTGGATATGAGGACATTGAAGATCGGTGGCAGGCGCTCGGTGAGAGGCGACGAGGCGTAGAGGGGAGCAGCCGCCGCCCACAGCGCTGGGATCGGGAGGCGCGCCCAGTCCATCACGACGTCTTCTGCGCCCGACTCGAACACGCGCTTCGCGCTACGCGCCGCGTCGCGTATGTCACGCAACCTTGTTGCCGGGTCCTCGACGTCGGTCGCAAGGTTCGCGAACCAGCCCGAGACCATGTTCCCGAACGAGGCGAACTCCTGCGCCGTCCGCACGGATACGGGCACGGCGGCCACAAGTGGAGCGTCGGGCAACTCATCACGAGCAGCGAGGTAGAGCCGAAGTGCGCCCGCACACACCGCGAGCACGACGTCGTTCACGGTCGCTCCGAATGCCTGCCTCACCGCCTCGACATCAGCCAGCGGAAGTTCGGTGAACGCCACGGATCGCTCTACCCCCACAGGGCGGTTGAACGAGGTGCGTGGTGCACTGAACGGTTTTGCCGCCGGCGCGCCTTCGGACTCCCGCGGTCGGCGGGCCGTCCTCCAGATCGCCGTGGCGGTGCGAGCAAGCGTTTGTGCCGTACGTACCGGCAGGGCCGCGAGGTGAGGAACAGCCTCGATGAGCAGTTGGAGATCCGATGGAGAGGCCTCGCTCGTCGACACCGAAGACATTTCCGACGGCGCGGGTCTGGGTTCCGTCGTGAGGAAGCGCCCCATCAGGAGGGCCCCTCCCGTACCGTCAGCACACGCGTGATGCACTTTCGTCAGTATGGCGACGTACCCGTGCTCGAGTCCCTCGATGAACCACATCTCCCAGAGGGGACGGCTTCGGTCCAGCTTGGTGCCCGCGAACTCACTGACCAGCGCGCCGAGCTCACGCGATCCACCGGGCGAAGGGAGTGTGACGCGGTGCAGGTGGCTGTCGAGATCGAACGCGGGGTCCTGGACCCACCTCGGCCGGTCGAGTCCAAGCGGAACCTCGACCAAGCGCTCCCGCAATGGTGCAAGCTCTGCCGCGAGTCCTGCGATCAGCCGCCGCGCCCCGTCGAAGTCGGAACCGGCTGGAGCACCCGACGGATCGAGGACCATGAGTCCTCCGATGTGCATGTGCCACGTGGGGGTCTCGGCGTAGATCATGTCGGCATCGATGCCGTTGAGTCTGCGCACGACTCCTCCCCTCCTCCTGTCATCGGTTTCGTGCTGCCATCGGGTTCGCGGTGCTGCGCGCCAACTTACCGCGCAGTCCATGGCCGGGCAGTCGATTGCCAGGGTGGAAAGGATCCATCAGCCCTGTGTTCCGGCGTCGGCGCGACCCGGCTGATGACATCATGTGTGAATGCGCGGTGGGGACATCTCGAAGGCCGTCCTGATCACGGGTTGCTCGACGGGGATCGGCCGCGCCACCGCTCAACGCCTGAGTGGGCGGGGTTGGAGGGTTTATGCCACGGCGCGACGCCCCGAGTCCATTGAAGACCTGGCCGCCTCCGGATGCCGCCTCCTGCAGATTGACGTGTGCGACGAACTGTCGATGAAACGGGCCGTGGACGTGGTGGAAACGGAGGAGGGAGCCGTCGGAGTTCTGATCAACAATGCCGGTTACGGCCTCGAACGCCCGGTCGAGGAACTCACTGCCGAGGAGATCCGCCGCCAGTTCGAAACGAACCTGTTCGGACCGATGCATCTCACCCAACTGGTTCTCCCCGGTATGCGTCGCCAAGGGTGGGGAAAGGTCCTGAACGTGGGTTCCGTCGGAGGGCAGATCACCATTCCCGGAGGAGGTGCCTACCACGCGAGCAAACACGCCCTTGAAGCACTCAGCGACGCCCTCCGCTTCGAGGTCCGCGGGTTCGGCGTCGACGTGATCCTCATCGAACCCGGCGCCATCCGCACCAACTGGGTGGACACAGCGGTGGCCGGCATGAACACTCGGGACCGCTCGGGGCCCTACGGCGAATTCGAAGTCGCCGTGGCAAACCGCCTTCGGAGTGCCCATGAGGGACTTCTTGCGCGGTTCGCGACCGACTCGGAGTCCGTCGCCGAAGTCATGGAGCGGGCAATCAACACACGACGGCCCCGGGCCAGATACACCGTGCCCGCGGTGGCAGCCACGTTCACCTTTTCCCGACGCTTCATACCCGACCGTATGTGGGACGCGTTCATGCGCCGGCTACTCCCCTCGCCCGGAGTGTCCGACTCGGTCCAGCCCCCGCCGGTCGTTTGAGGATCTCGCCGAATCGGGAACTGGTATCCTCTGCCCTGGTCAGGCAGGCAGGCAAAGGGAGCTGAACGTGGCTGAGAAGATCAAGACCGACGTCGTCATCATCGGCGCGGGAATGGCCGGATTGACAGCCGCTCGTGCTCTCACCGGCGGGGGCCTCGACGTCGTCGTCCTCGAAGCGGGAGACCGCGTTGGCGGTCGCGTGTGGTCTATTCGCGACCTTGGTGATCAGCCGGTCGAGGCCGGCGCAGAGTTCATCCACGGTGCCGGCGCTGCGACGTGGGGTGACGTCCGGGCCGCGGGTCTTCGCACCGTCGCCACGCCTTACCTGTGGACGTGGATGAACCTCGGGAACAAAACGAAGTGGCTTCCGATTCACCTTGCCAATCCGGATGTGTGGAAGTCGTTCGGCCTCGCGTTGACCTTGCGCAACCCGCCCGATGTCAGCGCTGCCGAGCTGCTCGAAGCCAAGGGATACAAAGGTCGGTCGCGGGAGCTGGCCGGACTGATGCTCACTGCACACCTGCCCGGAAGCATCGACGAAGTGGGCGTTGCCGGACTGGAGGCCGACGGGGTGCTCCACCTGGAGAGTGGTGTGAACCATCGCATCGTCAGCGGGTACGACCTTCTGCCGGAATACCTGGCAACAGGTCTCGACATCCGATTCGGAAGGCGCGTCGACACGATCAAGTACTCAGACGCTGGTGTCGAAGTTGTCACCAGCGACGGCACCACTGTGTCAGCGACAGCAGGAATCACGACCCTTCCGCACGGGGTACTGACACGCGGTGGGATAACTTTCGATCCGCCGCTGCCGACCGCCAAAACCGACGCGCTGACGCGGATCGCCTCCGGTGCTGTCACCAAGGTGTTGATGCACTTCGACGACAGCTTCTGGCCGGAACACGCAACTCAGGTGGTGTGCGGCGAAGGTCCGGTCACGCTGTACTGGCCGACGAGTTACCGAACGAAGGGATCACCCGTGCTGAGCGCCTACTCGACAGGGCCCCGCGCGAAGATCCTCTCGGACGCCGGCCCCGACCGGGCGCTCGAGATCGTTCTCGACGACATCGAACGCGTATTCCCCGGTTCGCGTCCACGGTCACGGCTCATCGAGTCACGGTTCATCGACTGGATGACAGATCCCAATGCGCTCGGTGGCTACACGTTCCTCACACCGGGCGGTGTCGGGGCCCGGGCTCAACTCGCTGCGCCAACGGGCGCCCTCATGTGGGCCGGATCTGCAACGGAATGGAAACCGGTCGCCGCCACTGTCGAAGCCGCCTATCTTTCCGGGTTGCGTAGCGCACGGCAGATTTCCTCGCTTCTTCGCTCCAGGGATTGACCGACTGCTTCGTGACGCCTGCCTCATTGACATCCGTCATCAGTTCCCCATACTTGAAACAACTTGGTTGACGTGTCGGGTCCCTGGAGGGACTACGTCGGATGCGGGCTCGCTCGCCGGCCGCCTATCAAGGAGTTGTTCCATGTCAGCAGTCACCCTGCGGCGGATACTGGCGGCGCTTGCCGTACTCGCCCTCACGATCGTTGGTGCCAGCCGGTCGGCATCCGCGGGTGAATACATAGACCCCACAACGGTCGAGGCGCTTCTCTATCCGGGAGAATCAACCGATATTGCCAAAGCGGTTGGCACTGCTGACATTCCCCCCAAGGTCGACGTATGTCTCCTGGAGGACGAAACCGGATCCTTCAGGGATGACATCGCCAACCTGCAGAATCCGGCAACCATCGCCGCCATCTTCGATGGTGTGCGCTCATCATCGCCCGACTCGCAGTTCGCGGTGGCCGGATTCCGGGACTTCGGCGACGACTTCGTCTACAGGCTCGAGCAGTCGATGAGTCCGAACTTCGCCGACTGGGAATCCGGTGTCAACGGACTCACAGCGGCCGGCGGTGGCGACTTCCCCGAAGCCCAATACCCCGCGATTCGGGCCGCCGTCGACGGTGGCTTCGGACAGGGATCATGTGACTTCAGGGCAGATCCGCAGGTTTCCCGTGTCCTCCTGGTTGCCACCGACGCCACATTCCACACCGGTGGCGCATACGGAGATCTGGCGTCCACCACTGCGGTGCTGGACGCGTCGGACGTCACCGTGATCGGACTCAAGGCGCCTGGGGCCGGCAATGAGCTCAATCAGCTCGCCACGGCAACCGACGGAAGCGTACAAGCCCTTACGTCCGATGGCTCCAACATTGCAGAAGCCATTCTCGCCGGACTCGGAAATCTCCCGGTTGAGGTCTCGATGTCATCGACCTGCAGCGATCCCATTTCAACTGTGTTCAATCCGCAATCGCAGGAGGTCACCTCCGGTGACGACGCGTTTCTGACTGAGACGATCGCAGTCTCTGCGGGTGCTGCAGGAGGTACATACTCCTGCGTCGACAACGTCAGCTACAACGGGATTCTGTCAGCCACGGTTGTGGAGACGAAGACGATCCACGTTCCGGGAATCACACTCACTCCGGTCACCGACGTGAACGAACTCGGATTCGACCTCGACCACATGGTCACCGCAACAGTTGCGGCTGGAGACTCGGGCCCGCTGGCTGGAGCATCAGTGGAGATCGAGGTGACATCCGGACCCAATGCCGGCGTCAGTGCAGCGGGAACCACCGATGCGGCAGGACAACTGTCCATGACTTGGACACCGGCGGTGAACCCGGCGTCTCTGGGGTCTGATGCCGTGACTGCATGGCTCCTCAACCCAGCAGGCGAAAGAGTTTCGTCTGCGGATGCCTCCAAGGACTGGGTGGACACCACAGCACCCGGCGCACAATGTGTGGAGTCGGTCAATCCGCATGGCAAGAAGAAGCCAACCGCCCCGGCAAAGGGCGGGCAAGCCCAGAACCAGGACGGTTTCTACCAGCTGCAGGGTTCCGACGTCGTGTGGGGAACCGATACCCTTCAGACGTTCGTTGTGGACACCGGTAGCGGGACGGTCTTCGGCCCATTCCCGGTTGGCACCAACATCAAATACACCGAGTCAGCAGATGACCCACCATCCATAGGGAAAATGGGCAGCGCCAATGACGCCGTCGCCCACCACATCATTGGCAACGGCGACGCCGAGGTGCATGTGGTCGACGGATCCGGAAATGTGGGCACGGCTTCGTGCCTGGTTCCACCTCCGCCCATGTGAGGTGACGGGGGCACCTGCCACCTGCACCTTCTGAGATCGGGTTTGTCCGTGCCGCAGATGGTACGGACAAACCCGGTTCACGTTGAGCCACGTGGCATATTCTTCGATTCGGCCAACCCTCCTCGCGATCCCTGCAATGCTTGTGGTTGGAACCTGCATGGGCGACCGCCCATCCCGACGAAGCGAGGAAACATGGCAGACAGTGCAAGCAAAGACACCCAGGAAGCGGCCGAGCAGCTCATCGAGACGCTGGGCGATAATCAGCAGTCTGCAATGGATGCCGTGCGGAACTTTGTCGACACCGTGGACGGCGCGTTTCCCGACCTGGGTGAAGACGGTCCGCGTGGCGAAATTATCGACGCTGCGTTCAAGATGTCCGAACAGATCGTCAGCGCGTCGAACCGGTTGGCCCTCAACATCGTTCAGGCCGCAGGAAACGCCGTCGATGACCTGGCAGCAAGGGCGTCAGACGAGACCGAGTGAACCATTGGCGGACGCCCCTGCGGCGAACGTCATCCAGGCGAAGATGTACGCGCTGATGGTGCTGCGGGCTGGCCTGCATCATCACCGGCACGCCAACCGCCTTCGTGCGGAGTGCCCGTCGTGAACCCGGTGCCGGGCGGAATACCTCGGCGCCGAATCGTGATGGGGCTCCTGTTCTATCCGCGGGGCGGGTCCGCCTACGTGGTGCGCTACCTGAGTCCAGCGCTGGAGCGGGCGGGTTGGTCAGTCTCGCTCGCGGTCGGATCCCTCGGCCAACCGGGTGAGGAGACCCACGCCCCGACATTCTTCGAGGGACTCGACGTGAACTTCCTCGACTCCACGCAAGCTGTCAGCTTCTTTGCCGAAGGCGGCGACGCGATCGCTGCTCCCCAGCCGATGCACCCATCGTACGAGGACCGTGTCGGTGTTCCGGACGCTGTGCTCTCCTCGGTTTCGCCTGACCTCGCCGGGCACCTGTCGGCGGTGTGGGATGCTCCGCTACGCGCGGCGGGTGCTGATCGCGCTGATGTGTTCCACCTCCACCACCTCACACCCCAGCTCGACTCGGCGCACCGGAACTGGCCGCAGGTGCCGCTGGTCGTGCATCTCCACGGCACAGAGCTGAAACTGATCGAGGCGATCGCGGAGCGGGTCGCTCTCGCGGCCACCGTTGGCGAGACGCTCGCGACCATGCCCACAGCAGCGGCCAAGGCAGCGGAATCCCCTCACGAACTCGGCGCGGCCCAGCTCGAGATGCTCCGCACGACCCGCTGGGAGTTCTGGCGTTACGGCGAGTTCTGGTCCGAACGCTTGAAGCAACAAGCCCGGCTTGCCGACCACATCATCACCGTGTCACCCCAGAACAAGGATGCCGCGGTCTCAGTTCTCGGAATCGAACCCGACCTCGTCACCGCCATTCCGAACGGGGTGGACCTCCGCCGCTTCCGGTCGCGACACCGCACACCCGGATCCCGCCGGGCCTCGTTCCGGCGTGCTCTCGTCGATGACCCTCGAGGATGGACCGAGTCCGGCCCTCCGGGGACGCTTGCATACACCGAATCCGACCTCGACCGGCTGCTCGGGGTTGACGATGACGCAACCGTCCTGCTCTATGTCGGACGGTTCCTCTCCTTCAAGCGCGTGCCTGCGTTGATTCGCTCGTTCGCGCGCTCCCGCAGCCAGTTCGCGCGACCGGGCTCACTGGTGATCTGGGGTGGGCATCCCGGTGAGTGGGAGGGCGAGCATCCGGTGACGGTGGCCGAAGAGGTTGGCGCCGACGACATCTACTTCACGGGCTGGCGCGGCCATGACGATCTTCCCGAAGCGCTGGCAGCTTGCGACGCTCTGGTTGTCCCGTCGGTCGATGACCCGTATCCCCAGGTTCCCCTCGAAGCAATGGCGGTTGGCCTGCCCGTTGTCGCGTGCCGCAGCGGCGGCCTCCTGTCGATGGTCAACCTTGATCCGGATCACCCCACTGGCTGGTTCGTTCCTCCGGATGATCCCGACGCACTCACTGATGTGCTCACGGCGGTCGTGAACAACCCCGCAGAAGTTGCCTTGCGGGGAGCCAACGCGCACGCACACGCGCTAGCCGAGCTTTCGTGGGACGCTCTGGTGCCTCGCTTCGAGACGGTCTACGACCAAGCCACCGAACACCACCGGCAGCGCTGAGGGTGCCCGGGTGCTCTTCGCCCCGTTCGCCGCCATGGCCACACGTACAGGAAGCCCTTCGCCCTGATCAGACACGGCTGAGCAGCTCGTCGCGAACGAGTGCAGCGGCAATGTCGATTTCCCAGCCCTCTGGTACGTGGCGCAGCAACGGGAGCAGATCCCGGCGAAAGCTCCGATCAGCGAGACGCCTGTAGAGTCCCTGCCGGGCACGCTCGGCCGTGTAGCCCTGCGGTCGGTGCGGGCCGAAGCAGGCCACAACCTCGGCCGGATCCAGCTCCAGGAGGGTCAGTGCCAGCCAAAGGTCGAACAAGTCTCGTCCCTTCCTGCGCTGGAACAGGGCGCGAAGCTTCATGGCTGCAAGCTCTTCCTCGGAGAATGTCAACACCCGAGCTGCACCGCTCCACCAGGGCGAGTCGACGCTGTGCTCAACGCGGCGGAGCGGCTGGGCCGGCGACGTCTCATAGGTGTTGATCTGGACCTTGATACGCATGGGTCCGCTGCCGGACTCGAACGGTGCCCGAAGACGGACCTTCGGATAGGTGCCGACATCGGTGTTGGCGGTCAGGCCAAGCCGTCCGCCAATCTGGCGGATTGCATCGAGGATTGCGCCGATGGGTCCGTGGGTGACTCGCACGTAGTCGAGACCTCCGCTGAAGCGCAGAGGTTCCGCAAGGACGAGCTTGTGGAGACCCGTGCCGCCGCGGAGTGCGAGTTCGTCGCCAAGGGTCGCATCATTGGCGATCTCGACGATGAGCCGGGACATGACCAGGTCTTGTTCGACCTGATCGCGGGTGGGCCAAGGAGCAAACTGACTCCACTCGGTGATGTTCGCAGTGGCGGGGATCACAGGTCGAACACGATTCCACCTGCCCCGGAATCGCTGCCACTGAACGTCCGGTTCGCAATCCACTCAGAACTCTGGTGCGCCATGAGCAGGCGTGTAACACCACCAGTCATCAAGGCCCAATCTCTACCACAGCAGTGAACGGCGCCCGCGCCGACGTCAATCTGGTCCGAAGCCGTGTCACGTCTCAACCTGAGTCCGGTCAACGTGCGTCGCTGGATCTGCAGTCAGGCTATGGTGCGTCACCACTACATCATCCCTCGACATTCCGCCCCGCCGTTTCAGGAGTTCCTTCCACCATGCGACGATTCGCCGCGACCTCGACCGCCCTCGTTCTTGCTGTTGTCCTTGCCGCCTGCGGCGGCAGCTCTGATGACGCAGCGCAGGACGCTCAGGACGAGGTCAACCAGCAACTCGAGGACCTCGGCATCGACACCGACGAACTGGACGATCTCGACCAACAGAGTGGATCGGACTCCCAGCCCGAGCCGCCGGAGTTCTTCCTGACCGGAACGGTCGACCCACCGGCTGGGTGGGTGGAGCAGCCCGCCTGGTGTACCGAGCCTGAGACCAAGGGATTGCCGTTCTTTGACTATCACGTGCCCGCGGAGTGGGAGCGGGTCGGCACGTCACATGGTGGAAGTGGCGGTGTCGGTGGTTCTGGCGACAACAATTTCGAGGTGGGCGACGCCAAGATCGAGTTGGAGGTCAGCGAAGATCACTGGACCGGCGACAAGGTGGCGAACCGGGAAAGTGTCCCTGAGGAATGGACGAGTTGGGACTACGAAATCACGACCTATACAGACGACGGTGACGAAGTCGAGGAGATCACCTATGAAGAAGCGGGATCGGCTGACGTCGACGGTGAGTCTGTTGACCTTTGGTACCTCGATGAGACGCAGAGCGAGAGTGTGAACCGCAGCGAATACAAGACCCGTTTGGTGTTCGGGGACGTTCCGGCGATGACGCCCAGCGGCGACGATCGCCAGCCTGCATCCGCCACAGTGACGTTCAACTGGAGCGCACCAGACACGGACTTCACCGAGGAAGAGGCAGCGGAGATCCTCTCCACTTTCCGTCTTGCCGAATGCGCTCAAGAAGGCCTGACCGAACTGTACGAAACATTGTTGGGCGCCGACTTCTCGAGCTGAGAGTACCTGTGAGCCGACAGGACCTAGCTGACGGTCACTTCGGTTTCGATGTGTTCGGTCGGCAGGTCCGTGGTGCGCTTGAGTCGATGAGGTACATCGAGACGTAGCCAGCGGGAGAGGCCGGCAGCGAACGTCGACAAGAGGATCCGGTCGAATCCCATGCCACGATCCAACAAGGCTCTGACCGCGTCGACTGGATCGGCTTCCCCGACCTCGCCATCGACCTCGGCACCCAGGCCGGAGATCTCCTCCAAACCCTGCTGGAGCCTTCGTCCTGCCTCCTCGACGCCAGCTCGACGCCGGTAGTCACCAGCCTCCCAGGGGGAATCGCCGACCGGGGTGGCGGGAACCAGAAGGTAGAAGGAGGCGGATCCGGCAGGTGTGTTGAGTTCGCCAACCCGGTCGAGCATCTCGGTACCACCGAGCGTCTTGTTGGCAATGATCAGGATGCGTGAGGGGGCTTCTGACATGATTCAACCTTCTTGCTGACTGTGCCAAGCATAGCCCTTCCCTGACTCGGCGAAATCGGGCAGTTGCCTCATCCTGGCGACATGAACCATCCGGCGATCAGCCATGACCGAGGCCCGCGACAACCAACCCATCGCCCGTGACCACACCACAGCCGGCGGATCCGCCGGCGAAGGAACAATCGACTAGACCGGAAACGGCTTCCCATGCTCATCCCGACGCCCGGGCGGCCGACGTGCTCGACAATCGCGCCGCCTCGAATCGACCAGATCCGCTCACAGCCGGCATTAT
>JAHRAZ010000064.1 GCA_020027475.1 Microthrixaceae bacterium
CAATTCAGAAGCGCAACACCCATGCTGGAGTCCTCGCGGTTTCAGCTCACCCTGATGAATCGTACCGACGAACCCGACTGTTTCCTACGAGCTGAGTCATATTGGTCTGGTGCCGGGCCGCCGAAGAGGCGCGCCGGGCCGGCCCGAACCTGAGCCGTGGACGCATCCGGCGCCCGTGGAGTGAAGAGGTCTGGTTAGCGCCGATGCGCTGGCAGCGCTTGGCAGTGCGACAACGGGATGAACCGGCCCCACATTGTCGGCGGAGACCTACCGTGCCGCGACTCACCGGGCAGTGGAAGACAGACAATCAACACGTTGCATGGCAAGTGGAGCAGCTGTCGGAACCCATCGCGATGCCCTCAACGATGTGGTGAGCGCGGTGCTGACGGCGCCTACGGGGCGTCGGCGTAGCGGAGGTAGGGCTTGAACTCCTCGACATTCTGGAACATTGCCTTGGCGTCTTCGGTCGATACCGTCGTGGCGACGACCACCCGGTCGCCGGGCATCCAGTCGGCAGGGGTGGCGATCGGGTTGGCGTCGGTGGCTTGGAGTGCATCGATGACGCGGACGATCTCATCGAAATTCCGGCCCACTGATTTGGGGTATGTGAGCATGAGGCGCAGTTTGTTGTCGGGGTCAATGATGAATACCGACCGTACGGTGGAAGTGTCGCCTTCGCCGGGGTGAATCATGTCGTACAGTTCAGCGATCTCGTGACCGGGGTCGGCGACGATGGGGAAGTTGAGAGCGGTGCCGGTTACCTCTCCGATGTCGGGGGCCCAGCGGTGGTGGTCATCGATGGAGTCGATGGACAGGGCCACAGCCTTGGTGTTGCGCTCGGCGAATTCGCTCTGGAGAGCGGCGGTGCGTCCAAGCTCAGTGGTGCACACCGGGGTGAAGTCGGCCGGGTGACTGAAGAACACTGCCCACGAACCCTTCTTCCAGTCGTGGAACGAGATCTCCCCGTCGGTGGTCATGGCGGTGAAATCGGGGGCGGTATCGCCGAGGTGAAGACCCATCGTATCGTCCTTGTGGTGACTGGATGGCGGAGCATTCTCCGCCGGCGAACACGCTACTACCCGCAGGCTGTCGAAAGTGGGCGCCGCACTGACTCACCAGAAGTCACCGCGCAGATGAGGTGGTTGCCTCACGCAGACATCTCCGCTGTGCAACTACGGACAGGATCGCGGGGAGATCGTCTTGAGCTGCTTGCCGGGCAAGGTCGTACATCTCGGGTACCGAACCGAAGCCGGATGATGAGAACTCGCGGACGTCGGGAGCGAGCTCAACCTCCGCCCCGGCGCCGAACGGCAAGGTGGCCGGGTAGTTCTCCACGGCGCCGCCGCCGGTTGGCCCGACACGGTCACCGGTCAGGGCGTCGCACCCACCGCTGGTCGATCTACGGTCACGGAACCGATCTGTCACTTCGATCCTCGGTCCGGCACATCTAGGCTGCATTGACGCCGGTCGGGAGCGCCCACGGTGAGTCCGACCCGGGGTGAGTTCGGTCTGGCCTGAGCCGGATGAGCTTGGTCACGGAGGATCGGAACCAGACAGAGCACCCAGAAACACCAGACAGAGCACCCAGAAACAGAGCACCCGATAGTCGTCACCACCCGGAGAGTTGATGCGAACAGAATCCATTCCGGAGATCGCCGCCGATTCGGTCGGCTGGATCACCCGGGCCCAGATGGTCGAGGTCGATCGGGTGATGATCGAGGACCTGCAGATCGTGCTGATCCAGATGATGGAGAACGCCGGACGGAATCTGGCAAGGGTCGTAATCGATTGCTTCGGCCCGGACCGTGTTTCGGTGCTGAGCGGGTCAGGAGGCAACGGCGGTGGTGGGCTGGTCGCGGCCCGCCATCTCGCCAATGCCGGGGTCGACGTGGTAGTGACGTCGACACGGCCCGCCGACGAGCTCGCCGGAGTGCCTGCGCAGCAGTTCCGGATCCTCGAGCACATGGGTATCGCGGTGTCCGAACAGCCGGTTGATGCCGATCTCACGATCGACGCGCTGATCGGTTATTCGCTTCGTGGGGAGCCGAGGGGTCGCACCGCCGAGTTGATTGCCAGCACCTCGGCCAAACGCCCGGTGCTAGCGCTCGACACTCCCAGCGGGCTCGATGTGGACACCGCCGCCACTCCCGGAGCGGTGGTGTCCGCAGACGTCACGATGACGCTCGCCCTTCCGAAGATCGGACTGAGAAATGCTCCCCAGGTGGGAGAATTGTTGTTGGCGGACATCTCGGTGCCTCGGAGTGTCACCTCCGCGCTCGGACCCGGTGCCCCCGACTTCGGCGGCTCACCCATCGTTCGTCTCGTGTGATTTCCGGCTGGAGAATGGATGCCCTTGCCGGATGCCTCCACCGGGCGACCACCACGACTGGGTGGCAGTCCGGGTCAGCCAAACTCAGTTGCGGTTGAGGATGGCGAGGAGTCGCAGAAGTGTCAGGTACAACCAGATGAGGGTGACCATCAGCCCGTACGCGCTGTACCACTCCAGCCATTTCGGAGCGCCGGTTTTCACTCCGGATTCGATCGCTGCGAAGTTGAGTGTGAGCGTCAGCGCAGCCAGTACCACGGCGATGATGGTGATGATCAGGCCGACAGTGCGGAACTCCTCGGAGTAGAGGAAGCTCACATCGAAGATGGCCAGTATCCACACGAAGAAATAGAGCAACGCGAGGCCACCCAGGGCCGCAGTGACCCCGAATGCCATTTTCGCTGTCGGCTTCACAATTCGTGTCGCATACAGCACCAAGGACACGAAGAACACGCAGACCGTCGCCAGGATGGCCGCTCCCACGATCCCTTCGGTCTGGGCATCGAACATGGCCGAGATCGAGCCCAGGATATATCCCTCGAGAAGTGCATATATGAGTCCGCTGACCATGGCACTTCGGGGATTCATGGCTGTGTAGATACCGGCTCCGAAGGCAGCAATGGATGCCAACCAGAAGCCGGGTGGAACAGAGATCGTGACCGATCCGTAGCCACCCACTGCATCGGCTGACGCGGGGTCGACCGTAGCGTTCCACCCGAACAGGCCTGCGAGCACCAGCACGGTGAGAAACAGCAGCGTCTTGACGGTTACGCCGCCCACTGACATGGCCGATTGGGTGTCGGGCGTGGCGAACGCCTGCTGGACTTCGGGGCGGTCGAACGCCGGGTTGCCGCCGTCGGAGATGGGCGTGCCAGTTGTTGTCACGTCCAGACGTTATCTACCTGCCCGTTTGTGGCTGCGGATCGATGTCAGGAAGCCGGAGCGGGCCCGGTGTCTTGCGGCTGACTGGCTCGAGGCGTTTCGTTGAGCGCTCTGTCAGGAGCAACTCGCGGAGCCGGTCGAGCGGCGCGTCGGTGTCACCCGAGCGGTCGGTGCGCTCTTCGGGATCCGAGCTCAGGTCATGGAGTTCCCACTCTTCGTCGCCGGTCTTCTCGGTGGCGTCGTAGTAGTGATTCAGTTTCCACAACGTGCCGTCGACCTCCGCGATCACGGACTCGACACTTGAAGGCGGCCCGACTGGTTTGAACGCTTCACCGCTCACAATTCCCTTGGTGATCAGGCCCCGGGAGACCTGATCCTCGGTCATGAAGTAAACGGGATCGCCGTGATCCGGCTTCGCGCTCCCGGTCAGCCACCCGGACAGATCTCGCCCGACGGGAGCATGAGCCTCGGTGTGTGTCGCTCCAACGTCCGTGATCAGGTCTTCGGGGTGGCTGCCAGCGAGGCCCAACAGCGTCGGCAGGAGGTCAACGTGGCTCGTGGATTCGGTAACGCCATTCGGGAGCTGTTCGATGCCCGGCCCTGCAAACACCAGCGGTACATGGACGGCTTCCTCATACGCGTTGTGCCACTTCTGCTGGAGGCCCCCGTGGGCGCCGAGCAGGTCGCCGTGATCGGAGGTGAACACCACAATCGTGTTGTCCGCGAGGCCGTTGTCCTCCAACGACGCGAGGATTTTGGCGATCTCCTCGTCGACCAGCGCAAGGAGCCAGTGGTAGAGGCGGCGGTAGTTTTCGTCAGCAGGTTGCGGGTACAACATCTCGCCCCAGACCTTGCGGAAGTCTTCTTGACACCTCGGGCGGTGTGCCAGTGAGTCAGCCTGAGATGGTGCCTCCGCTATCGACGGCACCCAGTCCGGCACGGGAGGGAATCCCGCCATTTCCCACCCCATCCCCGTGAAGCTGATGTCATGAGGATTCACGAATGAGGCAACTGTCAGCCACGGATCGGCATCCTCGGATTGACACGCCAAGGTGGCGAGCAGGGTGGTTACCTGATCGGCAGTGAGTCCGTCTCGCACCATACCTGTGTTCGCCGGTGCGATCCCGTGGGGATCAGGTCCGATCCACCCCGAGAAGCCCCATGGTTCCAGGCGATCAGCCGTCTCGTACGCGGCCACGGCATCCTCGATGACTTCTCCTCCTCGTGTGTTCGTGAGGAATGACTTCTTGGTGCCGGTGAGTGGTAGATCAGCGTTGGAGACGTGCCATTTGCCCCGGTAGTGCGTCTGATAGCCGGCAGCACGGAACCAGTCGCCGAGTGTTGGCACCTCATCCGGATCCAGCCACAACATCTGGGGATCATCAGCGGACTTCGCCAGACCGTCGGTGTTCCTGACTCCGTGCAAAGACGGGTACTGACCAGTGAACAGGGTGGCCCGACTCGGAATGCAGGCCGTGGAGCCGGCGTAGTGGCGGTGCAGTTCGGTCCCGCGCTCCGCCAGTGCGGCACGTGCCGGCATGTGCTTCGCCCGAAACCCCGCCAACGAGTCACGCTCGTACGGGGGTGTGTAGCGTTCCTCGTCGGTCATGATCAGCAGAATGTTGGGGCGGGCGGCACTCATCGCCGCATGTTAGCGACGCGAACCTGCCCGCATCTCAGGCCTGCGTCTGGTGCGTGCCCGGATGGTGGCGACTCAGCTCGGTTGTGCCTGGAGGAGTTCCTCGATCGCAGCGGGGATGGCTTCCGCCAACACACCTACGTCGGGCATCGTGGCGCGGTCGCCGGTGACGCCGAATGCCAGCTTGCCGTTGTAGGAGAGAATCGCGGTGCAGATTCGTATCCCGTGAGCGATCGGACCGAACGGCTGGTATTCCAGCATCTCGCGTCCCAGACAATAGAGGGGAAACTGAGGTCCCGGAACGTTGGTGGTGACGGTGTTGACCGAATGCTGCGGGTTGTCCTGCATCACGCGCTCGGCCAGTTTGCTCACAGTACCCAGTATCATGGGGGGCGCCAGGTCCAGGAGGTGAAGCACGACGTCACCTGCCTCAGCCATGTGCGCGGCTTTCAGCACGTCCATCTCTTCGTGCACCCGTGAAAGCCGGGTGACCGGGTCCGGCTCGTCAACCGGCAGGTCGTAAAGGATCGCCGTCACGCGATTGTCCGGCACGTCGAGTTCGTCACCTCGGCGAGTGGAGACGGGCACGAGTGTTCTGATCACGAGCTCGGCGGGATCTTCACCCCGTGACAACAACAGTTCCCGGTGTCCGGCCGCGACCGCGGCGAGGACGACGTCGTTCACGGTTCCTCCGTGCAGCTTTCCAATGGCCTTCACGTCGCCGAGGTCAGTGGAGGAAGTAGCCCAGCTTCGGGAAGGGCCGATCTTGCCGTCGATGGATGTGGTAGGGGTACTGCTCAATCCGGGGATGAAGTTCCACATGCCACGACCCACTTCGAGCAGTCCTTGGGCCGCCTCCACGGGGCTTGCGATTGCGTGGGGCAAACCTGAGACAGACCTGGCGGCGTCCTGGGTCAAACCCCACCAGGCGTCGAGGACGAACCATGGGCTGCTTGGGGAAGGTTGGGGAGTCCAGGGCTCTTCGACTGGTAGTGCAGCGTCAACCTCCAGATCCAGAATGGCCGAAAGGAGTCCGACGCCGGAGACCCCGTCGACCATGGCGTGGTGCACCTTGAACACCAGTGCCCAACGGTCGTCTCTGAGTCCTTCGACAAGAGTGATCTCCCACAGTGGCCGATCCCTTTCGAGGGGCTGAGACATCAACTGGGCGACCAGTTCGGCGAATGTCTTGTCGTCGGCAGGTGCGGGCAATCCGGCGCGCCGCAGATGGTATTTGATGTCGAAGTGTGGATCGTCGACCCAAACCGGTCGACCGAGACCGAAAGGCACGGGGTGAACCCGCTGGCGGTACCGGGGAATCGTCGGGAGCTTGCTGGCGACGAGAAGCTCTATCTCTTCCAGGGTTGGTTTGGGATCGCCGAACACGCACGCTCCTGCGATGTGCATGTGTGAGATTCCGTCTTCCAGATAGAGGAACTCGGCGTCAATCGAAGTAAGGCGATCCATGCATCCCATTGTTTCCCACTCAGAGGACTCAGGTCGAGGGGATCGGTGTTTTGACAGGAAAACCCAGCGGATTGCAGCGCGTTCGTCTCGCGTGCTCCGCGGTGGTCAGCCCAGACGCATCTCGAACGTGTCGCCGGGTTCCAGCACCGTGTATTCGCCTCGAACGTCGAGCGCCACAGGGGCGACCTGACCAGTGTCCTTTGCCAGTCGCACGCAGATGTGCTCGTGGCTGATCTGGAGTTCGATGGACTGGCGCCGGTAGTTGATCGCGAACTGGAGTTCATGCAATTCGTCAGGCAGGCTGGGGTTGATGAAGAGCACGTCTTCTCGGGTTTCGATGCCGCCATAACAACGCTGGATCAGGTCCACCGTGCCCGCCATCGCGCCCAGGTGAATGCCTTCGCGTGTGGTTCCCCCCTGCACGTCGTTGATGTCCGAATCCAGAGCATCACGAAACAGTTCCCATGATTTGCTTCGATCCAGGCGGCTGTGCAGCCACGCGTGCACCATGACTGACAGCGTCGAGCCATGCGAGGTGCGATTCTCGTAGTACTTGACATTTCGGGGGATCATGTCGGCGTTGCGTTCGTACCCGAGCCGGTCCCACAGGTCGGCAAGTTCCGCAGAAGTGAGCAGGTAGAAGAGCATGAGCGTGTCAGCCTGCTTCGCCAACTGGTATCGGTTGGGTGTGTCGCCTTCCGCCTCGAGGATGCGGTCAAGGCGCCCTATGTTGCCGTAGCGCTCCGTGTATCCGGCCCAGTCGAGTTCCTCGAGCTTCTCGTATCCCTCGAACTGGCTGATGATGCCGTCGCCGTGGAAGCAGATCCGCATCTTGCGGCTGATGTCGCCCCAGCGGTCGAGTTCCTCGTGGGTGAGATTCAGCTTCTCGATGAGTTCGATGCGGCGGGGGTTGGGAAGGATTTCGAGCACGTCCAGAGCGCGACAGAGGCACCACACGGCCATCACATTTGTGTAGGCGTTGTTGTCGAGACCCGGTTCGTCGCGGTCGGGGTATCCCTCGTGGTACTCGTCGGGACCCATCACCCCCTTGATCTCGTAACGGTCGAGGGAGTGGTTGTAGGTGGACGCGCTCGCCCAGAATCGAGCAATGTCGAGCACCATCTCAGCGCCCCAGAAGCGCATGAACTCCAAGTCGGCGGTGGCTTGCCAGTATCGCCAGACATTGAGCACGACTGCGGCGTTCATGTGGCGCTGGAGGTGGGAAGCATCGGGCAGCCAGTGGCCGGAATCGGGATTCAGGTGCAGGGTCTGGGTTTCTTCACGCCCGTCGCTACCCGATTGCCAGGGAAACATGGCTCCGGCATATCCGGCTGCCGCCGCTGCCTCTCGTGCCTGATCCAGTCGGCGTGCCCGGTAGCGCAGCAGCGCTCGGGTGAGTTCGGGGACCCGAAGGGTAAGGAAAGGGAAGATGAACAGCTCATCCCAGAAGATGTGACCGCGGTAAGCCTCACCATGCAACCCGCGCGCTGGAACGCCGACATCGAGTTCAGTGGTGTTCTTCGACACAGTGGCCAACAGGTGGAAGATGTGCAGGTTGAGGATGCGGGCGGTGTGTCCGACGTCCCCCCTCAGCGTGATCCGGCTGCGATTCCAGGCGTGTGCCCAGGAGGTGATGTGGCGCTCCAGAAGTTCGTCGAAGCCGGGGACGACCTGCGCGATCCTGATCGCCGCCTCGGAAGGGGAGTAGATGCCCTGGTCGCGAGACGTGTAGATGGCCGCGATCTTGTCCGCCGTTATCTCCTGGCCTTCTACGGCATCAAGGGAAAGGATCTGGCTCACGTGGCGGTGCCCGGTGCTTGAGTTGCGTTCGCAGGGGATCGGCTCGCCGGCTGAGAACAGGCATGTCCGTGCCACTTCGGCGATGGTGATCCCCGAGTCGTTTGTGCGTACTTCGAGCAGCATCAGGTCATTGGAGACGATCTCCGAGGTGACGTGCTCCAGATGATCGGTGTCGAGGGAGTTGTATCGGGCAACGCCCGTGTTCTGGACCGTGCCGTCCAGTGCCGATTCGATTTCCACCGCACCTGAGAAGTTCATGGGTAGATAGGTGGTCTCGAGCGCGAGGATGTGGGGATCCGAAAGGCTGACGAATCGCCTTGTCGTGACGCCCAGCCGTCGCCCGTCCCCATCGGTCAGCACGCTGCGGCGAGTGAGCACAGCGCGGTGCAGGTCAAGCTCCAGGTGATGGTCATCCACGGTGTCCGAATCGGGTGAGAACCAGTCACCACCTTCGATGCGAAACCGCATCGGCAGCCAGTTGGGCGCATTCACGAGGGCTTCGTTGACGACTTCGTGGCCCGACACCTCGGTGGTCAGCCGGTTGAATATTCCTGCCAGGTAGGTGCCGGGATAGTGGATGTCGTCGGCATGGCATTCCGACAGCACACCGCGCGTGGCAACGTAGCCGTTGCCCAGAGTGCACAGTGCCTCCCGCTGACCTTCCTGACCCGGGATGTATCCCTCGTAGGTCCACGACCATTCGTTCACCGCTCCGCCAATCTCTCCGTCAGATCTTCCAGCCACACTCGCACTGCCTCGGGGTTGTCGAGGCGATCGTGCGCCGCGGTGATCCTGTCTTCGGTTCCCGCCACAATGCCAACGCCCGTGTTTCGTACTTGGGTGAATCCGTCCTCGTCGGTCACGTCGTCGCCGATGAACACCGGCAGTGTCTCGTCGGGGTCCAGTCCGGCGGCATCCATGAGCCACTGGACGGCTTTGCCCTTGTCCCAGTCGATGGCCGGCCGGAGCTCGAAGATCTTCTTGCCGCCGGTCATACGCAAGGCTTCGTGCTCGTCGGCCGCCGCAGCGACTTCGCTCTCGATATCACCGATCAGGTGTTCAGGTGTGGCCCGGTGGTGCACAGCTATCGCGAAGCGTTTGCGCTCGACCCAGGCCCCCTCGATGCCACTGAGGGCAGTGGCCAAGGTCTTATCGGCAGCATCGAGTGCCGGCAGTGCCTCCGCTCCTTCTTCGAATTCCTGACGGGAACCGTCGGGTGATCGCACGTCGAAGCCGTGGCTGCCGGAAAACCAGATCATCTCGGTTCCGACCATGTCCATGACGTCTGCGAGGTCCCGGCCGCTGATGATGCCCACCACCGTCACCTCGGCCAGGGACTCCAGGGCAGCCAGGGTTGCCGGCGGAATCACAGCATCCTCCGGCCGGTCGACAATCGGGGTGAGTGTGCCGTCATAGTCCAGAAACACAGGAATGTTCTTTTTGGTCAACTGGCGCTGGAGATCATGGTCGACGAGGGCTTCGGGCAGATCGAGCAGTCGGGCCCGGGCCGGCACGGCTCGCTGAATTCCGTACCCACCATCGGCTTCCACCACCTCGAGATCCGCCGCGTCGGGCACCACCAGATCTGCGAACCGGGCCAGCGGCTCGGGGTTGCGGGTGCGATCGAAGCCAACCACAAGGCCGAAGCCACCGGCTCGGCCGGCTTCCACCCCGGAGATGGCGTCCTCGACGATGGCGGTATTTACGGGATCGACTCCCAGGCGGCTGGCGGCTTCCAGGAACACATCGGGAGCGGGTTTGCCCGGGAACCCCATCTCGGCCTGGTCCAGGCCGTCGACGCGAACCTCGAAGAGGTCGGCCATCCCGGCCGCTTCGAGGACCTTCATGCAGTTCTTGCTGGCCGAGATCACTCCGCAGGCAATACCAACGTCCTGGAGTGCGGAGATGAAGCGCTTGGTTGTGAGGTACGGAAGTACGCCGTAGCGCTCCACAGCGGCTTCGAAGGCCGCGTTCTTCCGGTTGCCCACGGCGCAGACCGTGCTGTCGCCGGGGGAATCATCAGGGCCACCGCGGGGCAGTTCGATACCCCGGGAGCGCAGGAATGCATCGACACCGTCGTAGCGCCCGATCCCGTCGACGTGCAGGCGGTAGTCGGCATCGGTGAAGGGCGCTGCAGAATCACTGGCAGCATGTGTGGCCAGAAAAGGATCGAAAACGTCCTTCCAGGCGGTGAAATGGACCGCAGCGGTCTGGGTTAGGACACCGTCGGTGTCGAAGATGACTGCCTCGAGCTTTCGCACCCGTCCTCCTGGATCTTTGCGGTGTGCAGGTCGCCCGGTCGATGACCTGAGGCCTGCGCCGTCTCCGGAGTGTATCTGGGGGTTCGGGGTGGTCCGAAAAGCGTTCCCGGTGGGAAACCCCGGGTAGCTCCGGAGCGGATGTACTCAACCAGAGCCTGACCATCTGCCCAACGCTCGGAGTGCTAGAGCCGATCGGTCCGGCGAAGCCACGTGAAGGCTCCCCAGCCCGGAAGGATCGGGAACCAGAACGTCGCCAGACGATAGAGGAACACGGTGGGAACAGCGATTTCCTTGTCGATCCCTGCCGCCACGAGCCCGGCGATCAATGCGGCTTCGACGGCACCCAATCCTCCGGGTGTCGGAGCCGCCGTGGCGACGGCCGCACCCACCAGGTAGACGGCGGCCACAACCGCGAACCGCTCGTCGAGTTCGAATGCCTTGCCGGCTAAGAAGAATCCGATTGCGTAGCTCAGTGTGACCAGTGTGGATCCACCGAGCAGCAGAACAAGTTTTCCCGGGGAACGCAGGACCGCTGCAAGCCCGCGGGTGGATTTGGCGATGATCGGGAACAACTGCTCCGTGACCAGTCTGCGTGTGCGCGGAACAAGCATTGCCAGAGCGGTAATCAATGCAACCACGGCGATTCCGATCAGGAAGGCCTCAGGCGAGGGAAGGCTGACGTTCTCGAAGGCGTCCCGGCCGGCCCAGCCTATGAACACCACAATCAGGGCTATGTGTCCGATGATTCCGGCAACCGCGTTGAGACCCACACCTGCGGTGGCGACGGCACCGTCGGTGCCGGCCCGCTGGAGATAACGAACGTTCAACGCCATTCCGCCGAGACCTGCTGGCGAAGGATGAGGCTACCTGAGCCGCAAAGGTCGGCCCGTACGAAAGTCGCTCGGGCCCAGGGCAGTTCGAGCAACGCGCTCAGGTCGATCTCGATTGTGTCGAGCGAGTCCCGCAGGTATCGGGTGGTCAACACCACGATCAGGGCGGTGACGCCGAAGCAGCTGCGCGAAGTACATCCCGGGGAGACCGGACGTACCCGATCACTTCTTCTCTGGCTCCGAGGAAGTCAATACTGTCTGGTGACAGAAGTGAATGATCGGTAACTGCAGGAGGATTGACGGTGGTCATTGTCGGATCGGATCGTACTCCGAGGGTTGACCGTGACGGTCGATTCGGAATCATCTGGGCATTCATGGGAAGCCGCCGGATATGACGGGACCATCGCAGCCGTATCCGCAGACCCTGTGGGTCCGGCCACACGACCTCTGGCTCAAGATCCTGGCGTCCTTGGGGGTGTTGGGTCTGACCACACTGGTTGCGGTCGGGGGACTCCCGCAGTGGGAAGTGGATCTGTTCGATTTCCTGAACTCCGGTCCCGCTTGGCTGCCCGGTGTTCTGTGGGCCCCGATGCAGTTCGGCAGTCTGTTCGGACCGGTGCTCGTGGCCCTCGTCGCATGGCTTCGCTGGCGTACCTGGAGACCGTGGGTCGGCTCCATCGTGGCTCCGGTCATCGCCTGGCAGCTTGCGAAAATGGTGAAGTGGACGATCGAACGCGGCAGGCCGTTCGAGGAAATCCAGGACCTGACATTCAAGTCGGGCACTCCCCAGGAAGGCCTGGGCTTCGTATCGGGGCACTCTGCCATTGCGTTTGCTCTGGCAGCAGTGCTGAGCCCATATCTGACGAGGCCAATGCGGGTTGCGGCCTACGCAGTGGCAGTGCTGGTGGGTTTGGCCAGAATCGACGCCGGGGCGCACCTTCCGCTGGACATCGTCGGCGGAGGGGCACTCGGCTACGCCATCGCGCTCTGCTGGCATCTGGGCGTGGGTCAGCCGTCGGTTCCGCTCGAAGTCCTCCGACGAATCGGAACATCCGGGGCGTAGGACTCGCACCCGTAGACGGAGAAGGTGTGCCTGCGGGTGCGCCGCTTTGCGGTGGCCGGCGAACACACCTCCACCATCGAACTGGGCACGGCGATCGCCATCGCATTCGCCCGAACTCCGATGACCCTCGCCAATGCAGCGTGGGATCTCCAAACCACGACTCGCGGGCGAATGACTCTCGGACTTGGTTCCCGGATCCGGCCGCACATCGAGCAGCGATATTCCATGCCGTGGATCAGGCCTGTGGCCCGGATGCGGGAGATGGTTCTCGGAATCCGTGCGATTTGGGATGCGTGGGAGACGGGCGGGTCGCTGTTGAATCGGACGCTTCCGGCGATCGCGGCCGGGCTGAAGACGGTCTGAGGAGCAGCTGAACGGCAGTGGGGCAGGCCACCCCGGGAGGATGCCGGTAGCACTGGGTGCCTATATCTGGTCGTTGGTTCGTAGCCAGTTGAATGCACCCCACCCGGCCAGCACGACGAGCCAGAAACTGATTGCGCGGTACATCAGGACACAGGCAACGGCGGCCGCGGCGCTCACCCCGACGCCCACCAGTCCGATCGCGAGGGCCAGCTCAATGGCGACCAGGTGACCGGGTGTCGGTGCTATGGAGGCCACCACTGCACCGACCAGATACACCGCTCCGACAACCGCCAACCCTGGTTCGAGGTCGAGCACATCCGAGGAAATCTGAAAAGCTGCAACGTGCATCCCAACCGAGAGGCTCGAGCCAATCAGGATTGCCGCCGATGCGCCTGGTGACGAGAAGAGCCGGGCGACTCTGCCTCCGGTGCGGTGGCGCAGGGCTTGGAAGTGTTCCGAGACCCGCCGCCTAACCGATGGCAGGGCCAAGGCAATCGCTGCCACAGCTGCCACCGCTATCCCTCCCCTCACCAGGACTTGGCTGTTCACTCCGTCGCGGATCAGCGATTGGGAGCCGACAGTTGCGGCGAACACGATCAGCAGCGCCGCGTGGATGGCGCCTTGGCTCATTCTGGCTGTTGCAGTGGCCTGAGATGCCTCGTCTTCTTCGAGGCCGTGCCGCATCAGGAATCTCACCTGAAGCGTGTCGCCGCCATATCGGGCCGGTGCTGTGGTGGTGGCGAAAGCACTGGCAAATTGCAACAGGAACGTTGGAGTTCGCGCGAGTGGACGCCGTGATGCACCTCTGAGGGCCAGCGCGGCTCCCATCAATCCGATGAACACCGCGATCGCGATGCTGATCGTGCCCTGCCATCGGGCTGCGGAGAGCACGTCAATGAACTCCGGCGCGCCCGCGAGAATTGGCATCAGCAGGTAGGTGATCGCCACGGCGCCCGCGAGAACGAGTCCGTTCGATGGTTTGAAACGGACCAGCGGCACCATTTCGAAGTCATCCTGACTGCATCGGAGTGCCAGACCCGTTCGCAATTTGTCGAGCAAACCAGGTTGCTCCTTGAGTTCGCCCTGTGTTGCACCGCTGAGTGCGGCGGTTTGCAGCCGACCGAGAGCCGCGCACGCTCGTTTCTCGCCAAGGACGCCCACTGCTGAATCGATCGACCGCTCGACTCCGACCATCAGCGCGAGTGAGGTGAGCAGTTGGGCGATGTCGGCATTGAGCAGGTCGTCGGGTGCGGCCACCTCGGAGAAGCCGAAGTCGATTATCCAGGGTTCTGCGTGGTCATCGAGGAACACGTTCGCGAGCCTCAGGTCGCGGTGCGCAATTCGCATTTCCTGAAGTAGCAGCACTTCGTGCCACAGTTCGTCCAACACTTCGTCTGTGGCTTCTGATTCGTCCACGGAGTCCAGTGATCGCCCGGGGATGAGTTCATACGCCAGCAGGAAGGAGTCGGATCCCACACTGCTCACCGTGCGGAGACGGGGAGTCCTGATTCCCCGGTCCCTGGCAGAGAGGGCGACCAGTGCCTCGTGCTCCACGGTGCGCCTGAGCGAACTGTCCGGCGGTTCATCACCCACGTTCTTCAGGCGGAACCGGCGGTAGTAACGAAACATGAGGTCGGCTGCCCGCTCGTTGGCACCGAGCACCTTGGCGAACAATCTCGTACCGTCGTCCAGCGTTGCGATGTACGGAGTGGATCCCCTCGCGTCCACATCCGCGGGCTGGAGGTCTGCAGCGGAGAATCCGTTGGCTCTCAGAGCGGTGATGATCGCGTCGATGGTCGGTCGGGAGCTGGGCCGCCCGAATGCAAGCAAGATTGCGCTGCCGGCGAGTGGACCGACAACAAGGGCAGCGGCTGTGCTCAGGGGTGGGTGAACGGTCACAGTCATCTGAAGGAACACGAGGATTGCGAGGATCACCCACAGCGTCTTTCGCCAACCTGCGGTGATGAACGGAGAGAACACGGAAAACGCTGCCGCCGCCTGGGCAATCACGATTCCGTCGGGTCCCACATCCGGGATCCCGGATTGGACTGCCCACTGGTTCGTCACCGCAGTGGAATCGGCGACCAGGGAGTCGATCCATCCCATCAGAAGTCCTGCCAGGAGATTTGCGGCCACGACGTAGCCAAACAGTCGGAACCGCCTGGTGATCAACGGAACAACAACCGTAAGTATCGAAACGGCAGCCGCGAGCACCACCAGCATTCCGTAGAGGATCTGAATGGCCGCCGATGAACTGATGCCGACCAGCTCCACCACTGACTGTTCGAATTCGACTGTCGACTTCGTGAGTACCGTGCTCACGAAGAGAACAACCAGGCTGGCGGCCAGGAACGTCAGGAACCGCAGGAGGTCCTCCGGCGATCGTTCATAACCGCTGATGCGTTCGCTGCTGTCGAACAGAGCGGTCCGCCTGCCGGTCGAAATCGAATCCGGGGTCGCCCTGATACCAGGGAATGCGGTGGTCGCGGTGGAGGCACTGTTTCCCGTAGGTCCGGCGGTGTCTGTGGAGGTTGTGTCAGAGGTGCTCACGACGCCCGAAACGCTACAACCGTGGAACGGGCGCAGGGATGAAATCCGGTAGCGTCGGCAATCATGTTCCGATCACCTCCTGTACCCGAGTCGGCCGAGGTGCTCGCCGGGCGAGTGCTGGTGGGGGCAGCGGTTGTGGGTGCCGGTGCCCGACTTGCCGCGGCGGGGGTTCCCGACTGGGAGGCGAAGCTGTTCCGGCTGATGAACAACACTCCTCACTTCTTCGAGCGGCCGCTGTGGATCCCGATGCAGCTCGGCTCTCTGTGGGGACCGGTGGCCGTGGGTGCAGGAATCTGGCGATTTCGGCGGGACCGTCGTACGGCGCTGGGGGTGCTCGGGGCGGGAGTACTCGCCTGGCAGTTGGCCAAGGTGATCAAGAACCGGGTGGGCCGCGGGCGTCCGTGGCATGAAATGGATCACATCGAGCATCGAGCGGGAACTCCATATGA
>JAHRAZ010000097.1 GCA_020027475.1 Microthrixaceae bacterium
CCGAACACGAGTCCACCGATCACAGCACCGAAGAGCACATAGATTCGGAATCGTCTGGATATCCGCAGATCCCATCGAGCCAGGTGAGTCTCCCGCCATTCGTCTTCCAATGGCGTTTGCCCCCCGGATGACGCGAAATAACCGGAGTATCTGGCTCCCCACGAAGGTGTTTGGAGCGCGGCTGAGATCCCGATGAGGCTCCAGGAGAGTTTGTTGTTCAGCAATGGCAAGAAGTTGGAGCTACTCAGGACAGGCAACATCATCACGAACAGGGTTGTGGAAATGTCCTTGGTTGCACTCCACCGCGGCCTCATGAATCCCCACAGCGCAATCAGGACCAGGGACACGAATATGCCGAGGCCAATCAGACCCAGGTCACCCGTGATGTCCAGCCATGTGTTGTGCGACGACACTGAGTCGCGAGTATCCGAGACCGCCTGCACCCCGGGAGTGGTGGCGAGCTTGGGGGTGATCTCCCTGCTCAATTGGCCTCCTCCGTAGCCGATAACCGGGTTGTCCTTCACGAGGTCGACGGTGACTGTCCAGAAGTCGAGGCGACCGGCACCACGGTCAGAGAAACCCCGCTCGAGGTTCGCTGGATTCGCAACGAACATCACGATGAATGCCACTGCCGCCAGAACGATCGCCCCCACTCCCACGCGCGCGCGACGGGGGCCGGAAAGACCCGGCTTGGTCACCATGGTGCCAACGATCGCAACACACGCACCGATGATTCCGGATCGGCTACCCGCTCCAGCGGCCCCGGCAAACACGAACAACACCACGAATGTGTAGAACCACTTTTCGCGTGCGGTCTGCGCTTGCCGCCGGTAGTACACGGTGAGCGGAATCATGGATGCAGCGAGGAGTCCGAAGAAGTTCGGATCGGCTCCGAATCCGACAGAGCGTGTTCCGATGACAAGAGCCCAGACCCCGGCCAGGGAGCCCCACAATCCCCCATACCAATACGCCCGAAGGTACCTGGCCACCATCTCATAGGAGTCGAGCAAAAACGCTGTCGTGGCGAAGAAGGCCAATCCCAGACCCAGGAAACCCAGGAAGAAGACGAAGCCGCCGACGTCGTGTGACCAAGCACCGGAGAAGACAGCCCACGTCATCAGGGCGAGCGGTGGAAGCCAGTGACGCGCGGGAATCGCGGGTGGACGCCATTTCTCCACGAGCAGCTTGTAGATAATCAGCAGAACGGCGGCCCCAGCCACCATGCGACCCATCCGCATCGGTCCAAACCCAAAACCATCGAAGTGAATCAGGAAGGCTGCCAGTTCGATGAACGCAAATCCCCTGTTGGTGATCCACAGGCCAATCCCCGCAACAACTGCGAGGCCGATCCCGAAGAGCACTCCCCACTTGGTCTGGATCAGCAAGATCGCCAGCGGAATCATCCCGAGGAGCAAGAAGACGAGCAGTCCATGGCCGCGCATCGACCGACGCTTTGGTGATTCAGGTTCGAGTTGTGGTTCTAGTGTCTGCAAACCGCATTGGCCCCCTGGCCACACCCCAGCTCTGCTGGAGCTCCGGACAGGAGACGAGGGTAGTTACCCAAGGACCCATCGGTCACGCGGCAGAGCTGGGTAGTTTGGCCAACACGTCGTCGCACCGACAGACCAACTCGCATCAGAAACTCGCTGACCTCCGTCAGAAACTCGCTGACCTCCGTCAGAACGACCTGCATTGCTGCGACACTTTCAGCAAACCACGGAACAATCCAACAACGCACCGGCAGGCACCAATGACCGAACTGAACAGCGCAGACGACCCATGGAAGCTCGCCGCAAACGATGCCGGGGAACTTCGCGAAAGGCTGGGCGAGGCGTCAGCCGCGGTCGTACTCGGATCCGGGTGGATCGCGGTCGGGGAAGCTCTCGGCGAGCCGATCGACCGTATGGCCATGCATGGCCTCGGAGGTGTTCCCGCACCCAGCGTTGCCGGTCACGGAGGCACCATCACCGCGCTCGACGTCGGCGGATCCCGAGTGCTGGTGATGGCCGGGCGATCCCATCTGTATGAGGGACATCCTCCTCACACCGTTGTCCACGCGGTGAGAACGGCCGTGCTGGCCGGTTGCTCGACTGTCGTACTCACCAACGCTGCAGGATCCCTGAGGCCTGAGGTCGGAGTGGGAAGTGCCGTGATCCTGTCCGACCAGTTGAACCTGACAGGTACCAACGCCATGGCCGGAGTTGGGCCGCCGCCGCAACTCGGCGGCCGGTTCGTGGATTTGTCGGCCATCTACAGCCCGCGTCTGCGCGCCGCGGCCCATGCAGCTGACGCCGAAGCTGTTGACGGTGTGTACGCCGGCCTGCTCGGTGGGAGCTACGAAACGCCGGCAGAGATTCGAATGCTGGCCGGCATGGGAGCCGACGTGGTCGGGATGTCCACGGTTCTGGAGTCGGTCGCTGCCAAACATCTCGGGGCTGAGGTGTTCGGAGTTGCCCTGGTGACAAATCTCGCTGCTGGACTTCAGAATGATCTCGACCACGGCGAGGTGCTGGCCGCCGGAGCCGCCAGTGCCGACCGACTGGTCACGCTCTTGCGGGCGGTCCTGACGGAAGCACCAAAATGAGCCACTCGCCACTTGATGTCCTGATCGCGGCCGCGACGCGATGGATGGATGCCGACCCCGATCCCCAAACTCGTTCGGAAGTCGCAGCGGTGATCGCTTCAGCAGACATTGGGATACTCGAGTCGATGTTCGGCGGCAGATTGCAGTTCGGTACTGCGGGTATCCGCGGGCGGGTCGGACCCGGCCCGATGCAGATGAACCGACTGTTGGCCAGACAAACCGCGGCCGGACTGGCCCGACATCTGCTCGTTGCCGAGCCTGAATCACGCAACCGCGGGGTGATCATCGGAAGGGACGCGAGAAACGGCTCGGCAGATTTCCTCGCCGAAATGACGAATGTACTCAGCCACAACGGGATCCCGGTACACGTCGTGGACGGGCCGGCTCCGACACCCTTCGTTGCATTCGCCCTGAGGCACCTGAACTGCGCAGCAGGAGTCGTTGTGACCGCAAGCCACAACCCTCCCGAGGACAATGGCATCAAGGTCTATTGGGGTGACGGCGCCCAGATCATTCCTCCCACCGACCGGGCAATCGCCGATGCCATCGAGGACTCGGTCACCGACGGTGTGTTGATCCCGGCCGTCGGCAATGCCGCACCCATCCGGCAGGTGGGCCCTGCGCACGGCGATTCAGATCTGGTCGCTGCCTACGTAACGGCTGCGAAGTCGCTAGTTGGTTCGGCGCCCCCTGAACCGGTGACTCTGGTTGCCACGTCGCTGCACGGTGTTGGCGCTCCCCTGCTGGGGCAAACGTTGTGGGAGGCAGGATTCGGTCGGGTCATGCAGGTGGCCGATCAGGAGCAACCGGATCCCGAATTTCCCACGGTCAACTTTCCCAACCCGGAAGAACCCGGAGCCCTCGACGAACTGCTGGCTCTGGCGGCAAACAGCGGCGCTGTGCTGGCGCTCGCCAACGACCCCGACGCGGATCGCCTGGCCCTGGCGGCGGAACGACCCGATGGCACATGGTCTGCGCTCACCGGCGATGAGACCGGCGCCGTGCTGTGCGAACACCTCTTGCATCACCTTCGCGGCACCCCGGATCTGTTGTTCGCTACCACTGTGGTCTCCTCACGATTGCTCGGGGCAATGGCCGCCGAAGCAGGCGCCCATTTCTCCGAGACCCTGACCGGATTCAAATGGTTGTGCCGACCCGCTCTGGAGCACCCACAGTGGCGCCAGGTGCTGATCTACGAGGAGGCACTTGGGTACGCCATCGGGGCAACAACCAGGGACAAAGACGGCATATCAGCCGCCGTGGTGGCTGCGGACATGGCCAACCGTCTCGAAGGCGAAGGACGCTCGGTCTGGGACGTCCTGGACGGCCTGGCTCGAACCCACGGCGCACACGTGACCGCGAATGGCTCCATTCGACTCACCGGTGCCGACTGGCGGGAGAAACTGGTGGCCACCGCAGATCGGCTGGCTGAAGATCCGCCCACCCAACTCATCGGTCTGGACGTGGTCAGGCAGGACCAGCCGGCCGGCGATGTGATCCGCCTGTGGTTGGAGGACGACACCCGAGTGGTTCTGCGGCCGTCGGGCACCGAACCCAAGTCCAAATATTACTGCGAGGCAATCGAGAAGGTGATCACCTCGCCCGAGGCGGCACGGGAAGCCGCTCGGGGGCGCCTGAATCAACTCACCGCCGAACTCAGCTCGACAATTCAGCCAGAATCGCGGCCGTAGCGGACATGCCGAGGCGGTCGGCCCCGGCAACGATCATTGTTTCCGCATCCCTCAATGTCCGGATTCCTCCCGATGCCTTGACCTTGGCTCGGTTACCCACGGTGGACCTCAACAACTCCACCGCTTCGGGGGACGCACCGCCGGATGGATGGAATCCCGTGGAAGTCTTCACGAAGTCCGCGCCGGCTGACACCGCTGCTGAGCATGCTGCCCTCAACTGTGCGGGACTCCACAGGGCTGACTCCAGGATCACTTTGAGGATCACATGAGGTACGGCCGCCCGAACACGTGCGATGTCTGCGGCAACAGCGCGATCATCACCGTCGGCCAGCGCAGCCAGATCAGCCACCATGTCGACCTCTGCCGCACCCTGGGCAACCACCGCTGCAGCTTCGGAGGCCTTTGTCTCGGACAGATTGGCGCCGTGCGGGAATCCGACAACCGCACATATTGGAACGCGACCACCCGCCACCTCGAAGGCGTGTGGAACCCAGGCGGGCTGCACACAAACCGTTGCACAACCGGCCGTCACACCTTCGGCGACAGCGCGATCAACCTGGGAGCGATTCGATTCCGGCTTGAGGATGGTGTGATCGATCATGGCTGCCAGGTCTCTGGCGGTCATCGAATCGTAAGTCATTGATTGTCTCCGAGCTCGGCAAACCCGGGCTTGATCACTTCGTTGATCAAGGCGAGTCGCTGATCGAAATGGATAAAGGCCGATTTCATGGCGTTCACCGTCAGCCACTTCATACGTACAAGATCAACGTCGAAGTGGATCCCGAGCAGCGTGAACTCGTCGCTGAGGCTCACGCCGCTCATGAGACGATTGTCGGTGTTCACGGTCACCCGAAACGCCAGATCCATCAGAATCCCGATCGGGTGCTCGTCGATGGAGGATGCCGCACCTGTGTGGACATTGGAGGTTGGACACATTTCCAGGGGCACCCGCCGATCACGCACAAAACTCGCCAGTTCACCCAGAACCGGACCGTCGGCTGTCATCTCGATGTCATCGACTATCCGTACTCCGTGTCCCAACCGTTCCGCGCCGCAGTAGCCAATGGCTTCGGAAATGGATGGCAGGCCAAACGCCTCGCCGGCGTGAATGGTCAGATGGGAATGAGCGTGGCGAATCCGGTCAAAGGCGTCCATGTGCCTGGACGGTGGGTATCCCGCCTCTGCACCAGCGATGTCGAAGCCGACCACTCCCTTGTCGCGGAACCTCAGAGCCAGCTCGGCGATCTCAGCGGATCGAGCAGCCGTTCGCATGGCGGTCGCGAGCATGCGAACCACGATCGGTCGACCGGCCGCGGCCGCCGCCATCTCGCCTTCTGCAAAGCCGGCCAGAATCGCCTCGACAATCTCGTCGAGGTTCATGCCCTCCTCGGTGCAGAGCTCAGGCGCCATTCGAACCTCGGCGTAGACAACTCCATCGAGTGACAGGTCCTCGGCGCACTCGAACGCCACTCTTCGAATGGCTTCGGGGTTCTGCATCACGGCAATCGTGTGAGCGAATGTCTGCAGATAGAGCTCGAGGTCCCGGCGGTTGGCACCCCGCTGCACCGCCCTCGCCAGCTCATCCACCTCGGTGGTGGGGAGACCCTCATAGCCGTACTCCGAGGCCAACTCGATGATGGTTTGCGGCCGTAGTCCTCCATCGAGATGATCATGAAGGAGGACCTTCGGTGCGGCACGGGCCAACTCTGGGGTGACTACCACGACCATCACGCTAGCGTCGCCGACATGACTCCCCGCATGATCGGCCTGGATGGAGACGACACCCTCTGGGAGAGCGAGACCCATTTCGTGACCACCACCGCCAAAATGGCTGACCTGCTCTCGGACTGGGTCGATTCCGATGCAGCGGTCGAGCGCTTGATCGCCGCGGAACGCCGAAACCTGAAGACACTGGGCTACGGCGTGAAGGCATTCGCGCTCTCCATGATCGAAACGGCGATCGAAGTTTCAGCTTCCGAAGTGGATGCCACCACCATCCAACAGATCGTGGAGTGGGCCAAGGAACTGATGGATCACCCGGTGGAAGTAATCGAAGGTGTTCGCGAGGCGGTAGAGGGCCTTGTGGCGAGATGGCCCGTGATCCTGGTGACCAAGGGAGATCTCCTGCACCAGGAGTCGAAGGTGGCTGGATCGGGCTTGGCTGACTTGTTCACCGGAGTCCACATCGTGAGCGAGAAGGATCCGCAGACCTACTCTCGAATCTTGGCAGAACACGGAATCGAGCCACGGGAATTCGTGATGGTCGGCAACTCGATGCGCTCCGATGTGATTCCGGTTGTGGAATTGGGCGGCCGGGGGATCCACATACCGCATGATCTCACTTGGGCCCTCGAAGAAGTCGACGGCATCGCGGTTCCTGAGGGCGTGTCAGAACTGAGACGATTAGGCGAAGTTGCCCCATTATTGGAATCACCGGCCGACTAAGTCCACAATTGTTACTGGCTGAAAGCTGGCTTGGCGGTCAGCGCGGCCGACAACAGGTGACCGATGGTCCCCCAAGTCGGCTTCGGAGGGACACGCAGTGGGGAAAACGAGAACGCGCAGCGTCTATCTGGATGTCCTCCGGGCGTTCGCGCTCGCACGCGTTGTGCTCTATCACGCAACCTCGGAGTGGGTACTCACCTCGTTCACGGCGATGCCCCTCATGTTCTTCATCGCGGGATCGCTCTACGCCGCCTCGATCGAACGACGCCCGACCAAATCGGTGATCATCGACCGCTACCGACGGATCCTGTTCCCCTACTGGGTTTACGTTCTGGCGCTGATCGTGTTGTGGGGATCCCTCGGCGTGCTCTCTCAGGTCAAACCGATCTCATGGATCGGCTTCATCATGCCCGTGTTGTCATTCAACGGGCCCGAAGGCCCTGGTGCAGGCACGATTCTCGAAGCCACCTGGATTCCCCTGTGGTATCTCCAGATGCACCTGATCCTGTCGCTGTTCGGCGGCTGGATGCGCAAGATGCAGCTTCGACACGGAAAGAAGTACTGGATCACCCTGATCGCACTCATGGTGCTCACGCTGCCCATAGGCGTCGGCGCCCTGTTCTTCTACGCGATCTGTTGGTCACTCGGTTACCTGCAACACGACGGCGTGCTCGGCCCATGGCTACGCGATCGTTGGTCCAAGCCGTGGATGAGGGACCACGTCACAGCTCCGGTGATGCGGAGTCGTTGGGCAACGATCGCCTGGGCAACGGGTCCGATCGGCTTCGTGGCCTTCATTGGCTTCCACAATTCCAACATAGTGATTGCGGGTCTTGGCGGAATGGCCCTCGGCGTGTTCTGGCTTTCGGTGGCGATGGGAATCCGACCTTGGCTTGAACCCAAGCTTCAAGGCCACGGGGTGCGGGCGCTTGTCTACTGGATCAGTAGTCGCTCCCTGACCATCTATCTGTGGCACTCCATGATCTGGTACTTGGTCGTGGAAGTTCCCTTTCCCGGGCACCAATCAACAATTGTTCGGGTCCTCTGGCAGATTGCACTGATCCCGGTGGTCTGCATCCTGTTTGGCTGGGTGGAAGACCTGTCGGCCAAAAAGAAGCCGACTCTGTGGCCCATACTTCCGGCGAAGCCTTCCGCCAGCCTTGCCGACCGGTCCGGCTGAGCAATCCGGCTGAGCAATCCAGCTAAGCAATCGCCCGCGCCGGGTGTTCGGGTGCGGCGCGCTGCGGGTGCGGCTGGTTTCAGGGGATGTGGCCGTGGCGTTGGCTTTTGAGGGTTTTGTGTTGGGGTGTGGACCATTGGAAGGTTTGGTCGGGTCCGGCTCGCATGTTCCAGCCGCGGCTGTGGGTCAGTCCGTGGTGGTGTGGGCATAACGATGCAAGGTTTTCGAGGTCGGTGCTGCCACTGTCTCTCCATCGGGTGACGTGATGGATCACGCACCATGATGGGGGTGCTTCGCAGCTTGGGAAGACGCAGCCTCCGTCTCGGATCCGGATTGTTTGTCGTTGCGCAGCTGAGGCGAGTCTTCGGGCTCTGCCGAGGTGTAGCGGCACACCGGCACTGTTGGTGAGCACGGCTCGCAGGCGGGCGTCACAGTGGAGTTCTTCGACTTGGGAAGCGGTGAAACGTTGGCCTGTGCTGGTGGTGATCAGGTCGCGGGTCGGGTCGTTTGTTTCGTCTGTTTCGATCACTACTGATGCGAGGGTGGAACCCGGAACCGATTTGGAGGTGTCGGTGGCGTTTGCGCGTCGGCACAGTTCCACCAGCGCCAACGCGTTGAGGACTTCTGTTCTCGGAATTTCGGTGCAGCCGCCGACTGCTTTGTCGCGGCTGAACTTGCGAAACAACTCGCCTGCGACCTTCTCGATCGCTTCGGTGGCGATCACGGCGTTCGCGTCGACGAGTTCTCCTTTGAAGAACACGCCGTCTTCGGTGGGAGTCATCACCAATTTGTTGGCCGAAATGTCGTTCTTTGGATCATGGCCGCCATCCTGATCAAGCAGTGCACAGAGGCTGCGAAGGTGGTTCCGCCAATGTTCGAACACAGTGGATTCCGCCAACTCGATGATCGCCTCTTGTAGCTCAGCGAGATCGGATCGGATACGGCTGTTGGAAACAGCGACGAGCAACTCGGCGTGTTCCCACGACAACCGACCGTCACAGATCGCTTCATCGATCAGCGGAAACCAGACCTTCAACACTTTCGCGACCCGAACCCGCCGTCGGCACTCAGAACGCGGTTGTTGCGGTTCGACGGCCAGGAACTGTGCAGTCCTCAAACCGTGATCAGCAACCGTGCAGCCCCGGTTTTCCAACTCGGTTGACACATGAGCTTCGCTGATCGCCAACAACGACCGGCAACGCTGCAAATCAGTGGCCACACCCATCAGCTCACCATCCGACATCTCACCAACAGGCGCAGCAGCCGTGTTCTTGAGCGTGCACACAACCGAACCAACCACCGAAGGCATCACCGAACCCGCCGAAGCCGACACCTCAACACGGATCCTCTCCAAAAGCTCCAACCCCGACACCCCGAACATATGATCGAAACTAAACAAAGGGTGTGACAAAC